>NZ_JBBPBZ010000002.1:902500-1202500 GCF_038070105.1 Methylocystis sp. IM3 | reverse complement strand
GCTGCGTCGCCCTTTTGGAGGATGATCCGCTATTCAACGCCGGGCGCGGCGCGGTGCTGAATGCGGCGGGGGAAAGCTGCTGCGACGCCTCCATCATGGATGGCCGCAACCTCGCAGCTGGAGCCGTCGCGGGGGTCAAGGGGGTGCGAAACCCCGTGCTGCTGGCTCGCCTTGTAATGGAAAAGACCCCGCATGTTTTCCTGATCGGCCCCGGCGCCGAGAATTTCGGGCGCGCCCATGGAATCGCTTTCGAAGAGCAGGATTATTTCGTCACCCCGGAGAGGCGGGCGCAGCTCGCCCGCGCGAAGGCGCGGCGTCAGATGTCGCTCGATCACGCCGACCCCCTGAGCGGCAAGCTCGGAACGGTCGGCGCGGTCGCGCGCGATAGCGCGGGCGATCTCGCCGCGGCGACTTCGACCGGCGGCCTTGTCAATCAGATGAGCGGACGCGTCGGCGATTCGCCGGTTATCGGGGCCGGAGTTTACGCCGACAACGCCTCCTGCGCGATTTCCTGCACGGGTGCAGGCGAGGATTTCCTGCGCACGTCGCTGGCCCGCACCGCCGCGCTTCTTGTTGAAAAACATGGACTTTCTGCCCCGCAGGCGGCGCAGGAGGCAATATCCTATCTCGTGCGCAAGGTGCGGGGCTCGGGCGGGCTCATCATCGTGGATCGCGACGGCAGGTGTGGCGCCGCCCGCTCGACGCCCGGCCTGCTGATTGCGCAGGCGGAAAACGGGATCGTTCGGGTTGGCATGGAGGCGCAGACATCAGCTTGACTGTCGAGCGCCACAGGAGGAGCCGCGGGAAGACGCTTCACGCGGCTTCTCCCGTCAAGTCAGCTAATTGTAAAAGGCCACGCAGACCCGGCGGCCCTCGTAATCCCAGCCCCATTTCGCGCAGCGCTGGGGCGGAGCTGTCGCGGCGCCCACGACCGCGCCCGTCGCCGCGCCGATCGCGGCGCCCGCGAGGGTGCCGCCCGCGCGGCCATCGGAGGCGAGCGCGCCGATGCCCGCGCCGCCCAGACCGCCGATCACGGCGCCGCCTGCGGCGCGCTCGCCCGGCGAATTGCAGCCCATCAGCGGCGCCGTCATGGCGACCGCCGCGGTCAGCAGCAGAACCTTCTTCATGCCTGTCTCCCGTTGGAGGATGACGCCCGAGGCGCGTTTGCCTGCGCCTGTCGAAGCGCGGCCGAAGGTTAAAGAAGGGGCGCGGCGATCGCTGTCGCCCAAATGCAACACGCCTGAGAATCCCCGCCTTCCCGGGCGCGCCCCGTTTGGGCGAGGATGAGAAGCCGCTGCGGGCCTTGGGCTTTGAGGCCAAATTTGCTAGCAGCAGGCGTTAGAGACATTCAGCAAAGGACAGGAAATGGACGCCGCCACTCGCGCCGAGGAATTTCGCCGCCGTCTGGACGCGGCCGCCGTGGCGACGGAAGCGACGCTGGACGCGCTTCTCTCGCCGACCGCGCTGCCGGACGAAATCACGCGGCCGGCGCGCTTGCTCGAGGCCATGCGCTACACAACGCTCGGCGGCGGAAAACGGCTGCGCCCCTTTCTGGTCATCGAAAGCGCGCGCCTCTTCGGGATCGAGGGCCCGGCCGCGCTGCGCACGGCCTGCGCGCTGGAAATGATCCATTGTTATTCGCTCGTCCACGACGATCTCCCGGCGATGGACGACGACGATCTGCGCCGGGGCCGCCCCACGGCGCATAAGGCCTTCGACGAGGCGACGGCCATTCTCGCGGGGGACGGGCTTCTCACCTACGCCTTCGACGTCGTCGCCGACCCGGCGACTCACGCCGACGCCGGTCTGCGCGCTGCGCTGGTGCTGGCGCTGGCGCGGGCCGCGGGGCTCGGCGGCATGGTTGGCGGCCAGGCGCTCGATCTTGCCGCGGAGACCGCCGCGACGCCGCTCGATCAGGCCGCGACGCTCGAGATGCAGGCCATGAAGACGGGCGCGCTCCTGCGGTTCGCCGTGGACGCCGGCGCCATCCTCGGCGCCGCCACGCCTGAGCAGGCCGAGGCGTTGCGGCGCTACGGCAAGGCGCTGGGCGCCGCCTTCCAGATCGCTGATGACATTCTGGACGCCGAGGGCGACACGGCGGCGCTCGGAAAACGCGCCGGCAAGGACGCAGAGCGCGGCAAGGCGACCCTCGTCGGGCTTCTCGGGCTCGAGGCCGCAAAGGCGCGCTGCGACGCGCTCGTCGATGAAGCGACTACGGCCCTCGCCGCCACGGGACTCGGCGACCGCACAGACACTCTGGCGGAAGCGGCGCGGTTCGTCGCCGCCAGACGCAGCTAAAGCGGCCGCCGATGTCGAGGGCGCCCGACGAAGACGCAAAAGGCCGGTCCCCGCTCCTTGCGCCATGGCGTATCCTCCGCGCCCATTACCGTCTGGCGCTCTGCGGCGTCGCCGGCGTCGCGATCGGCTGGGCGCTGCCCGCCACGGTCGACCGGTCCGCACTGGCGCTCGAATGGGCGCCCATGGAGCTCAGCGCGGTCACCCGCGGACTCATCGGCTGGGACGCCGCGATCCTCTTCTATCTGTTCGCAGCCGCGCGCATGATCATGCGTTCGACCCACGAGTCGATCCGCCGGCGTGCGATCCTGTCGGATGAAGGGCGCACCGCAGTTCTCCTTCTCACCGGCACGGCGACCTGCGTGGCCATCGGCGCGATCATCGCCGAACTCGGGCAATCGAAGAACCTGTTCTCCGATGAGAAGGGAGCGCATGTCACATTGGCGATCATGACGGTTTTCGGCTCATGGGCCTTCATGCATCTGATCTTCGCCTTCCATTACGCGCACGAATATTACAGCGAGGAGGCGATTGCGCCGCATATGGCGGCGGCGGCGCGCGGCGGTCTGCATTTTCCCAATACGCAGACGCCCCAATACATTGACTTCCTCTATTTCTCTTACGTGGTCGGGGTCGCCTGCCAGACGGCCGACGTCGAGATCTGTTCACGTACTATGCGCGCCGTCGCGCTGGTGCATGGCGTGGTGTCGTTCTTCTTCAATACCACCATACTGGCGCTGATGGTGAACATCTCCAGCCAGTTTGTTTGAACAGATGATCAAGTCGGCGTCTCAGGAAACGCGCGCCTGCCCCGCAATCCGTTCCTAACGCGCAAGCCTATCGAGAATAGACAAGACAGCCCTGAACCCCAGGAAACAGGCAAGAGTCGAGATGCTCAAATTAACGAGCGCTTGTCGTATATTGCCCATGCGGCGCAGGCGCATAAGTTCCGCCTGCAGCAAGAGCAAGGACACCACCACCGCGAAGACCAGGAGCGAAATATTTAATATCATTCACGAAGATCCTCTTCGCGTCGTTTTTACCGGGAGAGGCAATATTAACCTTAGCATTTTGCGTCATTCGTCGAAATAGACAAAATAGTCGCGGCGTCTCGGGCATCTCTAGTTTGTGGATCAACTATAACAATCGAGCGCCGCATCGTTGGCGGAAGCCTGAATCTGGATGGCGCATCATGGCGTTAGCCGCAAAAAGCCAAAGGATGAAAGCGATTGTCGTCGGCTCCGCCGGCAATCTGGTCGAATGGTACGACTTTTACGTCTATTCGGCCTTTTCGCTCTATTTTGCCGATGCTTTCTTTCCCGGCGACGATCCCCTGGCGCAGATGCTCTCGGCATCGGGGGTTTTTGCCCTTGGATTTTTCATGCGCCCGATTGGCGCCCTTGTCTTCGGCCGCATCGGCGACGGTCGCGGACGGCGACAGGCGCTGATGCTTTCCGTGCTGCTGATGTGCGCCGGCTCGCTCATCATTGCGCTAGCGCCGACATACGCGGCCATCGGCGCCGGAGCGCCGGCGCTGCTCCTCTTCGCAAGACTCCTTCAGGGCGTCAGCCTCGGCGGAGAATATGGGTCGAGCGCTGCTTATCTTGCCGAAACCGCGCCGGGCTCTCACCGCGGTTTCTATTCGAGCTTTCAATATGTGACAATGATCGCGGGACAGCTTCTCGCGCTCGTCGTGCTGCTTTTGATCCAGAATATATTCCTCGACGAGCAGGCGCTCCGCGAATGGGGCTGGCGCATTCCTTTCGTCATAGGCGCTCTGCTCGCGGTCGTGATCCTGCGAATGCGCCGCGACCTTGCCGAGACGCCCGCCTACGAGGCTCTGGATCAAAAATCCCGCAAGGGTTCGCTCGAGGGGCTGCTGGCCCACAAGCGCGAGACCGCGACGGTCGTCGGCCTGACGCTCGGCGGCACCGTCGCCTTCTATGTCTATACGACCTACATGCAGAAATTCCTGAAGCTTTCGGCGGGCCTCTCCGCTGCCGAGACGACCTGGATTTCAGCGGGCTCGCTTCTCTTCGCGCTTCTTCTGCAACCGCTTTATGGCGCGCTGTCGGATCGCATCGGGCGCAGGCCCATGCTTGTCGCCTTCGGCGTGTTGGGAACGCTCTTCACCACGCCCCTGCTCATGGCGATCGAAAAGACCCGCGACGCCTGGACGGCTTTCGCGCTCGTTTGCCTGGCCTGGCTGATCGTCGGGCTGTACACTTCGATAAACGCCGTGGTGAAAGCCGAACTATTTCCCGCCGCCATCCGCGTCACGGGCGTCGCCCTGCCCTATGCCGCGACCGTCTCGCTCTTCGGCGGTTCGGCCGAATATGTGGCGCTTTGGCTGAAATCGCGAGGTCATGAAAGCTGGTTCTACTGGTATGCGAGCGCTGCAATTTTCGTGTCGCTCGTCGTTTACGCAACGATGCCAGAGACGAAGAAGAGTCCGCGTATCTGAACAACCGCGATGGAACCGCGGCTCGACCGCCACTTTCAAGAGCGCGCCAATGCATGAATTGGCTCTGACCGAACACATTGTCGACATCCTGGAAGACGAGGCGCGCAAGCAGGGCTTCAGCCGGGTTCGCGTCGTAAGACTGAGGGTCGGCGCCTTGGCCCATGTGGAGCCGGAAGCGCTGAGTTTTTGCTTCGACGCCGTCTCCCGCGGCTCGATTGCGGAAGGCGCGAAGCTGGACATCATCCGCGCGCCGGGCGAAGGTTGGTGTCTCGATTGCGGGAAAAGCGTCCCGCTGACGGAACGGTTTGGACCCTGTCCGGGCTGCGGCGGGCGGCATGTGCAGATGACGTCGGGCGACGAGCTGCGCATCGAGGAGCTGGAGGTCGACTGATGTGCGCTGTGTGCGGCTGCGGAACGGCCTCGATCGACGCGGTGGAAGGACAAGCTGACAAAGAGGGGCCGGCGCTCGCGGGGCGCGGCGACGCACATCCTCGCCATCATCATGACGACAGCCATCGTCACGACCACCATCACGACCATGCGCATGGCGCCCTCGCGCACGACCACGCGCAGGGCGAATTGCTTGACTTCGGCGCGGGGATCGCCGGGGTCCATGCGCCGGGATTGAGCCAGGACCGCATCATCCGCATCGAGCGCGACATTCTGTCCAAGAACGACGCGCTTGCGCGTGAAAACCGCAGCCGTCTCGCCGCAAGGGGCGTGCTCGCCCTCAATCTCGTTTCGAGCCCCGGCTCGGGCAAGACGAGCCTGCTCGTGCGCGCGATTGGCGATTTGCAACGTAAGCATCCCGTCGCGGTCATCGAGGGCGACCAGCAGACCTCGAACGACGCCGAGCGCATCCGGGCGACCGGCGCGCCGGCGATCCAGATCAACACGGGAAAGGGCTGCCACCTCGACGCCCATATGGTCGGCCACGCGCTGGACCGTCTCACGCTGCCCGAGAATGGCGTTTTGTTCATCGAAAACGTCGGCAATCTCGTCTGCCCCGCGGCCTTCGACCTCGGCGAGGCGCACAAGATCGTCGTGCTTTCGGTGACGGAGGGGGAAGAAAAGCCGCTCAAATATCCCGACATGTTCGCCGCCGCCGATCTCATGCTGCTGAACAAGTCCGACCTCCTGCCGCATCTCTCCTTCGATGTCGGCGCGTGCCTCGCCAATGCGCTGAGGGTCAATCCACGGCTACAGACGCTCGTCGTCTCGGCCACGACCGGCGAGGGCCTGGCTGCGCTTTACGCCTGGATCGAGGCGCGCATCGTGCGGGCGGCCGCCGGAGCGGGCTGACGCATGGCGCGCGTGGAGCCTCGGGAGGCGTTGCGCGACTCTTCGGATCGGCTGCGCCTGCGCGTGCGCGGGGCCGTGCAGGGCGTGGGCTTTCGGCCTTTCGCTCGGCAGATCGCCATGCGCTACGGACTGTCCGGCTTCGTGCGAAACGACGCCGACGGCGTGCTCATGGAGATTGAAGGCGCGCGCTGCGACGCCTTTCTCGCCGCCTTGCGCGATGAAGCGCCGCCCCTCGCGACAATCGACGCCATCCAGGTGGAGCGACTGGAGACGCGCGGCGACGCCGAGACTTTCAAAATCGTCGAGAGCGTCGGCGGCAAGACGACGACGCGCATGGTCGCCGACGCCGCGACATGCCCCGCCTGTCTCGACGATCTCTTCGACGCCTCGGGCAGGTTCCACCTCTATCCCTTCGTGACATGCACCCAGTGCGGGCCGCGCTTCACGATCACGTCCGCCCTGCCCTATGATCGGACGCGGACCTCGATGGCCGCCTTTCCCCCGTGTCCCGCCTGCGAGGCGGATTATGGCGACCCCGGCAGCCGCCGCTTCCATGCCGAGGCCATCGCCTGTCCGCGCTGCGGCCCGCGGCTCGATCACGATGTCGAAACGATCGTCGCCGCCCTACGGCAGGGGGCCATTGTGGCGCTGAAAGGGATCGGCGGCTATCATCTGATGTGCGACGCGCGCAACGAGGACGCCGTCGCGTCGCTGCGCCGGCGAAAGCAACGCGACGCCAAGCCCTTCGCCGTCATGGCCGCCAATCTCGCCTCCGTCGAGATTTTCGCCGCGCCCTCATCCGCGGAGCGCGCGCTGCTCGCGCATTCCGCCGCTCCGATCGTGCTGATCGAGTCTCCAGGCGCGCTCGCCCCCTCAGTGGCGCCCGGATTGCGGCGCATCGGCGTCATGCTGCCCTATGCGCCGCTGCACCATCTTCTCTTTCACGCCGCCGCGGGCTCCCCGTCCTCGACGGAGTGGCGCACGGCGGCGCATGAATTCGCGCTGGTGGCGACGAGCGCAAACCCCGGCGGCGAACCGCTCGTGACGGACGACGACGACGCCCGGCGTCGGCTTGCCGGCGTCGCCGATCTCATCGTCGGCCACGACCGCGCCATCGTCGCGCGCGCGGACGATTCCGTCATGCGCGTGGTCGACGGCGCGCCGACCTTTCTGCGCCGCGCGCGCGGTTTCGTTCCCGATCCGGTCGATCTCGGTACGGACGGTCCCTGCGTCGTCGCGCTCGGCGGGGGTCTCAAAACGACGATAACTGTCACGCGTGGACGCGAAGCCTTCGTCTCCCAGCACATCGGCGACCTGGACGACGTCGAAAGCGCCCGCTTTTTCGAAGAATGCCTTCGCCATCTGGTCTCGATTTTGGATGTTGCGCCGGAGTCCGTCGCTTGTGATCTCCATCCGGACTTCTTCTCGACCCGCCTGGCCGAGGACATGGGTCCGCCCTTGCTGCGCGTGCAGCATCACGCCGCCCATGTCGGGGCCATCGCCGCGGAGCACGGGATCGGGACGCCCGTTCTCGGCGTCGCGCTCGACGGCTATGGGATGGGCGACGACGGCGGCGCCTGGGGCGGCGAACTCATGTTGCTCGAGGGCGCGCGCTGGACCCGCCTCGGCCATCTTGCGCCCCTTCCCCTGCCCGGCGGCGATCGCGCGGCGCGCGAACCCTGGCGCATGGGCGTCGCCGCGCTCGCGGCGATCGGGCGCCTTGACCTTGCCGACAAGCTTTTTCCGCGAGAGCCGCGCGTCGCGAGGCTCGCGGATCGGCTGCGGCGCAGCGCGACGCCGACGACGACCAGCATGGGACGGCTGTTCGACGCCGCCGCGGCGCTCGCCGGAATTTGCCTCGAACAGGGCTACGAAGGACAGGCCGCCATGGCGTTCGAGGCGCTGGCGCGCGCGCCCCGAAAGCCGGAAAGGGGCTTCTTGCTCGAAAACGGCGTTCTCGATTTCTCGCCCGTCCTGTCCGAAATCGCGCAAGGCGGGCTCGATCGGCGCGAAGCGTCGGAATATTTTCACGGCGCGGTCATAGATGGCTGCGCCGCCTGGATCGAGGCGCAGGCGCGGACGCGCGGCCTGACGCGGGTGGCGCTCGGCGGAGGCTGCATGATGAATCTGATCCTGGCCGAAGGCCTGAGCGACGCGCTGCGCGCGCGCGGGCTCTCGCCGATGCTTGCGCGCAAGGCGCCGTGCAACGACGGCGGCCTGTCGCTCGGGCAAGCGGCGATCGCGCGGGCAGCCTTGCAGAGCATGAAACAGAAAGAGAGCGCGGCATGTGTCTAGCGATCCCCGTGCGCGTCACGGAGCTTCTTCCCGACGATATGGCGAAGGTGTCGCTCGACGGCGTCTCCAAGACCATCTCCGTCGCGCTTCTCGATGGTCTCAGCGTCGGCGACTATGTGATCCTGCACGTTGGCTTTGCGCTCTCGAAAGTGGACGCGACGGAAGCCGAGCGCACCCTGGCCATGATCAGGGAAATCGCAGGATCGGCGCAATGAAATATGTGGACGAATTTCGCGACGGCGCGCTCGCGCGCGGCCTTGCGCGGCGCCTCGCGGAGATCGCCCGGCCGGATCGCGACTATCGGTTCATGGAGTTCTGCGGCGGCCATACGCATGCGATTTCCCGCTACGGCCTCGAAGATCTCTTGCCCGCCAATGTGCGCATGATTCATGGCCCCGGTTGTCCGGTCTGCGTTCTGCCCGTTGGACGCATCGATGCGGCGATCGCTCTCGCCCGTGATCCTGCGATGACGCTGTGCACTTACGCCGACCTCATGCGCGTGCCGGCGACGGGAGGCGACAGCCTCATGAAGGCCAAGGCGGCGGGCGCCGACATCAGGATGGTCTATTCCACGCTCGACGCCATACGCATCGCCGAGACGGAGCCAGGGCGGGAGGTGGCGTTCTTCGCCATCGGTTTCGAGACGACGACGCCGCCGACCGCCCTCGCCATCCGTCTCGCCGCGAGAAGGAAGCTTCGCAACTTCTCCATCTTCTGCAATCACGTGCTGACCCCCGCCGCCATGCGGGCCATTCTGAAAAGCGGCGGCGCGGGACCCGATCTCGACGGATTCGTGGGACCCTCGCACGTCTCCGCCGTTATCGGCGTCAGGCCCTATGGCTTCGTCGCGGAGGAATTCGGCAAGCCCGTCGTCATCGCGGGGTTCGAGCCGCTCGACGTCATGCAGGCCATCATCATGCTGACGCAACAAGTCAACGACGGCCGCCGCGAGGTCGAAAATCAGTACTGCCGCGCGGTTTCCATCGAAGGAAACCTGAAAGCTCAGGGCGAGATGCGCGATATTTTCGAATTGCGCGAGAGCTTCGAATGGCGGGGCCTCGGGATGGTCGAAGCGAGCGCGCTGCGGCTGCGGGACGCCTACGCCTTTTATGACGCCGAGCGCCGGTTCGGAATAAGGACGCCGACCGCGCGCGACAATCCCGCCTGCGCGTGCGGGGCGATCCTGCGCGGCGCGAAACGTCCGCAGGATTGCAAGCTGTTCGGCACTGTGTGCACGCCGGAGACGCCGATCGGCTCCTGCATGGTGTCCTCTGAAGGCGCCTGCGCCGCGCAGTGGACCTATCGGCGCTTCCGGGAGCAGCCCACGACGACGGCCGCCGAGAGGATGGCCTCGTGACGCGGGAGAAGGCCTGGCGCCGCAGACTGGATCTGCGGAACGGCCGCGTCGATCTTTCGCATGGTGCCGGCGGCCGGGCCATGGGCCAGCTGATCGCCGAAATATTCCATGCCGCTTTCGATAACGACTGGCTCAGGCAGGGCGACGATCAATCCATCTTCGAGACGCCCAGGGGCCGCATGGCGATGACGACGGACGCCTTTGTGGTCTCGCCCTTGTTCTTCCCCGGCGGCGACATTGGCTCGCTCGCCGTTCACGGCGCGATCAACGATGTCGCCATGTGCGGCGCGCGGCCGCTCTATCTCTCCGCAAGTTTTATCATCGAGGAGGGGTTTGCGCTCGCCGATCTCGCGCGCATTGCGCAAAGCATGGGCGCCGCCTCGCGCGACGCCGGCGTGCCGGTCATTACAGGCGACACCAAGGTCGTGGAGCGCGGCAAGGCCGACGGCGTGTTCATTACCACGGCCGCCGTGGGGCTCGTGCCGGAAGGGCTCGAACTCTCCGGCGACAAGGCGCGACCGGGCGATGTCCTTTTGCTCTCGGGCTCGATCGGCGACCACGGCGTCGCCATCATGTCGAAGCGCGAAAATCTCGAGTTCGATTGCGATATCCTGTCGGATTCCGCGGCATTGCACGGCCTCGTCGCGACGATGGTCGCCGCCGCGGGTTCGTCGCTTCGCCTCATGCGCGATCCGACTCGTGGGGGTCTCGCTGCGACCCTCAATGAAATCGCCCAGCAATCGGGCGTCGGGTTCCGCATCGAAGAAGCCGCCATTCCGGTGCGGCCGGAGGTCGCGGCCGCCTGTCACCTGCTCGGGCTCGATCCGCTCAATGTCGCCAATGAAGGCAAGCTCGTCGCGGTCGTCTCCGCCGACGCCGCCGAGACGCTGCTCGGGGCGATGCGCGCCCATCCGCTCGGCCGCAGCGCCGCCATCATCGGCGCCGCCGTGGAGGATGACCGGCGCTTCGTCCAGATGACCTCGTCCTTCGGCGGCTCCCGCATCGTGGACTGGCTCGCGGGTGAGCAATTGCCGCGGATTTGCTAATCACAAAAATTCAGACCCGCGCCAGGCTTGGCGCGGGTCGACCTACCACAAACGATTAACTGGCGTTCATCAATTCATCAGAGCGCCCTGGCGTTGCAGCAGCGAGCCATGCACCCAGCCTTCAAGGCCGTCGAAATCGACCTTGCACCAGCCCTGGAGCCAGGTGGTCGTGCATTTCTTCACATCAACCTGGCTGTTCGGCGTCAGAACGCCAACCACAGAGTAGCTCTGTCCCGGCCCGCTGCGCATATAGGCGGCGTTGTTCGTGACAATAGGGGCGACAATCACGTCATTGCCTGAGGGGGCAAGCGTGTTCGCGTTAACAAAACCGTCGATGCCCTGATATTTCACATGACACCAATTGGCTTTCCAGCCAGCATTACAATTGACGACGTCGACCTCGCCGCCAACAGGGATGCGCCCGAGAACCGGGTAGGAATTGCCCGGACCCTTGTGGATCGTCGCAATGCTTGCAAGCGTATCGGCGATCGCCGAGGAGCCGGACAGGACAACGGCGAATGCTGCACATGCCGCCCATAAGCTCGATTTTCTCATTCCATTCCTCCCTTGATACAATGTTTACACAGTTCAAAGAAGTCGGCGCTTTCCTGCGGTAAAGCAAGACGCGGGGTGGCCATTTTGATCAACAACCGCCAATCAACCTTAAAAGGTAAAATGCCAATCTTCAACGCGCTCGATTTCGCGCGATCATGGATGATCGGTTTTTCGGAGGGCCAGCCCTGGTCGAGAACTCGGAGTTCTCGCGCCGCGCTGGTGGTACGGGACCGCGGCGACGGCTCTGAACGGCTTTGTCATCCGAACGCAATGCCTATCGGACGCCGCGCTGCCGAGAGGCGCTTTGGGAAAACCGCGCCGGACCAAACATCAAAGAAGAGATGAAGCATGAAAACACGAGATTGCCATGGAGTTTAATATCTTGACTGCGTCGACGCTCCATCAGCTTTCCATTCGACCGCATAAAGGCTTGCTGGAATGTTTTATTCGAATATCATGACAAAATGGACATGGAGCAGAAACAGAAACGTGTTCAAGGGTCATGGAAAGACACGGCAGAACAGATTTTTTACGTTTTTTCATCGACGACCTGCCTACAGCAGTGGCGATGTTCGATCGGGAGATGCGCTACCTTGCCGCGAGTGGCAGGTGGATCGACGATTATAGCCTGCCAACGCCCATCAAAGGGCTGCGCCATTACGACCTTTTTCCCGAAATCCCGGAGCGCTGGAAAGAACTTCACAGAAGGGCGTTAGCCGGAGAGTGCTTCAGCGCGGCAGACGAACGGTTTGATCGCGCAGACGGCGTGGTTCAATATGTCAGTTGGTCGCTACGGCCGTGGCGCGATGCGAGCGGAGAAATCGGCGGCATTGTCATCGCCTCGGAAGACGTCACCAAACAGAAGCTGTCCCACGAAGCCCTGCGGGAGAGCGAAGAGCGGTTCCGGGCGCTTGTCTTCGCCACATCCCAGGTGCTCTGGACAACCGGCCCGGATGGCCTGGTTACCAAGGAAAAAGTGCACCCTACGTGGCTCCAGTTCACCGGTCAGACAGTCGCGCAAGCCGCCGGGTGGGGCTGGCTCGAAGCGATCCATCCCGACGACCGTGCGCGCGTCGAACCCGTTTGGCGGCGCGCAGTCGAAACGAAGACGCTCTACGTCGTGGATTATCGGGTGCGTCGGTGCGATGGCGAATATCGGTGGATGGCCGCAAAAGGGGTCCCACTGCTATACCCCGATGGCAAAGTGCGTGAATGGATCGGCGCGAACACCGACATCAGCGAGCGTGAATTCGCCATTCAAGCCCTGCATGAGGCCAACCAGCGCAAAGATGAATTTTTGGCGACGCTGGGGCACGAACTACGAACGCCGCTCGCGACGATCCAACTAGCAATGGATGTAATGGGAAATGATTCGACCATAAACAAGAAATTCCAGACATTGTTTTCGAGGATGCAGAGACAGGTCCGGCATCTGACCAGGGTGGTGGAAGACATTTTCCAAGTGTCACGCATGGCATGCGGGCAAATCGATCTCAGGAAGGAACAGCGCGATCTCAATGAGATGGTGGCTCTCATCGAGGACTCTCACAAGGCCCAGTTCGAAAAGAAAGGCATAAAGCTGAACGTCATTCTCGCAGACAAGGCGTTGCCAATCAGTTGCGACGATGTTCGGATTAGCACCCAAGCAATCAGCAATCTCCTGGATAACGCCGCCAAATATACTGATCCAGGCGGGACGGTCGATTTGACCGTTTCACGCCAGGCCGACGAGGCATTGGTGAGTGTGCGCGACACCGGCGTCGGCGTTCGACCCGAGCAGATCAAATGGATCTTCGGACTGTTCAATCAAATGAAAAACGGTTCTGACAGAACTCATGAGGGGATCGGGATCGGCTTGGCGCTCGCACGAAAACTTATCGAACTGCATGACGGAACAATCGAAGCAAAAAGCGAGGGTTTGGGAAGAGGGAGTGAATTCATGGTTCGCCTCCCCCTGGCAATTCCCTGAGACTGCGGCAAGAAAGACGGCCAAAGCGAGCAGATAGGCCCGCAATAAAGATGCGCCGGGGCGTCGAGCGCGCGACGTGGCGCATTCGTCCTGATGGCGGCAATGGCTTCGCCTGTTTCAGCAAAGCTGAAGCGCCGCCGTGACAAATTGCTCCCGTGCGCCGGAAATGCGGTTCATTGTCGGAGAACCGAGAGGCTGCGAGACGGCGCGTCCTCAATTATCCAGGAAGCTTCGGAGCTTCCGGCTTCGGCTCGGATGTTTGAGCTTCCTGAGCGCCTTCGCCTCGATCTGGCGAATGCGTTCGCGCGTCACCGAGAACTGCTGCCCCACTTCCTCGAGCGTATGGTCGGTGTTCATGCCGATGCCGAAACGCATGCGCAGCACGCGCTCCTCGCGCGGCGTGAGAGAGGCGAGGACGCGAGTCGTCGTCTCGCGCAGATTGGACTGGATCGCCGAGTCGATGGGCAGAATAGCGTTCTTGTCCTCGATGAAATCGCCGAGATGCGAATCCTCCTCGTCGCCGATCGGCGTCTCGAGCGAGATCGGCTCCTTGGCGATCTTGAGGACCTTGCGCACCTTCTCGAGCGGCATGGCGAGCTTTTCGGCAAGTTCCTCCGGCGTCGGCTCGCGGCCGATTTCATGCAACATCTGACGCGACGTGCGAACGATCTTGTTGATCGTCTCGATCATGTGCACGGGGATGCGGATCGTGCGCGCCTGATCCGCGATCGAGCGCGTGATCGCCTGCCTGATCCACCAGGTGGCGTAGGTCGAGAACTTGTAGCCGCGGCGATATTCGAACTTGTCCACCGCCTTCATCAGGCCGATGTTGCCTTCCTGAATGAGGTCGAGGAACTGAAGGCCGCGGTTCGTATATTTCTTGGCGATGGAGATGACGAGGCGCAGATTGGCCTCGACCATTTCCTTCTTCGCCTGACGCGCCTCGCGCTCGCCCTTCTGCACCATGTGCACGATCTTGCGGAACTCGGAGATTTCGAGGCCCGTCTCGGTCGCCAGCGCATGGATCTCGGCGCGCAAATCCTTGATGCGGTCCTTCTCCTCGGCGACGAATTCCTTCCAGCCCCGCGAACCGAGCTTTGCGACGCGCATCACCCATTTCGGATCGAGTTCCGAGCCGTGAAACTTGTCGATGAAATCCTCGCGCGCGACGCCATGGCTGTCGGCGAGACGCAACAGCTTCGTCTCATAGCCGATCAGGCGCTTGTTAATGTCGTAAAGTTGCTCGACCAGCGCCTCGATGCGGTTCTGGTTGAGCGACAGGGACTTCACGTCCGTGACAATCTCTTTCTTTAACTGTTTGTATTTGCGCTCCTGCGCGGGCGTCAGCGTCTCGTTCTTGAGCTTGTTCTCGACATTCTGGTCCTGAAGGCGGCGCAGCTTCTTGTAGGCGTCGGCGACGCGCGCGAAGGTCTCCAGAACGCGCGGCTTGAGCTCCGCCTCCATGGCCGAGAGCGACACGGAATTTTCCATGTCCTCCTCTTCCTCGAAGGATTCCTCGGCGGGCGCGCCCTCGGCGAGCCCGGCCGGCGGCGTGCGCGGGGCGGTGGCGGGGGCCATTTCATCGCCCTCCTCTTCCTCGCCCGCGGCCTTGGCCGCCTTGCCCTCCGGTCCGGCGTAGGTCGCCTCGAGATCGATGATGTCGCGCAGCAGAACCTTTCCGGCCTCGAGCTCCTCGCGCCAGATGATGATGGCCTGGAAGGTCAGCGGGCTCTCGCAGAGGCCGGCGATCATGGCCTCGCGTCCGGCTTCGATCCGCTTGGCGATGGCGATTTCGCCCTCGCGGGAGAGCAGCTCGACCGAGCCCATTTCCCGCAGATACATGCGGACGGGGTCATCTGTGCGATCGGCGGGCTCGGAGGCGCGGGTCGCGACGGCGGTCGTCCGCGTGCTCTCGACGAGGTCGCCGCTCTCGGCCTCCTCCTCTTCCGCGGCCTGCTCCTCCTCCACGTCGTCAGGATCGTCGCCCTCGGAGACGGTGATGCCCATCTCGGACAGCATGGCGTAAACGTCCTCGATCTGGTCCGAAGACACCTCTTCGGACGGAAGGACGGCGTTCAACTCGGCGTAGGTGACGAAGCCGCGCTTCTTGGCGAGCTTGATCATCCGCTTGACGGCGGCGTCATTGAGATCGAGAAGCGGACCGTCGGCGGCGTCTACTGTCGCGGCGGCCTCGTTTTCGATCTTGTCTTCGTCTTTCTTGGCCATTCACAGCTCCACATGGTCCGCCCGCCGCCCTCCCTCACGGGGGTGCGGCGCGGACCTCGAACCTCTTCGACATGTTCCGGAGACTGCCAGCTCCGGCCCCTCCCCCGTTCGGCGCCGCGGCGGACGGCCTCGCGCCGATAGTCCTCACATTGCTCTTGGGGTCTTAACGCCCCGCTAACCACATTCAAATTGCGCTGTGGCCCCAGAAGTCAAAGCGCGCGCGTCGACCGTCCTGAAGAGGCGCCGAAACCCTCGAGGGCCGCCTCAGCGCCATCTAGGGCGGTGAGCTGCGTGTGGATATCCTTCAGGCGCGCCAAATCATGCTCGCTGGAATTTTCGGCCAGTCGGGCCTCAACTGCGCGAAGCTCCTTATTTAGCGCCCAAAAACGCCGATGCAAGACCAAAGCCTGACGCAGGCTTTCCGCCGCGTCGGCCGGAGCCGCGTCGGGGCGCACGCTCCAGAGCGCTGCATGGGCGACCATGCCGGAGAGGCGGCCGGCGACGGCGGCGAGCCCCGCCTCCTCGAGCGCCCGCAAGAGATCGGCGCGCGCGCCGCCGCCCGCCTCGGCGAAGCGCAGCAGGGCGTCGCGCAAAGCCGAGGCGTCGGGCGAAGCGAATTCGAGGCCCGCCACGTCTTCGAGCTGCGCCGCGAGCACCTCCGGGTGGTTCATCAAGATGAGCAGGATCAGCGCGTCCCGCGGCGCAATCGGCGCCTTGACGCCACGAAAGAGTGGCGAATTGGCGAGCGCCGCGCTGATTCGGACCGGACCGCCCTCCGACTCGCCCCGGCGGGAGAAAGCGCGGCGACGAGGCGAAAAGTCGCGCCCCCGCCCCGGAGCCGCAGGCGCGGGGCCGAGAAGGCGCGCCAGCCGGTCGCTCAATTCCTGGCCATAGTAGCGGCGCAGCGTCTCGTCGCCGATCTGGGCCGCGACCTCCCGCAAGCGGCGCTCCAGCCCCGCGCGCCGTTCGGGCGTGTCGAGCGGCGCGCCTTGCGTTTCGCGCACCCAGAGCAGATCGACGAGCGGCAGCGGCTTGTCGAGGGCCTGCGCCACCGCCGCCGGGCCGCCGGCGCGCAACAACTCGTCCGGGTCCTGTCCGTCCGGAAGGAGCGCGAAGCGCAGCGTCCGGCCGGGGCCAATGAGCGGCAGCGCCGTGTCCACGGCGCGATAGGCGGCCTTGAGCCCTGCCTTGTCGCCGTCGAAACAGAGGATCGGCTCCTCCGCCATGCGCCACAGCAGTTGGCACTGATCCGCCGTCAGCGCCGTCCCGAGCGGCGCGACGGCATGGGGGAAGCCCGCCGCCGTGAGGGCGATCACGTCCATATAGCCCTCGACCGCGATCACCGCGCCGGCGTCATGCGCGGCCTTGCGGGCGTTGTGCAGATTGTAGAGCGTCGCGCCCTTGTGGAAGAGCGGGGTCTCGGGGGAGTTCAGATATTTGGCCTGGGCGTCGGCCTCCAATGCGCGTCCGCCGAAGGCGATGACCCTGCCGGCGCGGTCGCAGATCGGGAACATCAGGCGGTTGCGGAACCGGTCGTAGGGAACCGCAATGTCGGGGCCGTGGATCAGCAGCCCGGCCTCGATCATCGTCTCGGCCGTCGCGCCCTTGCCGGCGAGATGGTCGCGCAGCGCGTGCCGGTCGGGCGGCGCATAGCCGAGCCGGAATTTGTCGCGGGAGACGGCCGAGACCTGCCGGCGGTCGAGATAGGTCCGCGCCTCTCGACCGGCGGGGCTCGCGAGCTGCTTTTGGAAGAATTCGGCCGCCCATTCGAGCGCCTCGCCGAGGCTCGCGCGGCGCACGTCCTGCTCGCGCTCCTCCCGCGTCTCGACGGGCATGGGAAGGCCCGCCAGCGCCGCCAGCCGCTCCACCGCCTCGGGGAAGGTCAGTCCCTCCGTCTCCATCAGGAAGGCGAAGCCGTCCCCATGCTTGCCCGAGGAGAAATCGTGAAAGAAGCCCTTCTGGTCGTTCACGTAGAAGGAAGGCGTCTTCTCGGCGTTGAAGGGCGACAGCCCGCGCCACTCGCGCCCTTCCTTCTTGAGCTTCACCTTCTGACGCACGACCTCCGACACGGGAACGCGCGCCCGGATTTCGTCGAGGAAGGTGGGAGAGAAACGCATGGGCGGCTTTTAACACAGGAGCGCCGAGAATCATCCTGCGAGCCCGAGCGCGAGGGGCTCGGGGGCCGGCCACCGCGAGACGGCGGCGCCGCAATCGGGCGCGGCCGTCTCATTCCCAGAATTTGACGAGCTTGAACGGTTCGGTCACGTCGGGGGTGTTGTTGATGAGCGTATCGTAATTGAGCGGTCCGCTGAAGGTCAGCCGCCAGGTCGGCGGCTCGACGGGATGGCCATGCACATCCATCACGCCCACCCCGCAATTGGCCGCTGAAGCCGGCACGTTGATCAGGCCGTTGCAGGCTTGATACAGCGGGTCCGTGGGAATGAGCGACCCATAGCCGTATGCGATCGCCTGCGAGCGGGAATTGAACATGTTGAAGACGTCGAGCTGCAGCTTCCAGCCGTCCTTCCAGCGGTAGCCGGCGCGGGCGTTGACCACGCCGATCGCGGGGCTTTGCAAGAAACCGTCGGCGGTCAGGGGGCGCTGCGAAATGTAGCGATATTTGAACGCGCTGAACCAGCCCGTCGACTCGCCGAACTCCACCACCGCCGTCGCCACGATCGGCGGCGCGTTCACCAGATAATTGCCCGGCGCATTGCCGAGGAAGGTCCCCCACGCGATGCTGTCAGGCTGAAGCAGCTGCTGGTAGAGGGCGGCCTGTTCCTGGTCGAAGCCGATGAAGCGCGAATAGGTCGCGGTGACGTCGCCCTCGAAGCTCAACCACGACAGCGGCCGGTAGTGATTGGTGAACTCGACGCCGAGGCGCCGGCTCGGCGGTCCGAAGACGGTATTGCCCGAGTCGCCGGCGAAGACGTTTTCCGATCTCAGCTGAATCCAGAACAGCGTCAGCGCCGACTCGAGCCGGTCGATCGCCTTGGTCTTGACGCCGACTTCCGCCGCGGTCGAGGGGGACAGCAGCGGACGCTTGGCGACCCACAGATAGCCGAGATCGTCCGTCGCTTCGTTGGTGGAATAATTCTGCGTCGTGCCGCGCGCGTCGGTCGAGTGGAAGCCGCGGCCGAAATTCAGGTAGAAATCCGTCTTGTCGTCGAAGGGATTGATGATGACCGAGGCTTTCGGGCTGATGAGCTGCGCCGCGCTGGCGCCGCTGTTGTACGGCGCGGTCCAGAGCTTCACCGGCTGCGCCGGGTCTTCGTTGAGATAGCCGACGATCGGAGCGGCGTATGGCGATTGCAGGCCGTTGACGCTGGCCCAGTAATAGTCGTAGCGCGCGCCGACGATCGTCGTGAGCCAGGGCGCCCATTTGGTCTTCACGTCCGTCAGGAGGCTCATATTGCCTTCCGCCACGGCGTCGTTGCGGATGGCGTCGTAGGCCGCGCGGCGGAAGGTGTCCTGCAGGCCGACGCGAATGTCGTCCCAGCGCGTCTGATAGCCGAAGCGAAGCTCGGACGGAAAGTCGAGAAAATTGAACCTGATGCCGTGGATGCCGTTCGAGCCCAGAATGGTGCGGCGGTCGAACTGACGGAACTGGTCGCCCAACACCGGATTGGTGAGGAAATAGGTGAAGTTGTTGTAGAGCTCCAGCGTCGAATGGATCGCATAGGCGTTGACGCGGGAATAGTTGTTCTCGCCTTCCCGGTTCCAGTGGCCGGACAGGCTGAAGCGCGTGGTGTCGCCGCCGTCCGTCGGGCTGAGGGAGCCCCATCGCGAGATGAGCCCCGTATCGACGGCCCGAAGCGGAAGCTGGTCCGTGGAGGTCCAGTGGTTGGCGTAGGCCATGCCGGTCACGCCGAAGCCATTGGCCTCGTCGCCGCGCGAGTAGCGCATCACGGCGTTGATCTTGCGGACATTGTTCGGCACGACCCAGGGGCCGTTGTAGATCGTCGCCTCGGCCGCGCCCAGAATGTCGCCGCCCATGAAGCTCCAGGACTTCATGCCGAACTGGCGGCCATAGCCGAATTCGCCGGCGCTCGACGTGAAGACGCCCTGCGGCACTCTCTTCAGATATTGCATCCGGATGGTGCCGGCGTTCGAGAAATCGCCGTCTTCGACATTGTAGGGGCCCTTGCGCGCATCGACCGAGGCGAGCAGCTCGGGCATGACAAAATTCGCGTCCGCATAGCCCTGGCCATGACCATGCGTGCGCATGTTGAGCGGCATGTCGTCGAGATAGAGCGCAAGATCGGTGCCGTGATCGAGGTCGAAGCCGCGCAGATAATATTGGTTCGCCTTGCCCTCGCCGCTGTGCTGGGTGACCGCGAGACCCGGCACGATTTCGAGCGCCTCGCCCGGCCGGTAGAAGGGGATGGCGTTGACCTGGCCGCCGGTAAAGAACCGCTCGCTCGACGAGGTCATCTGCTTCGGGCCGGTCGGATAATCGATCTTCGGGCCGAGCGCGGTGTCCTGCTCCGTGCTGGGCTCCACCGGTCCCGGCGCCGGTTGAGCGGCCACCACCGCGGGAACCGCGCGCACCGGAGCCTGAGTTCGCGGCGCCGGCTTGCTCGCCACCCGGCGCGGCTGACGCCCGCCAACGTTGATCGTCGGCAGGGTTGCCTGCGCAAAAGCCTCGCCTGCGCAACAGGCGGCCAGGAGCGCGGCGAGGGAGATTTGCGTGCGGCGGGCGAACATCCTGGCGGTCTCCACAAATTGGCGCAGCTATTTTTTTCTTTGCCTTACGCTGATTTGAGCGGTCGTGCGCGCCTGCGCCTCTATTGGCGAAGAGGCGTTCTCTCCGCAGAGAGCCATGGACCTGACCTCGGACTTTGCTTTGGGCGGTTCATTGTCGCTCCCGACGGTCGTTGTGATTTTTCCGAAAATTTGTCTTACGGGGGACGCGACTGTCAATCGGGCCGCCAAGAATTGGCGGGCGAGTAACTTTTTTGCAACAGAAGCTTAAGGAGGTATTAATCATGAGCGTGCGGGTGGTCCGGCGCGGTCTGGCTGGCCGCCGGATCGCCGTCTTCCGCCTCGGCCGGGACAACGACAAGCTGGCCGTAGCGCACGCCGCGCTCGCCGATCAGATGGCTGGCGAAGTGTTCGACCTCGGATTTCTGGCCCTTGAGCAGCGAGACCTCCAGGCAGCTCGAGGCGTCGAGATGCACATGCAGCGTCGCAATGGACATGTCGGCGTGGGTGTGGTGGTCGTGGACGAGCTTCCTGGAGAGCTGGCGCGTCTCGTGGTCATAGACATAGACCAGCGCTGCGATGCAGGGCCGCGCATGGTCGTCGGCCCTGGGCTCTTTGAGCAGGCCGGCGCGCACGAGATCGCGCACCGCCTCGGAACGGTTCTGATGCCCGCCCGCCTCCATGTAGCGATCGAGCGCGCTCATCAGCTCGTCGTCTATCGTCACCGTCACGCGCTGCATCGCCGCCCCTGCTCCGGCCCGTCGCCTCTTACGCTTTCTACCGGCCAGCGCCGTCGCCCGCAACGAAGCTTTGTTTACACGGTCTTGTCCGGGCCCTGCGCCTTTGGCATGGTGCGCGCCAACCAAAACAAAAGGAAACGTTGAAGATGACGGGGTTCTGGAGGAGGCTGGCCGCCTCGGCGCTGTTGTGCGTCGGCGCGGTCGTGGGAATGGCGGCGCCCGCTCTGGCGCATACGCCCGATATATCGACGGGCAAGATCGCCCCGGCCGGCGAGCGCGTCTATGTCGTGGACGTTGGCTTCCTCGCCACCGATCTCGAGCGCATGTTCCAGGAGACGATGGACGAGCGCGCGAGCGTCGATCTGTCGCCGCCCGGCGTGCTGGAGGAGGAGATCGGCAAATTCGTCGGCAAGCGCGTCGCCATGCGCGACGAGACGGGCCGCGCCTGCATGGCCAAGGTCGAGAAGGCGGGCGAGGACCCGACCAACCAGGACAGCGCGCTCGTCGTCATGCGCTTCGACTGCTCGGGAACGACCGGCAAGGTCTTCTATGACCCGACCAAGCTGCTGGCGGCGCAGGGGTCGAAAGGCAAGCACCTCATCTCTCTGACGGGGACGCCAAACGCCGGCGAGACCATGCGCTATCCGCAGGACCCGCCGCTCGACCTCGCGCAGCCCATGGAGACGACGGCGCAGCTGATGAAGAAGTTCTTCGAGGCCGGCGTCGAACATATCGTCACCGGCTACGACCATCTGTGCTTCCTCTTCGCGCTGATCCTCTGGGCCCATCGCGTCTGGCCGGTGGTGAAGATCGTCACGGCCTTCACCATCTCCCACTCGATCACGCTGTCGCTCGCGGCGCTCAACATCGTCACCCTGCCCTCGACGCTGACGGAGGCGCTGATCGCTCTGTCGATCGTTTACGTCGCGGCGGAGAACTTCTGGTCGAAGAACGTCGACAAGAGGTGGCGCAACACCTTCCTCTTCGGCTTCATCCACGGCTTCGGCTTCGCCTCGGCCCTCACCGAAATGGGCGTGCCGCAGGGCGCCGTCGTGCCGGCGCTCGCCGCCTTCAACATCGGCGTCGAGGCGGGCCAGATCGCCATTGTGATGGCCGTGCTGCCGGTGCTGCTCTACATCGACCGCCACACCGACGGAAAACGCCACGACAAGCTCGTCTATGCGCTGTCCGCGCTCATCGGCCTATTCGGCGCCTTCTGGTTCCTGCAGCGCATCGGCGTGATCCCCGGCGCCTGACCGGAACAAAAACAAAGCGCGGATGGCGAGCCATCCGCGCTTCGAAACGACAGTAAAAAGCCCGGCCTTATTTCTTGGCCAGAAGCTCTTCCACCTTGGCCGCGCCCTGCTTGGTGAGCGCAATGACGCGCGGCGTCGCCCAGGCGATGAACTCCTTCGTCAGCCTCACCGCCATGCAGCCGACCATCGTCACCGTTTCGACCGTCTTGTCGAACCAGGGGAGCATGGGGCTGTCCGCCGGGATCTTCGCGCGCAGCCAGGCGACGGCGGCCTTGGTCTTCTCGGTGGCGAGCGCCGTGAGCAGCGCGACCGGGTCGGCCGAAGGCGTATTTTCGATCGCGGCGCGCAGGCGCGCGATCTCCTCGGCCGCCTCGTCGGCGCGGCGATTGGCGTCGTCGGCCAGGCGGGTCAGATTCTGCACCAGCGCCGTAGCGGAGGCTTTCTCCTGGGCGAGCCGGTCGCGCTCGGCGGCGGCCGCGGCAAGCTGCTCTTTCAGTTCGTCCCGCTCCTTGGCGTAGACGTTGGCCTTGGCGACAATCTCCGCTCTTTCGAAATTCTGGCGGTCGCGATCGCCCCGGATCGCTTTCAGCTGCTCCCGAAGGCTCTCGAGCTCGGCGCGGGTGACTGTCTCTTCAGGTTGCGCAAGTGATTCGTCGGACATGTCCGTCTCCTTGATGCGGTTGCGCAACGCGGGTTGCGGCGGAAAGGCGGGGAAGCGGTTCGGCTTCGAGAAACGCTCGTCAACGAGATCAAGGAATATGGTTAATTTTTTGATTACGGCCAAATCGTCTTTTTTCGGAACGCTCAGGCTTGCGCCTGTCGTTTTGGCTCGCTCCAAAGGTTAACGCGCCCGCGCCGCGCCTTGATAATGTTGCAGCAGGGCGGCGCACTCACGGGGCGCGGCGAGGCATTTGTCGCGTGCGGCGGCGACGAGGGCGTCCGCCCCCGCCTGAGCCAGCTCCCGCGCGCCCAGTTCGACCGGCGCCCGCCGCTGGGATTTGGCTGCCGCTGAACTCGCCCGCGACTGCGTTGAATCTGACGGGCCCTCGGCCCCGCGCCAGCCGAGCGCGAACAGTACGAGCGCGATGCAAGCGACGCATTTGAGGAGAAAAAACAAGGGCTGATCTCCGCCGGATCGGGCGCCTGAGAGAACACGCCGTCCGTAACCTTTGTCGCGCTCGGGGATTGAGCAGAAGTAAACGCGCCCCCGCCTCGCAAAATGGCAGGGAGACAACCAAAATAAAACCTTTGCTCTTGCGCCGACGCCAGAGGGCCGTCCTCGCGCAGAACCGCTCAGCACTCATTAAGACTGCTCAGCCACCTTCCTGTCGAGCAGGAGCGCGCCGTTGCGTATTTTGGTTACCCAATCGATGTCCCCGGAAGGTCCGTTGCGTTTTCTCGACCATCTCATCCACGAAAGCGCGGGCGGAAACCCGCTCGAACGCGCGCGCCATCGCTTCTTCATGCTGCCGCGCCTCCTTTTTGCCGGCTGCGCGCTCGCCAGCGCGCCAATGTGGCTCTTCGTCTACGGGCCGCCGACGCCTCACGAGGCCTTGATCTTCCTTCTTGCGCAGACGCCGCTCGTCGCCGTCGCCGCGTTCGCGCGCACGGGTCGGCTCGTCCTTGCGCAGAGCATCTCCATTTTCGGCTGGCTCGCCTTGTCCTCGGCGCTCTATGCGGGCGCGGGCGCAACAGGCCCCGCCGTGGCCTCACTGACCATCGCGCTCGTGGAAGCCGCGCTGGCGGCCCCGGGCGTCGCGCCGATCGTCCTCGCCGAGGCGGCGGCCATCGCCGCGATCACGGCGGGTCTCGCTGTGAAAGACTTCGGCGGCCTCGACCTTTCCGCAGCTTTCCCGATCTTCGCCGCGCCGCTCATCCTCTACGCCGCCTTTCTCGCGCGCTGCGCCGTGCGCGCCGAGAGCGGCGAGAAAAACCCGGCCGAAGCGGCGAGCGCGCGGGATCTGCGCCTGCTCACCGGCGCGCTCGGCGACATCGTCCTGCATCTCGACCGCAGCGGCGCCGTCGTCGCGCCCATCGGCGACGCGCACAAGTCCTATGGGCTGGAGCGCGGCGACCTCGTCGGGCGCGGCTTCTTTCAGAGGGTTCACATCGGCGACCGTCCGGCTTTTCTCAAGCTCGTCTCGGACGCCGCCGCGCAAGGCGCGCCCTGCGCCGCCGTTCTGCGCGTCCAGGTCGGGCTCGCGCCTTCGGCTTCGGGCGACTACGCCGAGCCGGTGTTCAACAATTTCGAGGCGCGCATGCGCCGCGCGGATGCAACGGCCGGGGAGACGGACGGATCGACGGCTCCCGTCGTCTGCCTTCTGCGTGACGTGACGGCGCAGACGCGCGCGGAAGAGGCCATCGCGGCGGCGCGGGCGGAGAGCGCGCGCGCCGCCGCGATGAAGGAGCGCTTCCTCGCCAATGTCAGCCATGAATTGCGTACGCCGCTCAACGCGATCATCGGCTTTTCGGAGATGCTCGCCAATCCGGCGCTCTCGCCCGCGGATCCGGTCAAGCAGCGCGAATATGCGCGCATCGTCGCGGATTCGGGCAATCACCTGCTTCAGATCGTCAACACGATCCTCGACATGTCCAAGATCGAGGCGGGCGCGATGCAGCTCAACCCTGAGCCCTTCTCGCTCCCCGAGCTTCTCGACCAGTGCTGCGACATGATGCAGCTCAAGGCCGACGAAGGCGGCGTGCGGCTCCTGCGCGACTACGGCCGCGACTCGGCGCAGCTCGTCGCCGACAAGCGCGCCTGCAAGCAGATCACGCTCAATCTTCTGTCGAATGCGGTGAAATTCACGCCGGCCGGCGGTCGTGTGAGCGTGCGCGTCGCGCCCGAGGGCAACCTCCTGTCCCTGACGGTGGCCGACACCGGCATCGGCATTGCGCCGACCGATCTCCCGCGTCTCGGCGACCCCTTCTTTCAGGCGAGCGCCACGCACGGCCGCGCCTATGAAGGCACCGGGCTCGGCCTTTCCGTCGTGCGCGGTCTCGTCGGGCTGCACGGCGGCGCCATCGTCATCGAAAGTGCGCCGAAGAAGGGCGCGGCCGTGACGGTGCGTCTGCCGCTCGACTGCCGCGCGCTCGCGTCTGCCCCTGGCTCTGCCTCCGGGGCCGCCGCCAGGATCGAAACCATTCCGCGCCATGGCGCCGCTTTTGGCGCGGTCATTCGCCACGACGAAGAGACGGTGAAGAAAATTGCGTGACGTTTCTCTCAGCGACCAGAGGTTCGACGACTTCCCCGAGGAACGCGCCGCGTCGCCCAAGCGCCGCGGGGCGGGCGCCGCCCCCTCCCCCGCGCGGGCGCCCAAGAAAAAGCCCGCGCGCGGCGGCATGTTCGAGAAGCGCCGCCTCGGCGTCCTGACGCTCGTCGGCATCGGCGGCCTCGCCCTCGTCGGCGTGCCGATGAACGCGCTGTTCTTCCAGGACGGCCGCCATCCCGCACCCCTCTTCTCGGCGCATGTGGTCACGCCCGAGAAGAGCCCCGTCGCGGAAACGCCGACGCCGCCGGCCCGCCCGGCGAAAATCGAAGCCGCCGCGCGCGAGGCCGAGGCCGTCAAGACCGAGGCGGCGCCCCGGATCGGCCCGAAGGCCGCAGCAAAGCCGGAGCCCGCGAAGGTCGATCCGCTCGCGGCGCTCCTGAAAACCGACCCCGCCCCCGCTGCCAAGCCGGAAAAGAAGCAGCCTGCCGCGAGCCGGGACCAGATCGGCTCGCTGCTCGGAAGCGACGCCAAAAAGTCCCCCGCCGCCCCGGCCGAAACGCCGGCGGCGGGGCCCGACCGCAATGTGCTCTCCGCGCAGCGCGCCCTGCAACGGCTCGGCTATGTGGTGAAGCCGGACGGGATCATGAGCCCTGGCCTACGCAAGACCATCGCGAAGTTCGAGCAGGACAACGGCCTCTCCGCCACGGGCGAACTCACGCCAAAGGTCGTGAAGGCCATCGCCGCGAAGGCGGGGGCGGGGGCGGGGCGCCCTCAGTGACGGGCTTGGACCAGAGGCGCGTCGC
Source organism: Methylocystis sp. IM3 (assembly GCF_038070105.1). Lineage (NCBI taxonomy): Bacteria > Pseudomonadati > Pseudomonadota > Alphaproteobacteria > Hyphomicrobiales > Methylocystaceae > Methylocystis > Methylocystis sp. IM3. The sequence continues at coordinate 1,176,279 of NZ_JBBPBZ010000002.1, read as the reverse complement.
GCACTAAGTTGGGCTGATGCGTCTACGATCCGACATTTTTGCCGCCGCCCTCATCCGCCGGGCCGAAGCGCAAGGCGCCGTCGCCATGCTGCGCCGGCGCGGCTCGGCCGAGGCCGGCGCCCTTTTCATCAAGCTCGATCGGCTCGACGGCCGCGCGGCCGTCTATGGTCCCGCCCCGCAAAGCGAGGCGCTGCCGGAGGGCGTGGATCGTCTTTTTTCCAAGGTCCATGCGGGCGATTGGGTCGATTCCGCCGAGGCGGAGGCGCGCCTCAAGCGTGAGATCATGTTCGACCCCGACCTCTGGATCATCGAGATCGAAGACCGCGACGGGCGCGTCTTCGTCGATCTCGCCGCCTGAGCCTCTCACGCGGACCGATCGGCCTTGCGCAGCGGCGCGGGGCCGAGAACCTGCGCCGGACGCCGCCAGCCGGGCGCCGCCGCGAGATCGTCGCGTCCGCTCACGCGCCGTGCGGCCTCGCGCTCGCCTTTCAGCCCGCCGACAGTCGCGGCAATGATCTGCGTTGCGGCGCGCTGCGGAATGGCGCGCACGAGCGCAGAGAGCGTGGGCGCCCGGTTCGCCTCCTGAGCCAGGAAGATGCGGGAGGCCGCATCGGGATCGACGCCGAGCGCCGCCAGCGCCAGCGCCAGCGGTTCGCCCTGCGCGTCGGATAGGATCGCCGCGGCGCGCTCCCGGCGACAGTCGAGGGCTTCGGCGAGGATCGCCACCATGCCCGCGCGGTCGCTTTCCAGGGCGGCGGCCTCGAGCCGCACGGCAAGCGCCGGATCGGCGGGGCGGCGATCCGCCTTCCCTGTGGCCAGCGCCCGCCGGCATGCGTTCAGGATGATGTCCGTACGCTCGTGGCGCGTCGCGGCGAGAAAGAGGCCCTCGGCCTCGCCGCTGAAATCGTCGCGGTCGAGCAGGATGCGCCCCAGGCTCAGATCGTCGCGCGCCGCCAGGGCGAGCGCGCGCCGCGCGCCCGCGTCGAGCCGGAGGCTCCAGTTGGCGGCGAGGGCGCGAAAGGTTTCGGCTTCGCCACGCTGAATGAGCGCGTCGACGACATCTCGATCGAGCTCGGCGCGTCGGGCGACCGCGCAGGCAAGAGGCGCGCCGCCCTGCGCGGCGGCCAGCAGATCGGCGCGCGGGAGGGCGGGAGCAAATTGCAGGGCAAGCTCGGCGCAAGGCCCGCCCTTGGCGAGAAGACACGGAAAGACCGACGCCGGCGTCTCGGGATGCATGCATAAGGGACGGGCGATGCGCGCCGCGGCGTTGGCGTCGACGATATCGATGAGGCCAAGCGCAAGTTGTTCGAATTGCTTGATGTCGCCAATCGGATGTATCTGCCGCGCGACAAACTGGTCGACGATGGCGCCAAGAAGCGCGGCATGGTCGATCCGTCGCCCTGACATATCTCGATGCATGGATCGGCTACTCACTCGAACGCTTACGCAACTGGAGGAGAGAGACTAGCCCCGGGTCGTTAGCGGAACATTAACCCTCGCCGCCCCCTAATTCCGTTCAGAGTTGATTCATTTTGGACCAAAGCCGCCACGAAGAGGTCGACATGGGGGAGGTCATCGCCTTCGGATTGCGTGGGAACATCCCGCGCCGTGTGAGCGAGCCGCGCACCGGCGACGCTCAAATATTGTTCTTCCTCGGCGTGCGCTACCTGCGCATGGACGAGACGCCCGCCCTCGAGACGCACACGCCGGGCCGGGGGCCGCAGGGCGGCAAGAAGCGCAAGAGCCGCGCCAGGGGCTGAGGGAGCGTGATCTTGGCCATGGCGCCGGCCGACGACTCGCATTAAGGTCTCGTCGCGGGGGTCGGGATGAGCGACGCACGGGCGGCTGAACATCGGGAGCTTGGCGGCGGCGTTGTTTCGATCGCGCCGCGCCTCTACTGGCCGCCGGAGGCGCTACGGCGCGCCTACGCCGAGGAAGTCGAACTCAGGCGGCCCTTTCTGTGGCGCGCAGTCGGCGCCATTGGCGGCGTGGTCCTCTATTTCAGCGCCAACCGCGAGCCTTCGCTCACCCTTTGCTTCGGGGCGCTCGCCAGTGTCGTCCTGATCGCCTTTCTCACCCGCCGCCACGCGCGCGCCCATGGACTTTTTCTCGCCCTCGCCTTCGTGGCGGCCGGCTTTGCCGCGGGAGCCTGGCGCACGGCGCGGGTCGCGGCGCCGGTCGTCGCAAGGACGGGCGTCGGCGAATTGACGGGATTCGTCGAAGAGATCGACCTGCGCGCCAGCGGCGCGCGCTTCATCCTGCGCGTCGCGAGTGCGGAGGGTTTTTTGAATGATGTTGCGCCCGCGCGCGTGCGCCTCACAATGCGCGGCGAGCCGCATTTCGCCGCGGGCGACTTTATCGCCCTGAAGGCGCGGCTTCTGCCGCCCGCGCGGGCGGCGCTGCCGGGCGGCTATGATTTTGCGCGGGACGCCTATTTCGCGCGGATCGGCGGCGTCGGCAGCGCGCTCGGCCGCATCGAGACCATGCCGCCCCCCGATCCGGCGCCGGTGTCGCTACGTTTTTTCGCCGGGGTCGACCGCGTGCGAAATGCGCTCGCGCTGCGCGTCGACAGGACGATCGGCGGCGACGCCGGCGCGATTGCCGCGGCCATGGTCACGGGCAAGCGCGACTTTCTGTCCGAGAATGCCAAAGATCTCATCCGGCGCGCCGGCATTTTTCACATCGTCACGATCTCCGGCATCCAGATGACGCTCGTCGCCGGCATTTTCTTCGTCGGCCTGCGCCGTCTGCTCGCGACGTCGCAGACGCTCGCCCTCAACTATCCCATCAAGAAATGGGCGGCGGCGCTCGCCATCGTCGGCGCAATTCTGTACGACATCGCCACCGGCTCGCGCGTCGGGACGGAGCGCGCGCTGATCATGACGCTGATCATGCTCGCCGCCGTGCTGTTCGATCGGCCGTCGCTCTCCATGCGCAATCTCGCGCTCGCGGCCTTCTTCGTCGTCGCCTTCGAACCGGAGGCGATATTGGGCGCAAGCTTCCAGCTCTCCTTCGCGGCTGTCGCGGCGCTCATCGCCGTCTATGAATGGCGGGGCCAGCGTCTCGCCCACAGCCGCTCGGGGACGGCGCCTTCCCCGCCCGGACGTTTTGTGGAGTGGCGCGAAATTCTGGCCGAGCGTCTTTTGCATGGCCCTGGCGCGCTCGTGGTCGCGACGCTCTGCGCCACTTCCGCGACCGCCTCCTTCATGGCCTATGACTTCCACGAGATCAGCCCCTATGTGCTGATCGGCAATCCTCTGACGCTCGCCGTCATCGAGTTTTTCGCCGTGCCTTGCGCGCTTCTCGGCGCCGCGCTCTACCCCTTCGGGCTCGACGGCTTCATCTGGCGCTGGCTGGAGATGGGCATCCATCTCGTCACATGGCTTGCCGGCCTCATCGCCAGCGCGCCCGGCGCCAGCCTTCAGGTGAAGGCTTTCGCGCCCTGGGCGATCGTCTTTCTTGCCCTCGCCGTGCTCTCCGCGGTGCTCTGGCGGACCAGCGCGCTGCGCGCCACGGCCATTCCGCTGGCGCTGATCGGGCTCCTCGGCGCCAGGAGCGGCGCCGGATTCGATCTCGCCATCCCCGCGTCGGGAGACGCAGCGGCGATCCGTCTCGCCTCGGGAGAACTCGCTTTGCTCGCCAGGAGGCCCGGCGCCTTCGCGGCGGAACAATGGCTGCGCGCCGACGCCGACGGCCGAAGCGTCGTCGAAGCGAAAGACGGGACCGCTTGCGACGATTACGGATGCGTAGCCCGTCTGGCGGACGGGCGTTTTGTGGCGCTCGTCACCGCGCGCGGCGCTTTTCTCGAAGATTGCGCGCGGGCGGCGATCGTCGTCACGCCGCTGCGCGCGCCCGAAGGCTGCGGCGCGCCGCTCGTCATCGACCGTATCAGGCTCGCGGAAACGGGGGCCGTGTCCTTGCAGTTCGCCAAGGAAGGCGGCGTCCTGTGGACGACCGCGCGCGGGGTCGACGAGGACCGGCCCTGGTCTCCCCGCCCGCCGCCCGCGACCGGGCGCGCCGCGGCGCCCGAGGATGAGGAGAGCGAGGAAGCGGAACTCTCGGAACCGATGGAATGAACCACAGCGGCGCGAAAGCGTCGCGTCCCAGTCAAAACGACGGGGTTTGCGAGGGAGCGGAGCCGCCCCGCCCGCCTCACGTCGTCCGCCCGCGAGAAGCGGGATGGGCGAACCCCTTCAGAGCCGATATGACTATCCCTGTAAATCAGAGGGAAAGGTTCAATATTTCCGCAACAGGCTGACGAGCTTGCCCTGGATTCGCACCTTGTCGGGGCCAAAAATCCGGGTCTCATAGGCGGGATTGGCCGCTTCCAGCGCGATGGAGGCGCCGCGCTTGCGCAGCCGCTTCAGCGTCGCCTCCTCGTCCTCGATCAGCGCCACGACGATGTCGCCCGAGTCCGCGTGATCCTGCTTCTTGATGACGACCGTGTCGCCATCGAGAATGCCGGCCTCGATCATCGAATCGCCGCGCACCTCGAGCGCGAAATGCTCCCCATTCGAGAGCATGTCGGGCGGCATGCTGATCGTATGGCTGCGGCTCTGAATAGCCGAGATCGGCGTGCCCGCCGCGATGCGCCCCATGACGGGGATCGCCACCGGTTGATTGCCCGACTCCTCGCGTTCGCTCAGTGGGCGGACGCGACCGAGATTGCCCTGAATCACCGCTGGCGCAAATTTGCCCCCACGGGAGCCGGCGCCGCCCCTGGGCGTCGCGGACTCGGGCAGACGCAGCACTTCGAGCGCACGGGCGCGATTGGGCAGACGGCGGATGAAGCCCCGCTCCTCGAGGGCGAGAATGAGCCGATGGATGCCGGATTTGGATCGCAGATCGAGCGCGTCCTTCATCTCGTCGAAAGAGGGCGGAACGCCCGATTCCTTTAGCCGCTCATGAATGAAACGCAGCAGATCGCTCTGCTTTTTCGTCAGCATGGAACGCCCCTGTCGCCACGGTGACAGCCCCTTGAGAGCAGTCGCGCGTTACAAACAAATCATGAACGATTCTTAGACGTTCCCTTTGCGTTCCGCAAGGGCAAATGCGGCAGGGCGGTCGCCAGGAAAAGCCTCGCGCGCGCCGGCGAAGCGACGCCCGCCCGCTATTTCTTCAGCTTCAGCGCCCGCTTGATCGAAGACGTCGGACCATCGTCGGCGGTGGCGGCGAGCGCCGACATGTCCCGGCGCGTATCCGTCGACAGCGCCCGCGCGACGCTCGTCGTTTCCGCCGGGCGGGCCGGCGTCGCCGCCTTGGCGGCGGCCATGGTCACGACCGGCGATTTCGCGGCGAGCGGCGCAGGCTTGCCGCCGCGCGCCGCCTTGTCCTCGAGCGCGATCTCCTCCGGCGGCGCGACCGCCTCGGGCCGGCTCGTCTCGGCGACCTTGGAAAGGAAGCTCGGATGCATGCCGCCGTCCTGATACACGACGCGCACCGGCTTCACCTCCTGCGAAAGCTCGGCAATTTTCGCCTCGTCCTTCGCGGCCTTGGCGGAGACGCTGGCGACGATCTCGGGGTCCTGCCTGAGCGGCGGACAGGCGGAAAGCGGATCCAGATGCCCGTCCGATTCGGCGTTGAAGACATAGCGACGGCCACAGAAGGCGACCTGCGGCTCCTCCTTCGTCACCTCGAAGTGGTCGCTGCCTTCCTTGAGGTTCTTCCAGAAACCGATGTTGGGGTCGAGCCGGTGCTTGGCCAAATTGTCCGCTGTCATGCGGAATGGAAACGACTGCATCTGAATCGAGCGCTGGCCGCCCTCGAAGGAGGAGCGCGCGACGGCGTAGATTTCGGCGATCTGCGCGTCCGTCATGGAGAAGCAGCCCGCCGAGGAGCAGGCGCCGTGCACCATGATGGTGCCGCCGGTATGGCCCAGCGCCCTGTCGAGCTGGTTGGGATAGCCGACGTTGAAGGACAGATAATAGGACGAATTGGGATTCATCTGCGCCGGGCTGATCGAATAGAAGCCCTCCGGCACCTGACGGTCGCCCTCGCGCGTCTTGGGTCCGAGCTGGCCCGACCAGCGGCACATGGGATAGGTCTTGAGATGGACGTATTTGCCGTCGGCGCCCATCTTCCAGATCTCGAGCTCGGCCTCTTTCTTGTAGGCGCGGATCAGCATGGGCGATTCCTTGCTGGCGCCGACTTTCTCCATGAGGGCGAGGGTCTCGCGCGGGATCGGCGCGAGGGAGCGATGGGACAATCCGCTGTCCTGGCAGGCGGCAAGTGAGAGCGCGACAAGAGACAGCGCGGCGAAGGCGGCGGCCGATACGGCCGGCTTCAGGACCCGGTATGTCATGCTCTCGAGCTCCCTTCAGCGTCCCTGCCCGCCGCTCACGCAAGCCGACGGGCGAGGGCCTCCCAGCCCATCTGGCTGCTTAGTCCCAACATTGGGCGACAAAGTGTTCGTGGCGCCTCTGGAGGGGTTGGAACAAGAGCTTTTTACGCATTTACCTTAACGCTTCTCGTCGAGCTTGCGCCCCATATTGAGAAACTTTTCGGCGCGGGCGTGACGCAACTGCTCGCGCGACAGATTGGTCAGGCGCGAAAGCTCCAGCGAGACCGCGTCGCCGACGGCAGCAATGGCGGCGGCGGGATCACGATGGGCGCCGCCCGCAGGCTCCGCGACGATCAGGTCGATGATCCCGAATTTCAGCAGATCCTGCGCGGTGATCTTCATGCTGGTCGCGGCGTCCTGCGCCCTGGCCGAATCGCGCCACAGGATCGAGGCCGACGCCTCGGGCGAGGCGACGGTGTAAACCGCGTGCTCGAGCATCAGCACCTTGTTGGCGGCCGCGATGGCGATGGCCCCGCCCGAGCCGCCCTCCCCCACCACGACCGCGACATTGGGGACGCCAAGCTGAAGCGAGGCGTCCGTCGAGCGGGCGATGGCCTCGGCCTGGCCGCGCTCCTCGGCGTCGATGCCCGGAAAGGCGCCGGCGGTATCGACGAGCGAGATAACCGGCAGGCCGAAACGGTCGGCGAGCTCCATGAGGCGAACGGCCTTGCGATATCCCTCGGGGCGCGCCATGCCAAAATTGTGGTGCAGGCGGCTCGCCGTGTCGGAGCCCTTCTCCTGACCGATGATGCAGACCGGCTCCCCCCGGAAGCGGCCGAAGCCGCCGACGATGGCCGAATCCTCGCCGAAGAAGCGGTCGCCGGCGAGCGGCGTGAATTCGGTGACGAGCTGCTTGACGTAATCCGAGAAATGCGGCCGCTGGGGATGGCGCGCGACCTGAATCTTCTGCCAGGGCGTCAGGCCCGCATAGAGATCCGCGAGCGCCTTGGCGGCCTTCGCCTCGAGCTTGGTCAGCTCCTCGGCGATAGACACCCCTTCGCCTTTCTCGGCCAGCGTGCGCAGCTCCTCCACCTTGGTTTCGAGTTCGGCGACGGGCTTTTCGAAGTCGAGATAGGAGCGCATGGACGAGGGGGATTCCTTGCTTGAAAGCCTTCGGGCAGCCGGGGGCGGCTTCGCGCGCGCAAACTCGCCGCTCGGCGCTACGAAGTCAAGAAAAGGACGGCGCCGGGCTCGAACCAGCTTTGTGTAGCATCATCCACACATCGAAGTCGCTGGCGGGCGGGAATGGCGAGAGACACGAAAAAAGGCGCGAAAAGCGAGGTCCTTTCCATGCGCATGGACCCGGCGACGCGCTTCCTTGTGGATTTCGTCGCCAGATGCAAGGGACAAAGCATCTCGACGGTGGTGGAAAGAGCCATTCAGGAAACGGCAGACAGGATCAATCTTGCCGACGATCCCCGGACGGGGGAAATCAAATGGACGCATTTCTGGCATATCAACGAAGGCGTCCGCTCGCTGAAAATGTGGTCGGAGAAGAAGCTCTACCCGAACTATGAGGAGCAGTTCATCGTTTCCTTCGCCAACATGCACTGGCCGTTCTTCTACGTGACGGAAAAACGGACAGCCTACAAGGAAGCCTATATCGACATCATCTGGCCGCAGATCGACGAATTCGCAGAGATTTGGCGCAACACGCGGACGACGGACAGATGGGCGGCCGGAAGAGCCATGCGCACCGCTATTCTGAACGCCGGCGTTCAGCCGCCCGACTGGCCCCCGAAGCCGCCGGCGCCGCCCCCGGCGGCGGCCCAGAAGAACCCGCCCGGCCAGTCCGGCGAGGGCAAGGCTTCCTGATCGCAGTTGATCACCGCGCCGGTCGCGGTAGAAACACCCCAAAAAGGGAGTCCACCGCCTTGAGCTCGACCCGTCCCGCCGAAAGCCGTTTCGTCGCCGCCGCCGACGGTCTCCGTCTGCATTATCTCGATTACCCGGCGCCGGATGCGGCGCGCCTGCCGCTCGTCTGCCTGCCGGGCCTCGCGCGCACGGCCGATGATTTCTGGCGCGTGGCCGAGGCCGCGCGGGAGCGGCGGGTGCTCGCGCTCGATTATCGCGGGCGCGGGCGATCGGCGTGGGACAAGGACTGGCGCCGTTACGATCTCGATGTCGAGCAGGACGATATTTTCACGGTTCTCGTCGAGGCCGGCGTGACGCAGGCGGTTTTTCTCGGCACGTCGCGCGGCGGGCTGCATACGATGCGCATCGCGCAGGCGCGGCCCTCGCTGGTGCGCGCGGCGATTCTCAACGACATCGGCCCGAAGATCGAGAAGGACGGGCTTCTGCGCATCAAGCGCTATGTCGGCAAGCTGCCGCCGCTCTCGCGGCTCGCCGAGGCGATCGCGCTCATGCGCATGACGGCCGCGCCGCAATTCACGGGCGTCAGCGCCGAGGAATGGGAGATCTATGCGCGCCAGACCTTCGTCGAGACGGAGGGGCGAGTCGAGCTCCGCTATGATCCGGCGCTCAACCACACGCTCGACGCCGTCACGCCGGACGCGGAATTCGAGGAATTCTGGGAGCCCTTCGCGACGCTGTCGAAAGTCCCGATCCTCGCCCTGCGCGGCGAGACAAGCGATATTCTTTCTCAGGACGTCTTCAACGAAATGGCCCGACGCGCGCCGCTCCTCGAGCGTCATACCGTGCCGGGACAGGGCCATGCGCCGCTGCTCCTCGATCAGCCGACCCTTGCGCGCATCATGGCGTTCCTCGACGCCTGTCCCTGATCAGGGCGCATAGCCCTGCGCCTGATTGAGGCGCGAGATCGCCGCGCCGACGGCGACCGTCGTCGCCGCCTGGGCCCGCTGGGCGTCGAGCTGAAGCTGGCGGATCCGGTAAAAGTCGAGACCGCCGATTTCGCCCAGCGCAAAGGATTTGCGCGACAGTTCGAACTGTTCGTTGGCCACGGCGAGCCGCTTGTCGGCCAATCCCGCGGCGCGGCGCGCGGCGGCGAGATTGGCGCGGGCCGCGGCAATGTCGGCGAGCACGACGCGCTTGGCCTTTTCATAATCCGCCCGCGCGCGAGTCATTTCGGCGTAGGCCTCTGCGCGCCTCGGCTCCTGGCGCCCGTCCGTCGGTAGAGGGATGCGGAGGCGAACGCCGACCGTGGTGGCGTTGGTGAGCTGATCGGTGATCGGCTGCGAGAGGTCGGTCGAATATTGCCGGTTGTGCTCCTGCCGCCCAAAGACGGCGACGTCGGGGCTCTCGATCGGCGTCGCCTCGACGAGCTGGGCCTGAGCTTCGGCGCGGCGGAGCGCCGCGATCGGCGTGCGCAGCGCCGGATGATCCTCGATGTCGCCGGCGGGCTTCAGGGTTTCGAGCGTTCCGTCGGGCGGCGCGCCGCCGGTGAGCGCCTGATAGTTCACCCGCGCCACTTTTTCCGCGCCCTCCGCCTGCGCGAGCTCCGTTTCGGCGGCGAGCAGTTCGTTCTTCGCGAGCAGCGCGTCGGCCTCGGCCGCGTCGCCGAGCTCCACGCGCCGCGTCATGTCGGCGCCGATCTCGCGCGCCGTCGCCACGCGATTGCGCGCCACGCCCGCCTCCCGCACGGCGCGCTGGGCGTTCCACCAGGCGTCGCGCAACAGGCCCGCGACATCGAGGCGCCGCAAAGCGATGCGCTCCTCCACCTCTATGGCGCCCGTGGCGACTGTCGTCTCCATGGCGTCGCGCTGGCCGGGCAGCCACAGCGGCAGGCCGGCCTCGACCTCCGTTTCATTGTAATTTCGCAGATTTCCCGCGACCGCGTTGCGCTGCGTGCTCCCCAGATAGGGCGACCCCGGCGAGATCGAGCGCGTCGTGGCGTAGCGCGAGGTCACCGCGCCGAGCTGGGCCGCGAGCCCGACGCTCTGCGCGTCGATCGCCACGGCCATGTCGAGATGGCGCACGAGCTGATGGCCGAGTGGCTTCTTGCCCCGCTTCTCGACAGGCTGATCGCCCTTAACCGTCACTGCGCCGCGCGCCTTCGGCCCCGCGAGCACCGGGGCGGCAGGCGCGCAAAGCGCGGCGGCGACGAAGAGCGCCACGCGTCTCATGTACGGACCATGCGATGGGCGAGGCGGTTGCGTTTGGCGCGCAGACGCCAGCCGACGGCGCGATCATAGAGGATCGGCAACAGCACGAGCGTCAGCGCGGTCGCGGAAATCAGCCCGCCGATCACGACGATGGCGAGCGGGCGCTGAATCTCGGCGCCCGGCCCCGTGGCGAAGAGGAAGGGAATGAGGCCGAAGGCCGCGATGGTCGCGGTCAGCATGACAGGGCGCATGCGCCGCCGCGCGCCCTCGACGACGGCTTCGCGGGTCGTGCGGTTCCCCTCCGAGACCAGCTTGTTGATGTAGGAGATCAGCACCACGCCATTCAGCACGGCGATGCCGATGAGCGCGATGAAGCCGACCGACGCCGGAACCGAGAGGAATTCGCCCGAGAGCCAGAGCCCGAGAATGCCGCCGATCGCGGCGAAAGGCACGTTGCAGAAGACGAGCGTCGCCTGCAGCGCGGAGTTGAATGTGAAATAGAGCAAGAGGAAAATCAGCGCCAAAGCGATGGGCACGACGATGGCGAGCCGCGCGGAGGCGCGTTGCTGGTTCTCGAACTGCCCGCCCCATTGATAGCTGTAGCCCTTGGGCGTCTTCACATGCCGCGCGACGGCGGCTTTCGCTTCGTCCACGAAGCCGACGAGATCGCGCCCCTCGACATTGGCGAGGACGGTCGCGAAGCGACGGCCATCCTCGCGGATGACCTGGATGGGGCCGTTCTCCGCCTGCACCTCGGCAAGCTGGGAGAGCTCCACGACCTTGCCGTCGTTGGAGACCATGGGCAGGCGCGCGAAATCGACCGACGACCGCCGCGAGGTTTCGGAGCCGCGAATGACGAGCGGCGTGCGGATCGGGCCTTCGAGCACGATGCCGACCTGCTGACCGTCGACCCAGACGCGCAGGGCGTCCTGAATCTCGCCGGCGTTGAGGCCGAAGCGCCCGGCCGCCAGCCGGTCGACGCGCGCGGTGAGATAGCGCATGCCGTCGTTCTGGAGTCCGAACACATCGCGCGCGCCGGGGATTTTCTTGAGCTCCGCCGTCACCTCGCGGGTCAGGCGGTTGAGTTCGTTGATGTCGTCGCCAAAGATCTTCACGACCACGTCGCCGCGCGCGCCGATGATCATCTCCTGCACGCGCATGTCGATCGGCTGCGAAAACGCGTATGAAATGCCGGGAATGGCGTCGAGGACCTGGCGGATTTCGCCCACGAGCCAGTCCATGCCGTGCCCGCGCCACTCTTTCTGCGGAGCGAGCGTGAGGAAATTATCCGTCTCGTTGAGCCCGACGGGATCAATGCCCAATTCGTCGGCGCCGGCGCGGGCCATCATGCCTTTCACTTCCGGCATTTTCTCCATGATCTGGCGCTGGATCAGCTTGTCGGTCTCCGCCGCCACGGCGACGCTGATCGTGGGATGCTTGCGCACGGTGATGACCGGCGTCCCCTCGTCCATCACCGGCATGAAGGTCTGGCCGATGCGCGAGAAGGCCAGGCCCGCGACGACGAGGCCGAGGATCGCGACGCCGCCCACCGCCAGCGGCCGCGCCAGGGCGATCTCGAGCAAAGGCTCGTAAATCGCCGCGATCTTGCGCACGAGCCAGGGCTCGTCCGCCGCGCCGGGGCGCAGGAGCGACGCGCTCAACGCCGGCACCACGGTCAGCGACAGAACAAGCGCCGAGCCGAGCGCGAAGGCGATGGTGAGCGCCACCGGCGCAAAGAGCCGGCCTTCGAGACCCTCGAGAGAGAGGAGCGGCAGGAACACCGTGACGATGATGACGACGCCCGAGGCGAGCGGCGTCGCGACTTCGCTCGTCGCCTCCAGCGTCATGAAGATGCGGTCGGCGAGCGTCGCGTCATGGGCGTGGGCGAGCCGGTGCTCGACATTCTCCACGACGACCACCGCGCAATCGACGAGGAGGCCGATCGCGATGGCGAGGCCGCCGAGCGACATGATATTGGCCGAAAGGCCCCAGAGCCGCATGATGCCGAATGTCGCGAGCGCCGCGAGCGGCAGGATGACGGAGACGACGAGCGCGGCGCGCAGATTGCCGAGAAAGAGCGCGAGCAGGATCACGACGAGGACGATGGCCTCGATCAGCACTTTCTGCACGGTCCAGACCGCCTTGCCGATCAGCTCGCTGCGGTCGTAGAAAATTTCGATTTTCGCGCCCTTGGGCAGCAGCGGCTCGATCTCGGCGAAGCGCGCCTTGACGCCGTCTACGACCGTTCGCGCATCCGCGCCGCGCAGGCCCAGCACCAGCCCCCAGACAGCCTCGCCCTCCCCATTGCGGGTCACGACGCCGTTGCGCGGCAACGCGCCGAAGCGCACTTCCGCCACGTCGCCGACGCGCACGACGCCGGTCTTTCGCGACTCGATCACGACCGAGCGAATGTCTTCGAGCGACCGCAGCCGACCCTCGGCGCGCACCAGCAGCGCCTCCTCGCCGTCGCGGACGCGGCCGGCGCCGTCGTTGCGGTTGTTCTTGGAGAGCGCGGTTTCGAGCATGGCCACGGTGACGCCCCGCGCCGCCATGGCGGCGGGCGACGGCGCCACCTCGAAGGTGCGCACGAAGCCGCCGAGCACGTTGAGATCGGCGACGCCGGGAAGGCCGCGGATCGCCGGGCGGATCGTCCAGTCGAGCAGGCCGCGCTGCTCGGTCGGCGTCAGATCGCCGCCGACGAGCGTGAACATCAGCATCTCGCCGAGCGGCGTGACGATCGGCGCAAGGCCGCCGGTGACGCCGTCCGGCAATTGATCCTGAACCTGGGAGAGGCGCTCATTGACCTGCGCGCGCGCCCAGTAGATGTCGGTTCCTTCCGCGAATTCGAAGGTGATCAGCGTGACCGAGTATCGCGTCGTCGAACGCATGCGCACGAGCGAGGGAATGCCCTTGGCGGCGATCTCGATGGGCGCGGTCACGCGCGCCTCCAGCTCCTCGGGCGTGAGACCCGGCGCCCGCATGGCGACGAGCACCTGCACCGGCGCGACGTCCGGAAAGGCGTCGATCGGGAGCTTGAGATAGCTCACCGCGCCCCAGCCGGCGACGAACAGCGCGCAGAGGAAGGTGAGAAGCCGCTGGCGAAGCGAGAAATGGATCAGGCGCTCAAGCATGACGGGCGATCACTTGCTCTCGATCTCGGCCAGTTCGGCGAGAAGCGTCAGCAGCCCGCGCGTCGCCACCCGCTCCCCCACCTTGAGCGCGCCCTGCACGGAGGCGAATTGCGGCGTCTCTGAGACGAGCGTCACCGGAATGGCGCGGAAGCCCTCGGTTACGCGCACGAAGACCCAGTTGTGGTTGCGATGGCTGATCACCGCATCCGCCGGCACGCGCCACTGCGAGGCGCCGCCGCCCTTGACCCGGAGGATCGCCGTGACCGCCTGCCCCGGCCGCAGCGGACTGCGTCCCGGCCGGAATTCCGCCACCGCCGTCACCGACTGCGTCGCCGAGTCGACCGTATGGCCGATGCGGATCAGCCGGCCCTCGAGCCCTGCGGAGGGCAGATGGACCTTTTCGACGCTCTCGAGCGCGACCGCGCGGCTGAGCGGCACCTGCAGATTGACCCAGATGGGATCGAGCCGGGCGATGGTCACAAGCGGAGCCGAGGCCTGCACGCGCTCGCCCGTCGTGCCGTGCCGCTGGAGGATCGTGCCGCCGATCGGCGCGCGGACGAGCAGCGAGCTTGCGAGCTTGCGGTCCTTTTTCAGTTCGGCGATCTCGCTTTCGGTCATGCCGGCGAGCGCCAGGATCTGGGCGCGCTCGTCCAGCGTGGAGCGGGCCTGCGTCGCCTCGGCTCGGGTTACGATCAGCCGGCGCTCGGCGATGATCTTCTCCTTGAAGAGTTGCTCGTCGCGCCGAAGCTTTTCCGCCATCAGATTGGCGTCGGACAAGGCGTGGAGATAGGCGCGCTGGAATTCGACGAGCTCCGAGGATTTCAGCGTCGCGATCGGATCGCCCTCCTTCACGTCTTCATCCGGCGCGACGAGCAGCGTCTCGACGAGTCCGGCCGCCGGGGCGGCCACGATGCGCAACTGCTGTGGCGGCACGGTGACGACGCCCGGCACCACGATCTCGCCGACGCCTGATTCGGGCTCGACGGGCTGGGTCTCGATTCCCGCGGCATGAATCTGCGCCTCGGTCAGCGGGGCGACCATCTCCAGCGGGGCGGAGGGCTCGCTCGGCGCCGCCACGCCGGCCTGCCCGTTCGGCGCGGCGCCGAAGGCCGGCGCGGCGACAGTCAAGGCGAGGAGAAGGCTGAAGAGAAGATTCCACGGCATGTGAGGAGGCGACACTCCGGGGGGCGCGAGTGGCGGCGATCCAGGCTGACAGCGCCCACATGAGCCGCAATGACGCTGGTCGGCGTCCACTCCTTGACTTTGGCCGCCTTCGCAGGCGAGCTCAAGTCCTAACAGAAGATTAACGCGTCTTTCCAACGGAAAATAGTCTCCCCGAGGGCGGCGGGAGCGCGGCCGGTCGCAAATCGCTCGCGGCTCACTATATTTTGCGGCAACGACGATTCGCTCGCCCGAGGATTTCATGCGTCACCCCGAAAATGTGGCCGTCCGCCTGGCCGATTACCGCGCCCCCGATTTTCTCATCGACGCCATCACGCTCGACGTTTCGCTCGACCGGACGGCGACAAAGGTGGTCTCGCAGCTCTCGCTTCGGCGCAATCCCAAGGGCGCCCCCGGCGCGCCGCTGAGACTCGACGGCGACGAATTGTCGCTTGTCGGCGTGAAACTCGACGGACGCCTCCTCGGCCCGCAGGACTATACCGCCACCCCGGACGCGCTGACGCTCTCCTCGGTTCCCGACGCACCCTTTACGCTCGAGATCGAAACGCGGATCAATCCCGCCGCCAATACGCAACTTTCGGGCCTTTATCGCTCGGGCTCCGCCTATTGCACGCAATGCGAGGCGGAGGGCTTCCGCCGCATCACCTATTTCCTCGACCGGCCCGACGTTCTGAGCGTCTATACGACGCGCATCGAGGCCGAGAAGGGCGAAGCGCCCGTTCTCCTCGCCAACGGCAATCCGGGCGAAGCGGGCGACATTCCGGGAACCGGGCGCCATTTCGCCGTGTGGCGCGATCCCTTTCCCAAACCTTCCTATCTCTTCGCGCTCGTCGGCGGCGATCTCGGCGTATTGCGCGACAGTTTCACGACCATGTCGGGACGCAACGTCGCGCTCGCCATCTATGTGGAGCACGGCAAGGAGGACCGCGCCGGCTACGCCATGGACGCGCTGAAACGCTCCATGCGGTGGGACGAGGAGAAATTCGGCCGCGAATACGACCTCGACGTATTCAACATCGTCGCCGTCTCCGACTTCAACATGGGGGCGATGGAGAACAAGGGCCTCAATATCTTCAATGACAAATATGTGCTCGCCTCGCCGCAGACGGCGACCGACGCCGACTATGCGGGCGTCGAGGCGGTGATCGCGCATGAATATTTTCACAACTGGACCGGCAATCGCATCACCTGCCGCGACTGGTTCCAGCTCTGTCTGAAGGAAGGTCTGACGGTCTTTCGGGACCAGGAGTTTTCCGCAGACATGCGCTCGCGCGCGGTGGAGCGCATCAGCGACGTCAGGGGCCTCAGGCTGGCGCAATTCCCCGAAGACGGCGGGCCGCTCGCCCATCCGGTGCGCCCGGACGTTTATCACGAGATCAACAACTTCTACACGCCGACCGTTTACGAAAAGGGCGCCGAGATCGTGCGCATGCTGCGCACGCTGATCGGCGGAGAGGATTTCCGCCGGGGCATGGACCTCTATTTCGAGCGGTTCGACGGAACGGCGGCCACCGTCGAAGATTTCCTGTCCTGCTTCGCCGACGCCGCCGGCCGCGACCTGTCGCATTTCGCGCTCTGGTACAGTCAGGCGGGCACGCCGATCGTGACGAGCGAAAGCGCCTATGAGCCGGACGCCAAGACATTCGCGCTCGTCCTGCGGCAAACGACGAATCCGACGCCCGGCCAGCCCGAAAAGAAGCCCGTGGTCATTCCCATCGCCCTCGCCCTCTTCGGCGAGAACGGGGAGAAGCTCGATCTGACGAGCCGCGACGCACGGCCCGACGAACTGGCGCGCGGCCTCTTCGAACTCGCCGGGAGCGAACGCCGGATCGTGTTCGAGAACGTCCCCTCGCGTCCCGTGGCCTCGCTCCTGCGCGGTTTTTCGGCCCCGGTGCGACTCGAGCCCGCGCCCGGGAGCGCCGACCTCGAACGGCTGCTTGCGTTCGACGACGATTCCTTCAATCGCTGGCAGGCGGCGCAAAGCCTTGCGCTGCGCGCGATTTTCGAGCGCGTCGCCGCGGCGCGCGCCGGGCTCGCCGCGCCACAGGCTCAGGGCTTCGTGGCCGCGCTGCGCGCCCTGCTCGCGGGCGCCGACGCGGACCCCGCCTTCGCGGCGCAGGCCCTGTCGCTGCCGTCCGAAATCGACCTCGCCCGCGAAGCCGGGACGCATGTGGACCCCGACGCCCTGTTTTCGGCACGCATGGGGCTGCGCGCCGAGATCGGCCACGCGCTTCTTCTCGAGGCCGAGGCCGCCTATGCGCGATTCTCTGAAGACAGCCCCTACAGGCCCGACGCCGCCGGGGCTGGAAGGCGGGCGCTCAAGGCCGTGGCGCTCGACCTCATCGCCGCCGGCGCCCCCGAGAAGGGCGCAGCTTTTGCGCAGAGCCAGTTTGCCGCGGCCGGCAACATGACCGACCGCCTGTCGGCGCTCTCCACCCTCGCGCTCCTCGGCGGGGATGCGCGCGAGGCGGCGTTCGAGGCTTTCTACCGGCAGTTCGCCGACGATCCGCTCGTCCTCGACAAGTGGTTCGCGCTTCAGGCCACGATCCCCGAGCCCGCGACGACGGAGCGGGTCATCCGCCTCATGTCGCATCCCGATTTCGCCATGACGAACCCCAACCGCGTGCGTGCGCTGATCGGCGCCTTCGCCAACGCCAATCTCACCCGATTCCACGCGCTGGACGGCTCGGGCTACGACCTCTTGACCCGCGTGGTCCTCGAACTCGACCCGAAAAACCCCCAGCTCGCGGCGCGCCTTTTGTCTTCGCTCCGCGCGTGGCGCACGCTGGAGCCGCGCCGGCAGGCGCTCGTCGAGGCGCGTCTCAGACAGATCGTCGCACAGGAAGGCCTGTCCGCAGATACACGGGACATTGCAACGCGGGCGCTGGCTTGACGCCCGCGCCCCAACTTTTTCGAGGGGCGTTAACCGGCAATTAAGCTCTGGACAATTTCCGCTCGAGAGATTCGAATGGAGGTGATTCGGGCGCGTCCCAGCCCATTCGCAACATCGCCAGATTTCGGAGACATTGGATGGCGCGCGTCCCCGCAGCTCGGGCGATGAGTCACGCGGAAACGGTTTGGGGCGCCTCTCGGTTCGACGGCCAGGGCGAGAAGGAGCCCAAAGAGGGGCTCTGGCTCAAACGCGCCGCCTTCGCGGTCTCCGCCGTCTGCCTGATCTCGCTCGCGGCCTTCGCCTTCACGCTGACAAACGCAATGCAGGACCGGATCGTCGAGGAGACGACGGCCGATTTTGAGCTGTTCGCGCGCGCGGTCTGGCACGATCTGCGCGACCACATCGGGGCGGATCCGCGAAAGCCGCTCGGTGAACCTTTGGACAGGATTTTGCCCGGCCGCGCCACGGCGCGCGGGCGGCGCATTCTCGTCACCGACGACCGTGGCCGGGTCGCGGCCGCCTTTCCTCCGCTCGACCGCAAGAGCGTCACGCTGACCGATGTGCTGGGCCCCGAGCAGGTGCTGACCGAATTCGCCGACAAGGCGGGCGTCATGCGCATCAGGCTCGCCGATGGAACCCCTGCGCTCGCAACGGTGCAGAAACTCCCCGCGCCCTACGGGCAGGTCGCGTTGATCTACCCGCTCGACAATGTGCTCGGCGAATGGCGCGCCGTCGCCGCCCATTATTCGGTGATTTTCAGCCTTGCATCGCTGATGTTGCTTGCCATCGTCTACGCCTATGTCCGGCAATCGCGCCGGCGGCAGGCGGCCGAGGCCGTCAACGCCGTCATTCGCCGCCGGCTCGACGCGGCGCTGTCGCGCGGCCGCTGCGGCCTTTGGGATTGGGACATTGCGCGCGGACGCATCTACTGGTCCGACTCGATGTATGAACTTCTCGGGCTCCCGGCCGAGCGGCGCTGCCTCTCCTTCGGCGAACTCAACGACCTCGTGCATCCCCATGACGGCGACCTGTCCGTCATCGCCGAAATGGTGTCGTCGTCGCGCGGCAAGATCGTCGATCACGAATTCCGGGCGCGCCACGCCGATGGTCGGTGGATCTGGCTGCGCGCCCGCGCCGAGATCATGCAGGACCCGGACGGCCGCCACCTTGTCGGCATCGCCGTCGACGTCTCGGAGCAAAAGGCCCTCGCGCAGCAGACCGCCGCCGCCAACATGCGCCTGCGCGACGCCATCGACGCCATTTCCGAAGCCTTCGTCCTGTGGGACGCGCAGAATCGGCTCGTCGTCTGCAATTCCAAGTTCCTCGATCTCCACGGGCTCGCGCCCGACGCCGCCATCGCCGGCGAAAGCTATGCGCGGATCATGATGCATGCGAAGGCGCCGGCCGTGCAGACTGAGACCTCGCCCGCCGAGCGGCGCGCGCAGGACGCGCGCACCTATGAGGCGCGGCTCGCCGACGGGCGCTGGCTCCAGATCAACGAGCGGCGCACCAAGGACGGCGGCTATGTGTCGGTGGGCGCGGACATCACCGCCCTCAAACGCAATCAGGAGAAGCTCATCGAATCCGAGCGCCGCCTGACGGCGAGCGTCGCCGACCTCACGAGGTCGCGCCAGACGCTCGAAATGCAGGCCCAGCAGCTCGCGACGCTCGCCGAGCAATATCATCATCAGAAGGCGGAAGCCGAGGCCGCCTATCTCGCGAAGTCGGAATTCCTGGCCAATATGAGCCATGAGCTGCGCACGCCGCTCAACGCCATAATCGGATTTTCCGAGATGATGCTCGCCGAGCCCTTCGGCGCGCTCGGCTCGCCCAAATACGTCGAATATTGCAGCAACGTCCGTCAGGGCGGCGCCTATCTCAACGAAGTCCTCTCCGACATTCTCGACATGTCGCGGCTCGAGGCCGGGCTGGTGCGCCTCGCCGAGCGCGAGGTCGACGTCGCCGACGCGGCCCGCCGCGCCATCGAGGCCTGGCGGCCGCGCGCCGCCGAGAAGAAGATCACGATCATTCTCGAGGCGGACGAAAAACTGCGTTGCGTCGGCGATGAGGCGGCGATCGTCAAGGCGCTTGGCGTTTTCCTGTCGAACAGCATCAAATTCACTGACGCCGGCGGCTTCGTGCGGCTGCGCGTGCGCCATCACGGCGAGTCCATCGCCTTCTTCGTCGAGGACACCGGGCGCGGCATCGATCCGCTCGCTTTGCCCAAACTCGGCCGCCCCTTCGAGCAGAGCGCGGGCGTCATGGAGAATGGCATGAAGGGCTCCGGGCTCGGCCTCGCCATCGCCCGCGCGCTCATCGATCTGCATGGCGGCGCGCTGCGCATCCGCTCGCGGCTCGGCCTTGGCACGGTGACAATGATGCGGCTCGCCTGCGCGCAATGCGCCGGCCGGAACGTCACGCCCCTCGTGGCGCGGCCCGCCCAGAATGCGCCGGCGCAAGCCGCGCCCGCCCAGAATGCGCCGGCACAAGCCGCGCCCGCACAAGCGCCGAAAGGCCCGGTCTATGCGCGCTCGCGGGAGACGGCCGTCGCGGCGCGGGTCGCCGGCAGCGACAGCACGACACGCAAGCCCGGCCCATTGTCCTCGATGCGCAGCGCGCCATGATGCAGGCGGGCGACGGCCGCCGCCATGGAAAGGCCGAGGCCGGAGCCCGGCCGCGAGCGTGAATTCTCCAGCCGCACGAAACGCCCCACCACCCGATCGCGATCCTGCGGCGCAATGCCGGGGCCATGGTCCGCGACAGTGATCTCGACACGGTCCGCGACGCGCCGCGCGCCCACGTCGATGCGCGGGTTTTTGCCCGACGCGCCATATTTGAGCGCATTATCGACGAGATTGACGACGGCCTGGCCGAGAAGCTCCCGGCTGCCCGTGACGGCGAGGCCCAGCTCTGTCTTCGCCTCCAGCCGAACGCCCTGCTCTTCCGCGACCGGCTCGTACATTTCCGCGATGTCGCTCACCACGGCGTCAGCGTCATAGGTTGCAAGATTGTCGCTCGAATAGCCGGCCTCCGCGCGCGCGATCATCAGCAGCGCGTTGAAGACGCGGATGAGGCTGTCCGATTCTTCGATGACCGCCATGAGGGCCTCGCGATGCTCGCCGTTTCCCGAGGCGCCGCGCAGCGCCGCTTCGGCGCGGTTGCGCAGGCGGGTCAGCGGCGTCTTGAGGTCATGCGCTATGTTGTCCGAGACCTCGCGCAGCCCGGTCATCAATTCCGAAATGCGCTCCAGCATGGCGTTGAAATTCTCGGCGAGCCGGTCGAGCTCGTCGCCGGCGCCGGAAACCGCGAGCCGCTCGTGCAGATCGCCCGCCATGATGCGCCGCGCCGAAGCCGACATCACATCGACGCGTTCGAGCATGCGATGCGCGACGAAGAGGCCGCCGAGAGCGCCGACCAGCGCGAGCCAGAACAGCGAGACGCCAAGCGCCCGGCGCAAAATGCCGCGCAGCACTTCGTGGTCCTCGATGTCGTGGCCGATAAGCAGGCGGAAGCCGCCGGGAATGAGGAACAGGCGCATCAGCGCCGGATGCATTTCGCCGGGTTCGCCGCGCCGCTGATAGGGCGTTTCGACCAGCTTGGAGCCGCCGACGGGGCCTGCCGCCGGCGGTTCGATATTGCCGACGATCACCTCGCCCGAATGCGTGGTGAGCAGGTAGAGCGAGCCGCCCGGCGCGCGCACGCGCCGCTCCAGCGCGTTGGTGAGCTGATGCAGCCCGCCTTGCGCATATTGCTCCGAGAGCGCGCGGATCTCGGCGTCGACCGTCTGCTCGATCTGCTCGTCGAGCACCTCCTTCACCCGCGCGCCGACGCGGGTCAGCACGAGGCCGGCGCCGATGGAGAAGAGGATGAGATAGGCGAGCGACAGCTTGAAGGCGGTCGTCCGAAAGAGCTTGCCGACTTTTCCGATGAACAAGGGCGCTTTCCTGTCTCATGCCGGCGGGGGCCGGGCCGTTCCGCCACGATATGGGGAGCGGGCGTCGATTTTTCTCGGCGCGGGCGAGCGCCGCCGCGCGGTGGGAACTCTGTGCGCCTCGAAGACGTTGGTTGCCCGAGGGGCAGTCAAGGTTAATCGCCATGAAAAAGAGGCTCAAATCCACTCTACTGGGGCTTCTCTGCGCATCGACCGCGCTGAGCGCCCTGCCGCCCGAGGCCCTTGCGGGGCCGATGAGCGTCGCCTCGCCCGAAACGGTCGGCATCAAAGCGCCGATCACGGACGTGCACTACTATCGCCGATACTGGGGCCACCGCCATTGGGGATGGCACCGACATCGTTATTATCGGTGGGGATACTATCGGCCCTATCGCTGGGGCTACTATCGGCCATGGGGCTATTACCGTTCGGCCTACTATCCCTACTACGGTGGATACGACCCGGCCGGCGCCATATTCGCCAGCGCCGCGCTTGGCCTGATGGGCGCCGGCATCGCCGCCGCGACCGCCCCGCGCTGGGGTTGGGGATGGGGTCCCGGCTGGGGCGGCTGGGGCGGCTGGGGCTGGGGCGGCGGCTGGTGGTGACCCGCCGGCCCTGACATCCGCGACGGCGGCTACCGCATGCCGTCGCGGATCATGTAGCCCGCGCCCCTGATCGTGTGCAGCAGAGGATTCTCGCGCCCCTTGTCGATCTTGGCGCGCAGCCTGGAAATATGCACGTCGATGACGTTGGTCTGCGGATCGAAGTGATAGTCCCAGACATTTTCCAGCAGCATGGTGCGGGTCACGACCTGCCCGGCGTGTTTCATCAGATATTCGAGCAGCCGGAACTCGCGCGGCTGGAGCACGACCTCCTGCCCGCCGACGGTCACCTTGTGCGAGAGCCGGTCGAGCTCCAGATCGCCGACGCGGTAATGCGTGTCCTCGCCGCGCGGGCCGACGCGGCGGCGCACCAGCGCCTCGACGCGGGCGAGCAGTTCGGAAAAGGCGTAAGGCTTGGGCAGATAGTCATCGCCGCCGGCGCGCAGGCCCTTCACCCGGTCGTCGACCTGCCCCAGCGCCGAGAGAATCAGCACCGGCGTCTCGACCTTCTGCTCGCGCAGACTCGAGATGAGCGAGAGGCCATCCATCTTGGGCAACATGCGATCGACGAGGAGCACGTCATAATCGCCTTCGCGGGCGCTCGCATAGCCATCCAGCCCATCCGCCGCATGGTCGGCGACATGGCCCAGTTCGCGAAACGCCTTGACGAGATATTCAGCCGCTTCGCGGTCGTCTTCGATAATCAGGATGCGCATCGCGCCCATCATAACCGACCTTGTGAAAAAACGGCAGGCCGGCGCGGGGGCGCCGACCTGCCCACGACGGGCCAGGAGGGGACTGGCTACCGTCGCTCTCCTTTGCGCGGGACCGTCTGCGGGCGGGTGCAGTCTCGCGGTCCACCTCGCAAGAAGCTCCTTTTCAAGCTCGGCCTAGCCGGCGCTCTGCTTCACGGGCACGGCGATGAATTTCGACCCATCCGCGGATTTCACCCGCAGCAGAATCGAGCGCCGTCCTTCCTTCCGGGCGCCGTCGATGGCGTTGGAGAGATCGGACCGCGAATTCACCGGCTGGCCGCCGGCCTCCACGATCACGTCGCCCCGACGCAGACCCTTTTGCGCGGCGGCGCCGCTTGGATCGATGTCGGTCACATAGAGGCCTTCGCCGCGGCCGCCGCGAACCTCCGAGGCGGGCGCGACCTCGATCCCGAGGCTTGCGACCTGCGAACCGCCGGACGGTCCGCCCGTGTCCTCGTCATCGGCGCGCGCCTCCCGCTCCTCCGGGAGCTTGCCGAGCGTCAGTTTGGCGCTCTTCTCGGCGCCGTTGCGCAGATAGGTGAGATCGACCGTCTTGTTCGGCCCCATCGCTGCGATGCGGCGCGCGAGATCGCGCGGGCTCTCGATCTTGTCGCCATTGACCGCCACGATCACGTCGCCCGCCTTCAGACCCGCGGCCTCCGCCGGCGCGCCCTTCTGCGGCTGAGCGATGAGCGCGCCCTTGGTCGACTTGAGGCCGAGACTGTCGGCGATCTCCGGCGTCACCGGCTGGATCTTCACGCCGATCCAGCCGCGCGACACGACGCCCTTCTCCTTGAGCGCGGTGATGACGTCCTTGGCCACTTCGGCGGGGATGGCGAAGCCGATGCCGACCGAACCGCCCGAGGGCGAATAGATCGCCGTATTGACGCCGACCACGGCGCCGCGTTCATCGAAGGCCGGGCCGCCCGAGTTGCCGCGATTCACCGGCGCGTCGATCTGGAGGAAGTCGTCATAGGGGCCGGCGCCGATGTCGCGCCCGCGCGCCGAGACGATGCCCGCCGTAACCGAGCCGCCGAGACCGAAGGGATTGCCGACCGCGATCACCCAATCGCCGACGCGCGGCTGCGTCCCCGACCATTCGACATAGGGAAGCTTGGCGCCGTCACTCACCTTGAGCAGCGCGAGATCGGTGCGCTTGTCGGTGCCGATCACCTTCGCGGGCAGCGAGCGGCCATCGTCGAGCGCCACCTCCACGTCGCTTGCGTGCTCCACGACGTGGTTATTGGTGACGACATAACCGTCGGCGCTGATGATGAAGCCCGACCCCTGCGACTGGGTCATGTGTTTTTGCGGAACCTCGCCGCCGAAGCGCTTGAAGAAGCGATACATCGGATCGTCGGGCGAGAGCTCCTGCCCTTCGAAGGGGCTGTGAGACTCTTCATACGCCTTGACCTTGATTGCGACGACGGCGCCCTTCACGCGCTCGACGACATCCGCGAAAGAGGACGGACCGACGGGCGCGGACAGTGTCGCCGGCGCTTCAGCGAAAGCCTTTCCGACAGGCGCGCCAATGGCGGCGCCGAAAGCGAGCGCCCCGGCGGCGCCCATCAGCGCGAAGCGCGAGGCGCGGCGGCGCGGTTGCGCCGACATGCGGGAGCTGCGCTCGGTAATCGGATGATGCATGTCAAAAACTCTCCATTCCTGCGGCGAAGGCTTCGGGAAGCCCGGAGCGCATCGGCTCCTGCCGCCGCTGCAACAGGAAAATGGAGGCGAGGCGCTTGCCGTCCAATGGCCGCCGGATGAAACTTTCGTAAGGGGCGCTGGCTAAACGCTTTCAGCGGTCGTCGCGTCGCCGCTTACGCAAAAAACGCCGCCGCTTGCCGCAGGCACAGCTCGAAGGCTGCAAGATCCGTATAGCGGCCTTCAGGCGCCGCCTCTTGCGCCGCCACGTCGTGGCCCTGCGCACGGAGGGCCTCGGCGATCATGAGATTGTCGAACAGCCCGAAATCCTCGACGCTCAGCCCGTCGGCCGCGAAGAGCCTTTCTCCCGGCGCGTCCGCCGTATCGACGCAGCGCGCGGCATAGATTGCGGAAACATTGGTATAGGCGAAAACCTGTTTTTCCAGCGCGAAGGCCATGCCGACTTCAAATACTGTCCCGGCATCCGCGCTCGCGCCGCGAAAGGGCGTGAGATTGGCGATGACGCCGTCGCAGCGGCGGATCATGGCGACGTTGGCTTCGAAGATCGACCGCGACGAGGCTTCCTCCCCGGGGACGAACTCCGCGTCCAGCGGGAAGAGGCCTTCGAGCCCATAGGCGTCGCAAAGCTCCTTCTTACGCCGCCCCATGTCGAGCGCGTCGGCGAGAAACACCTCGGGACCTGCGAGATAGATGGAGGGCAAACGTCACCTCGCCCGATAGAGCGGAGAGCCGAGCGGGCGCGGCGCGCCGGGCGCATTCGGATGCAGGGCGGGATCGAAGGCGTCGCCGCGCCGATGGCCGCGCTTCCAATGCGCCTCGACATGCGCCGCGACGGAGGCAGGCCTGTGCGCATGCCCTTCAGGCCCTGCAACTCGGCTTTCCGCCGGCTCGGGGACGACATGCGTCTCCGCGCGTTTGGCCTCGGCCTCGCGCTGCGCCTCCTTGATCTGACCCGCGAGGGCGCCGACCTCAGCAGAGACGCCAGCCTTCATCTCGTCGATGCGCCTGTTCACCTCCTCGATCGACTGGTTATTTCTCGCCTCGTGGCCGCGGGCCTTCTCGAGCGCGTCGAGCCGCGCCTCCAGCGCCTGAATGTCGGCGGCAAGCTTCTGCGTCACGCGCCTGAACTCGGCCTCTTCCACGTTTTTCTGCGCCGATCCGAAAACCGAGAGGTCCGGCCAGGCGATATGAACGGGCCTGGCGAGATCGTAGAGATGCCAGCCGATCACGCCGGCGATCGCGTAAGCGGCGAAGGCGCGGCCTGCCCGGACGGCCCTGGAGAGGAAAGACGCTTCCGGCTTCACCCCGTCGTCTGGCTTCGCCTCGTCGAGCCTCGCGCCGCCTCCGGGCGCATCGGCGACGCTCACCCTCACCTCGGGGACGCCCCCTCCCCCGGCCGCCGCCGCGACAGGGCCGAACTCCAGGAGGGCGTGAGGGCGTTCCGTCGACATGGGGAGAGCTCGCGAAAAGGGAGCGGGGAGCGCAAGCCTCTCTCCGATATTGCTAAAATTGCACTAATACGCGCCCTGGGGCTCCGCCGGCCGCCCTTAACCTTCCGTTCATGTTCTCGCGCCTAGCCTCACCGTCGGGGAGTGGGCGACAGCGTCGATCGGAAGTTTCGCATCATGAAGAAGATGCTAGTGGTTGCGGCCGCCGTCGCGTCCGCATGGACGCTCGCGGGATGTTATTCGCCCGGCGAGCGCGCGCTCGGCGGCGGCGCCATTGGCGGCCTTGGCGGCGCGGGCATCGGCGCTGCGGTCTCCAACGGGTCGGCGACCGGCACATTGGCCGGCGCGGCGATTGGCGCCGCGAGCGGCGCGGCTCTCGGCGCCCTCACGGCCCCATCGCCCCCGCCGCCTCCGCCGCCGCCCCCCTGCGCGCAATGGGGCTGGGACGATTACGGCAACCGAATCTGCATCGGCTACTACTGAACTGGGCTCTAAGGCCGCGGCAGGCGGCCTCAAAAGGGAGCGCGCCATGGTGGAGGCCGTCGCATCATTTTTGTCTGACGCGTTGGGCCAGACGCCCGCGCCGCCTCAGTCTCGCGACGAGACGCAATCCGGCGTCGCGGCGCATGAAGCGGTCGCCGCCCTGGCCCGCGAGGCCGCGGCGCCGGAGGACGCGAGCGGGAAGAAGATCGTCGAAATCCGCATCACCCTCGATTCCGACGACGGCGCCCTGCTGAAAATTCTCTCCGCTCTCGATCCGCAGCGCCAGCCGGAGTCCGCGCTCAACCCCAGGTTCGATCTGCCCGTCCCCGCCCGCGACGACGCCCTCGCCCCCAAGGCCCAGCCCGAGCGCGGCCGGCGGCGCTCCCTCATCTCCCCGCTTGCGATTCTGGCCGCGCTGCTCATCGGCCTTGCGCTGCGCATCTCTTTCAAGGACGCCGGCTTCCCGACGACGCCGATGCAACCCTTGGCGTCGATGAAGCAGATGATCGACCAGATCGTCGCCACCGAGTCGCATGGCGACGCCGCCGCCAAAAACCCCCATTCCACGGCGCTGGGCGTGGGTCAGTTCGTCGAGGCGACATGGCTCGGCCTGGTAAAAAAACATCGTCCCGACATCGCTAACGGGCTGAACGACAGGCAAATTCTCGATTTGCGCAAGGATCCGGAACTGTCGCGCTTCATGGCGAGCCGCTACGCCGAGGAGAATACGTCTCTGCTCGCGCGTCGCGGTCTGCCGGTGACGCCGGGATCGCTCTATCTTGCGCATTTCGCCGGTCCCGCGGGCGCGGCCGCCATTCTGACGGCCCCCGAGGGCGCCGACGCGGCGGCTGTGATCGCCAATACCGACGCGAGGCCGAACATTACGCGCGAGAAGATCGTGAACGGCAATCCGTTCATGAAGAAATTCACGGCCAAAGATCTGAAAAACTGGGCCGATCTGAAGATGCAGGGCCTCGATCTCGTCGCGGGCGGACCGGGTGAAAAAGGCGGCGCGGGACGCGATTAGGTCCCGGCCTGCGTCAGAGCCATCCCGCCTTGCGGAAACGCCAGTAGAGAAACGCGCAGACAGACGAAATCACTGCAAGAACGACGTAATAGCCATACTGCCACCTGAGCTCGGGCATGTGCTCGAAATTCATGCCGTAGATTCCGGCGATTGCCGTGGGAACGGCGAGAATGGCGGCCCAGGCGGCGAGACGGCGCGAGATGTTGGTCTGCTGCATCTGCGCATTCATCAGACTCGCCTCGAACGCGAAGGCGAGCGTCTCGCGCAGCGTGTCGATGCGCTCCTCCGCGCGGCGCAGATGGTCCCGCACGTCGCGGAAATGCGGCCGCATCGCGGGATCGATGAAGACGATGTCGGTGCGCTCCAGCCGGCGGCAAACGTCGGCGAGCGGCACGACGGCGTTGCGCAGCCGCAGGAGATCGCGCCGCAGCATGTAGAGCTGTTCGGTCTCGGCGCGACCCATCGTCGTCGTCAGCACGTGGTCCTCGATGTCCTCGACCTGGTCGTTGATGCTGTCGAGGACTGGCGCATAATTGTCCACGATGAAGTCGAGAATGGCGTAGACGATGAAGTCCTCGCCTTCGGACAGGCGCTGGGCGCGGGCCTCGCTGCGCGCGCGCACCTCTGAATAGCTGCGCGATGGGCCGTGGCGCACGCTTACCACATAGCCTTCGCCGACAAAAAGATGCGTCTCGCCGAATGCGACGCGGCCCTCGACCATCTGCGCGGTGCGCGCGACGATGAACAGGCTGTCGTCGAATTCCTCGAGCTTTGGGAACTGATGCGCCTTGGCGGCGTCCTCGACAGCGAGCGGATGTAGCGCGAATTGCTGCCCGACCCGCTCCAGCAGCGCCATGTCCGGCTCGTAGAGCCCGATCCAGACGACGTGATCGGGCCGCTTCGCCCAGTCGCCCGCGGCGTCGAGGTCGATATCGGCGACCTTGACGCCCTTGCAATAGGCCACGGCCGCGACGAGTCCTTCGCCCGTCGGCGTTTCGGAGCTTGTCACGCCGCCCATCGGCCCGTTTCAGGCCCTGGGACCGCCGCGGGTCACGCCGACCTTGGCCGGACGCAGCACGCGCTCGCCGATCGTATAGCCCTGCTCGACGACCTGGGCCACCGTGCCGGCGGGCTTCGACTCGTCGGGAATTTCATAAAGCGCTTCATGGAGGTTGGGATCGAATTTGGCGCCCAGCGCCTCGATCTGCTTGACGCCGAAGCGGCCAAGCCTCGACATGAAATCGCGCTCGGTTACCCCGAGGCCCTCGAGCAGCGTGGCGGCGATCGGGTCAAGATTGGCGCGCGCCTCGGCCGGCACGCTCTCGGCGGCCCGGCGCAGATTGTCGGCGAAGGGCAGCATCTCACGGGCGAAATTCGCCACGCCATAGACCCGCGCGTCGGCGACCTCCTTCTCGGCGCGCCGGCGGATGTTTTCCGTCTCGGCCATGGTCCGCAGCAGCCTGTCCTTCAGCGCCGCGACTTCCGCGTGGAGATTCTCGAGCTCCGTGAAGGGCTCCGGTTCGTTGACGCTCGATTCCGCCGAAGGTTGCGCCAGGGAGGACGCTTGCGCCGCGCTCCCCTCCGCTCCGGGCGGCGGGGTCTGGGCGTTGCTGTCGGCGTTGCTCTGGTCGCTCATGCTCATGTCCGTCTTTTGTTCAAGGGGCGCTCTGTGAAAGGCCTCGATATCATCGCTCGATCAGGCAAAATCAAGTCGCCGCGACATTTGGCGCTCGCGCCGGGCGCCTCTCCGGCGCGGGCGCCAACACCTCGAGGAGCTGCTTCTTGATCGCCGTATGACGCTGTTGCGAAAGGATTTTCGCGCCCGTCAGGTCGGTGACGTAAAAGGCGTCGACCGCCCGCTCGCCAAAGGTCACGATATGAGCCGAGGCGATGTTGAGACTGAGTTTCGAAATGGCGTTGGTGAGGTCGAAGAGGAGCCCCTCGCGATCGAGGCCGGACACTTCGATGACCGTATAGACATTGGAGAGGCTGTTATCGACCACGACCTCCGGCGCGATGGAGAAGGCCGTATTGGCGGGTGCCTGCTTCGCCCGCGCCTTCACCGCGTCGGAGACGAAGACCTCGCCGCGCAGCGCCTTGGCGATGAAATCGGCGATGCGCCGCGCGCGGCGCAATTCGTCCTCGTCGAAATCGAAGGCGCGGGAGAAGAAGATCGTATCCAGCGCGAGCCCGTCGGCCGTGGTGAAAATATGCGCGTCCACGATATTGGCGCCGCTCGCCGCGCAGCCGCCCGCGATGATGGAGAGGAGGCGGCGGTGGTCGGGCGCGATGACAGTGAGCTCCACGGCGCCGCGTGTGCGGTCGAGTTCGACCGCGGTGGCGAGCGGCGTCTCGGCGCCCGTGAGCTTGGCGAGCATATGGGCGTGGCGCACCTTGCGCGCGACATCGACCTTGAGCCAATAGGCGGGATAATGCCGGCGCGCATAGGCGTCGTAGTCCTCGTCGCTCCAGTCCGGCAACGCCGCCCGCAACTCGGCGATGGCGGCGGCGACGCGGCTCTTGCGGTCGACCGAGGAATGGCCGCCGCCGAGCACGACCTCAGTCTCCCAGTAGAGCACGCGCAGAAGCTGGGATTTCCAGGCGTCCAGCACGCCGGGGCCGACGGCGTTGATGTCGCAGACCGTGAGCACGAAGAGCATTTTCAGGCGCTCCATCGTCTGGACGATGGAGGCGAAGCTCTCGATCGTCACGCGGTCCGAGAGGTCGCGGCTCTGGGCGAAGGTCGACATGGTGAGATGATGCTCGACGAGCCAGGCCACCGTCTCCGTCTCTCCCGGCGTGAAGCCCAGGCGCGGGCAGAGCGTGCGCGCCACCTCCATGCCGGCGAGGGAGTGATCCTCCTTGCGGCCCTTGGCGATGTCGTGGAGAAAGAGCCCGAGATAAAGAACCTTGCGATTGACGATGGTGGGCAGGATATCGGCCACGAGCTGCTGATGCTCGGGCATCCGACCGGCTTCGAGATCCGAGAGGCCGCCGACGGCGCGCAGCAAGTGCTCGTCCACCGTATAGTGATGATACATGTTGAACTGCATCATCGCCACAATGCGGCCGAAGGCGGGAATGAAGCGGCCCAGCACGCCCGTCTCGTTCATCCGCCGCAGCATGATCTCGGTCATGTTGCGCGACAGGAGAATTTCGAGAAACAGGCGGTTCGCCTCCTTTTCGGCGCGAAGATCGGCGTCGATCTCGCGCAGAGAAAGCGTCACCGCGCGCAGGGCGTCGGGATGCAGCGGCAGGCCGTGATGGTCGGCGAGCCAGAAGAGCCGGATGATGTTGACCGGATCGCGATGAAACACGCTCGCGTCGACGACGCTGATGCGGTCGTGCGCGATGAGGAAGTCGCCCTGCGGCCCCTTCCCGCGCCGGCGCCGGAAGGGTTGCAGGAAGCGATCGAAGATCGCGCGCGGCTTCGCCTGCCGCTCCTCCAGCGCTGCGCAGACGATGGCGGTGAGGTCGCCCACGTCCTTGGCCACAAGGAAGTAATGTTTCATGAAGCGTTCGACGCGCGAGAGGCCAGCGCGGTCGTGATAGCCGAGACGCTCCGCCATCATGGTCTGCACGTCGAAGGAAAGACGCTCCTCCGCGCGGCCGGTGGCGAAATGCAGATGACAGCGCACCCGCCACAGAAACTCCTCGCAGCGCTCGAAAAGGCTCAGTTCGGCGGAGGTGAACAGCCCCGCGGCGACGAGCTCCTTGGGATCGCGCACGCGATAGACGTATTTTGAAATCCAGAAGAGCGTATTGAGGTCGCGCAGACCGCCCTTGCCCTCCTTGACGTTCGGCTCCACGAGATAGCGCGAGGCGCCGGCGCGGCGCACGCGCGCGTCGCGCTCGGCGAGTTTCGCGGCGACGAATTCGCGCGCGTCGGAGCGCGCGACCTCGCGGTCGAAGGCCTCCTGCAATTCGGTGAAGAGATCCGTGCTGCCGAGAATGAAGCGCGCCTCGAGCAGGGTCGTGCGGATCGTCATGTCGGCGCGCGACTGCTTCATGCATTCGGCGACGGAGCGCGTGGCGTGGCCGACCTTCTGGCGCAGGTCCCACAGAATGTAGAGGATCGCCTCGACGACGCTCTCGCCCCAGGGCGTCTGCTTGTAGGGAAGCAGAAACAGAAGGTCGATGTCCGAGCCCGGCGCCAGCATACCGCGCCCGTAGCCGCCGACGGCGACGACCGTCAGGCGCTCGGCGAAAGTGGGGTTGTCGGCCGGATAGACGTAAGCGACCACGTAATCATAGATCGCGCCGATCAGCTCGTCCTGAAGGTTTGAAAGCTGCCGCCCGCAGGCGAGGCCGGAGCCCCGCGCCTCGAGCTGCGCGCGCGCGCGGGCGCGCCCTTCGGCGAGAGCGGAACGAAACAGATCGACGACGGCTGTGCGCCGCGCATGTCCCTTCTCGGCCTTGCACAGTTCCGCGACGGGAGCCGCGAGCGCCCCCCTCAGCCCGCGAAAGCCGTTCGCGGGATCGAGGCCGTCGAAAAGAGGCGCGCAGACCGATTCAGTCATGTTGTTCATCGGGCGGCGCGCAACGTCTCGAGGCGGGTTTCGATGGCGTCGAAGAGGGGAACCGCGAGGTCCGGCCCGCCGACGCGCTTCAGCGCGCGCAGGCCCGTGGGCGAGGTGACGTTGATTTCCGTGAGCCGGCCGTCGATGACGTCGATTCCAACGAAGATCAGCCCGCGCTTCTTCAGCTCCGGCCCGAGCCGGGCGCAAATCTCCTGCTCGCGCGCATCGAGTTCGGTCGCCGCCGCCGCGCCGCCGCGCACCATGTTGGAGCGGATGTCGTCTTGCGCCGGGACGCGGTTGATGGCGCCGAGCGCCTCGCCGTCGATGAGAATGATGCGCTTGTCGCCCTTCGCCACCTCGGGGAGAAACTGCTGCACCACCCAGGGCTCGCGGAAGGTCGTGTGGAACATGTCGAAGAGCGAGCCGAAATTGGGGTCGCGCGGCGTGACTTTGAAGACCGCCGCGCCGCCGTGGCCATAGAGCGGCTTCATGACGATGTCGCCCTGTTCGGCGCGAAATCGTTCGATCGCGGCGCGGTCGCGGGTGATGAGCGTCGGCGGCATGAGATCGGCAAAGTCCATCACGAAGACTTTTTCCGGCGCGTTGCGCACATGGCCGGGGTCGTTGACGACGAGCGTGCGCCCCTGGATGCGCTCGAGAAAATGCGTCGAGGTGATGTAGGCGAGGTCGAAAGGCGGGTCCTGCCGCAGCAGCACCACATCCATGCGCCCGAGATCGAGCTCGGTCGCCTCGCCGAGCGCGTAATAGCGCGACGGATCGTCGAACACGTCGATATGATGCCCGCGGGCGGTCAGGCGGGCGCCTTCGAGCGAGAGCTGGTCCGGTGTGTAGAACCACAGCCTGTGGCCGCGCCGCTTCGCCTCCAGCATGAGCGCGAACGTCGAGTCTCCGGCGAAATTAATTCGCTCGAGAGGATCCATTTGCACCGCGATTTCCAGCATCGCCCCTCCAGCCGCGACCCGCGCGGGCAAGCCCAAAGTCCTGGCGCCAGCCGCGCCGTCGACAGTTTATCCAGCCTGACCGCGCTCCCATAGCAGAAGGCGCGGCCTCCAGGCTCCTTCTATCGCTCGGCGAGCGCCTCCACCTCGACGCTTTCGAGAATCTCGGCCGGCTTGCGCGAGATCGCGTCGAGCGCGCTGACGCCGGCGGGCGCGGCGAGCCGCAACTCCAGCCGTTTGGGCTTCATGATATAGGCCGAGACCGCCCCGGCGATCTTCTTCGCCTTTTCGCCGCCGCCCAGAACCGAGGCGACGGCCAATCCGGCGCCCTTGGCGTATTCGGCGCGGGCCTTTTCGACGCTCGCCTTCTGCTCCCTGGCCTCGAGCGTCAGCAGCCGGTCGATGAGCCCGCCGCCTTCCAGAACCAGCTCGACGGATTTCAGCGACGCTGCCATGGCCGCCGCCTTGGAGACGATGGCCATGGACGAGAAAATTGCGCCCGAGACATTGCCGAAGGTGACTTTCAGCGTCGCCGCGCCCATGTCGCGGCCTTCGACGCGCAGCGGCGCGAAGATCGCCTCCTGCGTCTTCTCACGCCATTCGCCCGCGACTGCGGCGGAAAGGTCGAGATCGCGATAGCCGAGCGCGAGAAATTGCGCGGTGGACGGCGCCTCGCCGCGCGCCGCGAGGTCGATGGCAAGGCGGTCCATGCGGGCGGACAGCTTCGTCGGCGCAATCTCGCGGAACTCGCCGAAATTGGCCTCGACGCCCGCGAGGCTGAATTTCATCCGCGACGTCTCTCCGATCCTCGCGTCGGGAAGATCGGCCGCGAGCCCCTTGACCTCCACGCCCGCGAGCTGCGGAAAAGGCGCCTCCAGCAGCGAAGAAAGCCTGGCGTCGCGCAGGCCGAACCGGCTCAGGGACAGGAGCCCGCCGTCGGAGGACTGAAGCGAGAAACCCTCCAGCGCGAAATCCCCCACCGTCGCGCCGGCGGTCCGGTTCGCGGCGATCCGGCCGACCTTGATGGAATAGGGCTTCTCCGCCGGCTCCCCCTTGCCGGTCGCCGAGACGTCGCGGACCTCGAGCGAAGCCACGTCGAAAGAGGCCAGGGCCTCGATCAAATCCTTCAATAACGCCGGGTCGGCTTCCGTTTTGTCCGGATCGAGTTTTTGCAGCCGCTCCAGCAGCGCGGCGGGCGGCGCCGCAAGCGCCTTGCCCTTCACGCCGGCGAGGGTCAACCTCCCTGTCTTCGCGCTCAGGCCGCCGGTCTTGTTCTCGATCGTAAGCGATTCGACGCTTTCCTCCTCGATCAGCGGCTTGAGCGGCTCCTGACCGTCGCCCCGCGCGGCCATCGCCAGATGGGCGAGCTGGCGCAGTTCGATCCCCCTGGCAAGGCTCGCGCCCCAGACATATCGCTGCCCCTGGCCAGTCGGGTTTTCGACGGTCTGCTCGGCGGCGCCAGCCTTGAGCGTGGCTATACGCCCCGCGACGATCCCTTCCGCCGCAATGTCACGATAAACGGCGCGCTCGGTCGTGTCCGCGACTTTCCGCTCTGTCATCAACGACGGAATGACGAGGCGCTGCGCCGAGAGCCGGGCGAGGCGCGCATCCACAGCTTTCTCGTCGCCCGTGAACAATTGGGCGAGGTCGAGCGCGGAAAGCGACGCGCCCTTGAGCTCCAGATGCGGGATTTTGTACGTGACGCCGCCAACCGAAAAAACCAGATTGTCGAGGCCAAGATCGCTCGCAGCCGCGCCGGTCGTCGCCGGGGTCGCGCCAGCCGCCGCCGCGGCGGCGAGGGCGAACAGGCCCGAAAGAAAAGCACTTTGACGAGTAAGTTTCTGCATGTGTTAGACTTTCCGCCTGTCGCGGGAGAAGGGCGGCTTGGAACTTGCACCGCCATTGCGACGCGGTAAAGGCCCCGTGTTTTTTCGTCGCAGCCCGGCCGAGGCGCCGCTTGCGTGGATGGCATTCGGCGCGTTGCGTGATAGAGAGATTCCCATGCGACGTTTACTTCTATTGCGCCACGGCAAGGCGGACCGTCACTCGGCTGGAGGGGATCGCGAGCGCCCGCTCACGCGGCGCGGCGAGGAGGACGCGCGTCGCGTCGGGGAGTTTCTGCGCGAGTCCGGCATGACCCCTGATCTCGCCGTCGCCTCCAACGCCCGGCGGGCGAAGCAGACGCTCGAACGCACGCTTGAGGCCTTCCCCGGCCATGTGACGCATCTCATTGAGAATACGATCTACCTCGCCACTGTCGACCACCTCGTCGACGTGCTGCGGCAGACGCCGGACAAGACACACACGCTTCTCGCCGTGGGCCATAATCCCGGCTTCGCCGAGCTCGCCGTCTGGCTCGCGGGCGAAGGCGAGAAGGACGACCTCGAACATATGCGGTCGTCATATCCGACCGCCGCGCTTGCGATTCTCGACTTCGACACCGAACATTGGGCGGAAGTCCG
The DNA here is from genome assembly GCF_038070105.1 of Methylocystis sp. IM3. NCBI lineage: Bacteria > Pseudomonadati > Pseudomonadota > Alphaproteobacteria > Hyphomicrobiales > Methylocystaceae > Methylocystis > Methylocystis sp. IM3. The sequence continues at coordinate 1,140,862 of NZ_JBBPBZ010000002.1, read as the reverse complement.
GAAGGGCGCGGCCCGGCTCAATCGATTCGTGACGCCGGCGGCGTTGCGCGGCGACGTGGTCGACGATCCGGACTAGGAGTTTCTCGCCGGGAGCGCGCGGCGCATGCTGCTCGAAACGCTCGTGTTGCTGATGACGGCCGCCGCGCCCGCCCGGACGCCGTCCGTCCTCGTCGCGCCCGCCGCGCTCTTCTGGCGCACGCCTGCCCCCTCTTACCTGCCCGACAAGCGCGCCGTCGACAATTGGCGGATGGAGAGCGCGCTGTGGCTCGAGATGAGCCCTTCTGAAGCAGCGAAACGCGCAATGGGCGCAGAGGACGGCGACCCCGCCCGCTGCGTCAAACTCAACAACTACTGGTGCGTGAAGCGCGCGGGCTGGACGGGCGAGATCGCCTCGGACGCCGACGGCCATGTCGCCTTCGCCTCAGCCGAGGAAGGCGCGGCCGTCGCCGCGCTGCTGCTGCGGCGCTATTACGTCGATTACAAGCGTCATAGCGCGCGCGCCATCGTCGAGCGCTGGGCGCCGGCGCAATGTTCGCCCATGGTCGCCCGCCCGACGCCGGGGCTCCCCGCCTCGCGCGAGGGCTTGGCGCATATGATGCCGCAGCGCGTGGTGCCCATGGGCCTCGCGCCGCGCGGCGTTCAAAATACGCTGCGCGCCCGCTGGCTGGCCGCCCATGGCAGAGGCGGCGTCGGCCCGACGACGGCTCCAACGCGGGCGGCCGAAACGCCCGACCTCATCCCGACCCCTTCCATCATGGCTGGGATAGCCGAAGCGCGGCCCCGACGCGAAAGGCCGAAGTCGCCGCCGCGCGAGCCGGATATGGACGTGGTTGCGGGCCTGAAGCTTCTGCCGCCGCCCGCCCCGCTCACCAGGACGCCGCCGCCCTTGCCAACGTCCTTGCCGCCGCTCGACGGCGTGGCCGATTGTTCGGGCGAACTGGCGCGCATCTCGAATTACGCCACGCATCTCGCGGAAGGCGTGGCCGCCTCGCCCAACGACGATCTCCTGCTCTTCGACGCCGCCGGGCAGCCGACCGGCAATCTGGCGAAGGCGCTCGTCAATATGGCGGCGGTGGAAATCGGCCCCGATCGCCCCCGCATGGCGCTCGTCGCGGCGGCGGTGTCGCAACTGCGCAGGCTGCTCGCGGACCCGGCGAAAGCGGAAGCGCCCCCGGCTCCGCCGCCTGAACCGACCGCGCCCGAGACCGCCGAAGAGAAAAAGCCCAACGAACCGACAGGCGGGGCGTCAGCCGAGGCGGCTCACCAGCCCCAGTGATGGCCACCCTGTCCGCGCGGGCTGAAATGGCCGTGCCCCCCGACCCAATGAGCGCCATGATGGTGCGAGCCGGAATGGCGGCGATTGTCGTCGATCCACGCGCCGGTGCGGCTGTGCCGGCCGTGTCTGACGTTTCTGCTCTCGTTGCGGCCATGGTCCACGCTGACATCACGGGCCAGCGCGGGCGCGCAGACGAGGGCCGCGATGGCGGCGGCGGCGATTTTCCTGAGCATTTGCTGGAACTCTTTCTCAAAATAAACTTCGCGGTTACGACGCCTCGCCCGCCCGCGGAAGTCAAGGCTCGGCGTTTGACCCGCTCGCCCGCGCAGCCTAGAAGCCAAGCATGTCTCACAACAGTTTCGGCCATCTCTTCCGCGTCACCACCTTCGGGGAAAGCCACGGCCTCGCGCTCGGCGCCGTCGTCGACGGCTGCCCACCGGGCATTGCGCTGACCGAGGCCGACATTCAGGGCTTCCTCGACAAGCGAAAGCCCGGCCAGTCGCGCTTCACGACGCAACGCCGCGAGCCGGACGAAGTGAAGATCCTCTCCGGCGTCTTCGCCGCCCCCGGCGGCGCGCAGGTCACGACCGGAACGCCCATCGCGCTCGTGATCGAAAACACCGACCAGCGGTCGAAGGACTATGGCGAGATCACCAACAAATACCGCCCCGGCCACGCGGATTACGTCTATGACGCGAAATATGGCGTGCGGGACTATCGTGGCGGCGGGCGCTCCTCGGCGCGGGAGACAGCGGCGCGCGTCGCGGCCGGCGCCGTCGCACGCAAGGTCGTCCCTGGCGTCACGATCCGGGGCGCGCTGGTGCAGATCGGCCCGCACAAGATCGACCGCACCCGCTTCGACTGGGCGGAGGTCGAGCGCAATCCGCTGTTCTGCCCCGACGCCGTGATGGCGGCGCAATGGGCGGACTATCTCGACGAGGTGCGCAAGAAGGGCTCCTCCATCGGCGCCGTGGTGGAAATTGTGGCCGAGGGCGCGCCGGCCGGCTGGGGCGCGCCGCTCTATGGCAAGCTCGACGCCGATCTCGCCGCCGCGATGATGTCGATCAACGCCGTCAAGGGCGTGGAGATCGGCGACGGCTTCGCATCCGCCGAACTCTCCGGCGAGGAGAACGCCGACGAAATGCGCGCCGGCCCGACCTTCCTGTCGAACCACGCTGGCGGCGTGCTGGGCGGCCTCTCGACCGGCCAGCCCATCGTCCTGCGCTTTGCCGTGAAGCCCACCTCCTCCATCCTCACCCCGCGCCGCACCATCGACCGCGACGGCAATGAGACGGAGATCGTCACCAAGGGCCGCCACGACCCGTGCGTCGGGATCCGCGCCGTGCCGGTCGGCGAGGCCATGATGGCTTGCGTGCTGGCGGATCACTTCCTGCGGCACAGGGGGCAGATTGGCGGGTAGCCGCGAGGGGGGACGCTTTCGCCACCCGTCCATCCCTCCCCTTTACGGGGAGGGTCGCCCGCGCAACGGGCGGGGTGGGGTCCAGCTCACCCGCCGCGCCGCCCTCGCCGGCGTCCTGAGCCTCGCCGCCTCCCCCTCCCGCGCGGCCGCGCCGGGCACGCTCTTCGTCTCCCACCCCGCCGCCCTTGCCCATGATCCCGGCCCCGGCTGGCCGGACAGCCCCGAGCGGCTGCGCGCGCTCTTCTCCGCGCTGGACGCGCCCCGCTTCGCCGATCTGCTGCGCATGGAGGCCCCCAGCGCCGCGCACGAGGCGGTGCTGCGGGTTCATGCTCCCGCGCATCTCGCCCGGCTGGAGGCGCTCGCGCCGAAGAAGGGCCGCGCACAACTCGGCGCCGATGTCGTGATGAGCGCGGGGAGTTTCGAGGCGGCCCTGCGCGCCGCTGGCGGCGCCGTCGCGGCGGTCGACGCCGTGATGCGCGCGGAGGCCCGCAACGCCTTCACGGCGACTCGCCCGCCCGGACACCACGCTCGCGCCGACGCGCCCATGGGCTTCTGCTTCTTCAATAACGCCGCCATCGCCGCGCGCCACGCCATCGACGCGCATCGAGCTGAACGCGTCGCCATCGTCGATTTCGACGTGCATCACGGCAATGGCGTGCAGGAGATCTTCTGGAACGAGCAAAAGGTCCTTTATTGCTCGACGCACCAATCGCCGCTTTACCCCGGCACGGGCGCGGTCACGGAGACGGGCGCCCATGACAATATCGTCAACGCGCCGCTCGCCAGGGGCGATGGGGGCGCAGCGTTTCGCGACGCGCTGAAGACCCGCATCCTCCCGCGCCTCGACGCTTTCGCGCCCGACATGATCGTGTTCTGCGCCGGCTTCGACGCGCATCTGCACGATCCGCTGGGCGGCCTGCGCCTCATCGAAGAAGACTTCCGCGACGTGACGCTGCGCGTCATGGAGATCGCCGCGCGGCGCTGCCGCAGCCGCATCGTCTCGCTGCTCGAAGGCGGCTATGCGCCGAGGGATCTCGCCGCGAGCGCCGCCGCCCATGTCGACGCGCTGATGGACGCGTGACGCCGTCTATCTTCTTTCCGTCACCCCGATCATCGGCCCCATCGGATGAAAGCGATCGTGACGGTCGAGCGACGGCGCATAAAGGGCCGAGGCGGTTCCCCCGTCCAGAAAGAGCGCGTCGGCGCAGCCGAGCCGGTCGCGAAACAGAGTCGCGAATTGATGGAAGGTGACCGGCTGGTTGGAGATCGCGAAACGCGCCACATGCCCGTCGATCACGCAGACGCCATTGCGGAACTTCTCGGACGTCCCGCTTTCGTGGATATGCGGGTTGATGCGCCCGCCGGTCACGAGCATCGGCCCGGATTGCGTGGCGTAGGCCGGGCGCGCCCGCGACTTCAGAAAACGCTGCGTCTCGGTCACGCCCGCGCGCGCGCCGTCGACCCAGAAGACGCCGTTGGGCTTCATGTGGAAATTGCCCTCGCCGGGCGCCGCATTGGCGGCGTGGAGCACGCGCCCAGCCTCCACATAAAGCCCCACGGGCGTGAAATCCGGCGAATACATGCCCGCGTTCATGGCGAAGGCCAGCGTCTCGCCGTTGCGCGCGAGCGCCTCCGCAAGAGTGGAAAAACCGCCGTAAAGCGCGCCCGCGCCATCGCGCAGGAAGAGCCGGATCGACGCCTTTCGGGCGTCCATGTCGCAGACCGTATAGGACGCCCCGTCCTCGATCCTGTCGGCGCAGGGCGGCGCGGCCCCGGCCGTCGAGCAGACGAGAGCGGCGGCGAGCGCCGCGGCCAACCGGATGAGACGCGCCATTCCTTCCTCCCCGACACGACCGCAGCCCTATAGCTCAAAATGGCGCCGGCCAGGCGGATTTGAAACGGCGGCGCCGTGCGGCTAGATATGCGGTGACAGCGCCTGTCGGCGTTTCCGGAGACCCGCTTGCCCCATTTCATCACAGAGGCCATCGAGGCCATAGCGCGTGGCGAGATCGTCGTCGTCACCGACGACGACGACCGCGAGAACGAAGGCGATCTCGTCATTGCGGCGTCGCTCTGCACGCCCGAGAAAATGGCGTTCATCATCCGCCATTGCTGCGGCATCGTCTGCGCGCCGCTGACGCTCGAGGAAGCCCGCCGCCTGCATCTCGCGCCCATGGTGGCGCAAAACGACGCGCCGCTCGGCACCGCCTTCACCGTCTCGGTCGACGTGAAGCACGGGCTCACCACCGGCATCTCCGCCGAGCAGCGGTGCAATACGGTGCGCGCGCTCGCCAACGGCAACATGGGCGCGGCAGATTTCGTGCGCCCCGGCCATGTGTTTCCGCTCATCGCCCGCGACGGCGGGGTCTTGATGCGCTCCGGCCATACGGAAGCCGCCGTGGATCTGTGCAAGCTCGCCGGCCTCCCGCCCGTCGGGGTGATCTGCGAACTCGCCAATGACGACGGCACGGTGATGACCGGCCAGCAAATCGCCGCCTTCGCCAAGGCCCATGATCTCAAGCTGGTCTCGGTCGCCGATCTGATCGCTTTCCGGCAGGCGCGCGAGAAGCTCGTGGAGCGCGTTTCGACCTTCCCGGTTTCGACGGAGGTCGGCGATTTCGTCGGGCACGCCTATGTCACGCCCTTCGACAGCGTGCAGCATTTCGCCTTCGTGCTCGGCTCGATCGGAGACGGCCGCGACGTGCCGACGCGCCTGCACCGCGCCGACATCGTCTCCGATGTGATGGGCGGCGCGCCGACCATCAAGAAGACGCTCGCCCGCTTCGCCCGCGAGGGGCGCGGCGTGCTCATCTATCTGCGCGACGGCGCGGCGGGCGTTCCCACCAATATCGTGGGCCGCGCGCCGGAGAATGCGGAGGAGACGCGCAAGCGGCAATGGTTCGACGTGGGCCTCGGCGCGCAGATCTTGAAGGATCTGGGCGTGTCGTCGATCCGACTGCGGTCTTCGACGTCCAAGCCGCGCGCCTTTGTCGGACTGTCAGGCTTCGGCATCGAGATCACGGCCGTGGAGCCTGTGGAATAATCAGTCCGCGCGCGGATGCGCCGATTGATAAGCGTCGAGGAGGCGCTTGCGGTCGACGGCCGTGTAAATCTGCGTCGTCGACAGCGAGGCGTGGCCGAGGAGCTCCTGAATGGCGCGCAAGTCCCCACCGCGCCCCAGAAGATGGGTCGCGAAGGAGTGACGCAGCGCATGGGGCGTCGCGCTGTCGGGGAGGCCGAGCCCGCCGCGCAACCGCTGCATCGCGAGCTGGACGATGCGCGGCGACAGGGGCCCGCCCTTTGCGCCGACGAAGAGCGGGCCGCCTGAGAGATCATAGGGACACGCGGCGAGATAGGCCTCGATCGACCGCCGCACCGGCTCGATGACCGGAACGGTGCGCGACTTGCCCCCCTTGCCGAGAATGGTCACGCGGTCTCTGGCGCCAATCGGCGCGTCGCCGTGAGAGATCGACAGCGCCTCCGAGATGCGCAGGCCGGCGCCATAGAGGAGCGCGAGAACCGCGGCGTCGCGGGCCAGAACCCAGGGCTCGCGGGCCTCGCCGGCGCGCCTGTCGGGGTCGATGAGATCGCGGGCGTCGGCGACGGTGAGCGCCTTGGGCAGGCTGTGCGGCTTTTTGGGCGACCGCACCGCGCCGAAGAGGTCGGTTTTGGCGAGGCCCTTCTTTTCCAGAAAGCGCAGGAAGTTGCGGATGGCGGCCAACGCCCGCAGCAGAGAGCGGCTCGCCAGCCCTTCGCCGCGCCGCCTTGCGAGAAAAGCGCGCAGATCGGCGGGTTGCAGGGCGATCAAGGCCGCGGCGTCTGGCTTTGCGCCGAGGTGCTCGGTCAGAAAGGCGAGAAAGCCGGCCACGTCGCGGCCGTAGCCGTCGAGCGTATGGCGGGAGGCGCGCCGCTCCCCTGCGAGCGCCCCGAGCCAGAGCAGAGCTTCGGCGGCGATTTGCGGCGCGGCGCTGAAGCGCGCCGCGTCCGGAAGCAGCTTCCCGGCTGGCCGGGGAGAGGGAAGGAAGCCATTGCGCATGAGCGCATGCTTGCGGAAGAAAGCTTAAGATTCATCCGCGACCGCGCTGCGAGCCGTGGCCCGGCCTTACGCGCCGGCCTGAATCTCCGCCTTGGCCTTGGCCAGCATCTCGTCCATGGTGCGGCGGATCTGGTGCTCGGACTGCTCGACGCCAGCGGCCTCGAAGTCTTTCTTGACGGTCGCCACGACGCGCTCGTCGGCGTCGGCGGACACTTCCGCCGCGACCAGCGCCTCGGCATAGGCCTGGGCCTCGGCGCCCGACTTGCCGAGCTTCTCGGCCGCCCAGAGACCGAGGAGCTTGTTGCGGCGCGCCTCGGCCCGGAATTTCAGCTCCTCGTCACGGACGTAGCGTTTCTCGAAGGAATCCTCGCGCTGGTCGAAAGTGCTCATGTTCATCCTCAGCCGGGTTGTTTTCGTCTTTGTAATTTCCGCGGGCGAATCCGCTGCCGCATCTCGCGCGCCGGACGCATATAGGCGAAATTCGCCCGCGGCGCCAATGCCAAGCCGCCGGGCTGCGACATTCGCGCGCGGCGGGCGACAAAAAGCTGAATGAATCGCGCGTTGTGCCTATTTCCGGATTGGGCTAAATTGAAGCGGTCCGCGCATGGACGAGCGTTGGCTTGTCACTGGCCCCCAAAGACGTTAGGACCGCGCCTGTTGTGGTCGGTCGCCTGGACCCCGCCTCGCGACTCCGGACGCGGCGGGGATCATGTCAGGGAGCCGCGGCTGACCGCATGGATTTTCTCGAGCCCCGGTTGAACCCTATGAACCGCCGTCGCCGTATATATGAAGGCAAGGCCAAGGTCCTTTACGAGGGGCCGGAGCCTGGCACATTGATTCAGCATTTCAAGGACGACGCCACGGCCTTCAACGCCAAGAAGCACGAGGTGATCGACGGCAAGGGCGTCCTGAACAACCGCATCTCGGAATACATCTTCCAGCATCTCAACAATATCGGGGTGCCGACGCATTTCATCCGCCGCCTCAACATGCGCGAGCAGCTCATTCGCGAGGTGGAGATCATTCCGCTCGAGGTCGTGGTCCGCAATGTCGCGGCCGGCTCGCTCGCCAAGCGGCTCGGCCTCGAGGAAGGCACCCAGCTGCCGCGCTCGATCATCGAGTTCTATTACAAGAACGACGCGCTCGACGACCCGATGGTCTCGGAAGAGCACATCACGGCCTTCGGCTGGGCGACGCCGCAGGAGATCGACGACATCATGGCGCTCGCCATTCGCGTCAATGACTTCCTCTCCGGTCTGTTTCTGGGCGTCGGCATCCGTCTCGTCGACTTCAAGATGGAATGCGGCCGCCTGTGGGAAGGCGACATGATGCGCATCGTGGTCGCCGACGAGATTTCCCCCGACAGCTGCCGCCTGTGGGACATCAAGTCGAACGACAAGCTCGACAAGGACCGCTTCCGCCGCGACCTCGGCGGGCTCGTCGAGGCCTATACGGAGGTCGCCCGCCGCCTCGGCATCATGCAGGAAGGCGAATCCGTTCGCGTCGGCGCGCCGAAGCTGGTTCAATAGGAGCGACGACAGGAGGAGCCGATGGGCGTCCCCTTTCAGGACCCTCGCCCGATGAACGCGAAGGAATTCTTCGCGTTCACGGCCACGCGCCCGGACGAAGAAAAGTGGGAGCTGATCGAGGGGGAGCCGATCTTGAACGCTTCGGCGAGTTTTCTGCACCAACTTATTGCGCGCAACCTCATCGTTTTGCTCGACAGAGCAGCCTTCGGGAGAGGCGCCGCATGGGCAGCCGTGCCCGGGCTGGGAGTGCGCGTCTCCGAAATCAGCGTCCCTGTGCCGGACGTGCTGGTTCGCCCGAACGACGGGCTGATGGTCACCGAATGTGATGATCCCTTGATTGCGTTCGAGATCCTTTCGCCATCGACCGCGAATCGGGACCTGCGCTGGAAGCGCAAGGCTTACGCCGCGCTGCCGACCCTGTCGCAATATGTCGTCGTCGCGCAGGACGCGGTCGAGGTCGTTTCCTATGACCGCCGGAACGGCTTTGCGGAGCGCCGCTTCGAGACCGTCGACGCCGAGCTGGACCTGCCGCTGATCGGCGCCCGGCTGGCTCTGCGCGACATCTACCGGGACACCGGCCTTCTTTAGCCTGCGTGGCGAATCTCGCGCGATCAATGGCCGCCCCGCGCCTTGCCGCGTCTGGCCGGCCGGCTCACCCTCAATCTCTCACAGGAGGTTCGGATGAGCGCAAAAGACATTCTCCCCCCGGCCGCGAAATGGCTTGGCTATGCGGGCGCGCTTCCCTTCGTCGCCGGCGCCCTCGCCTCGGTTCCCCTCGCCGGCGCGCTCCGCCCCTTCGGCCTGACGCTGCTGCTCGGCTATGGGGCCATCATCCTGTCCTTCATGGGCGGGGTGCATTGGGGCGCGGCCATGCAGCGTGACGACCCGAGTCTCGGCGCGCTCGGCCGCAGCGTGGCGCCGTCGCTGCTCGCCCTTCCGGCCCTGCTCGTCGGCGGCGTTTCCGGCCTCGTCCTGCTCGCGGCGGGCTTCGCCGGCCTGCTCTTTTACGACCTCGCGGAGACGCGGGCCGGGCGCGCGCCGCAATGGTATCCCCAGCTTCGGCGCCCGCTGACGGCGATCGTGGTCTCCTGTCTCGTCGTAGGGGCGGCCTCGCAATCGTTCTGACGCCGCATCGGCGCTTGCCCTTTACGCGCCGGGCCGTTAACCGTGTGGCGGATTTCACACGGAACCCAAGGCCCATGAAAGCACGTGTCGTCGTCACCCTGAAGAACGGCGTCCTCGATCCGCAAGGCAAGGCGATCGAGGGCGCGCTGAAGTCGCTCGGCGTCGAGGGCGTCGAGAGCGTGCGCCAGGGCAAGGTTTTCGACATCGAAGTGACGGGCGCCGATGCGGCGGCCGCGAAGGCGCAGCTCACCGCCGCCTGCGAAAAGCTGCTCGCCAATACGGTGATCGAAAACTACCGGATCGAACTCTAGAGAGCGCCTCCATGAAAGCGGCCGTCATCGTCTTCCCCGGCTCCAATCGCGAAGGCGACATGGCGCGCGCGCTCGAGCAGGCGACCGGGCAGAAGCCCGCCATGCTCTGGCACGCGGACCATGACCTGCCGGCGGGGACCGATCTCGTCGTCCTGCCGGGCGGCTTCTCCTATGGCGACTATCTGCGTTGCGGGGCCATCGCGGGCCGGGCCGCGATCATGGACGCCGTGCGGGCGCACGCCGCACGCGGCGGCCTCGTGCTGGGCGTCTGCAACGGCTTCCAGATCCTTTGCGAGAGCGGCCTTCTGCCCGGCGTGCTGATGCGCAACGCCAATCTGCGCTTCGTCTGCAAGATGCAGCATCTGCGCGTGGAGCGGAACGACACGGCCTTTACCCGCCAATACGCCAAGGGCCAGGCGATCGAGGTCTGCATCGCCCATGGCGAAGGCAATTACGAAGCTGACGATGCGACGATCGAGCGCATCGAGGGCGAGGGTCTCGTCGCCTTCCGCTATTGCGACGCGAGCGGCCGTGTCGGCGGCGACGCCAATCCCAATGGCTCCCGCAACGACATCGCGGGGATCTATTCCGAAAAGCGCAATGTGCTCGGCCTGATGCCGCATCCCGAGAATCTCATCGATCCGCTTGTCGGCGGGATCGACGGCCGGGCGCTGTTCGAGAGCCTCGGCAGCGCGGCGTAAGCACCCAATCCTTGCCGTCCCCACAAGGACGATCTGTCCCCCTCCTCCTTGCGGGGAGGGGTTAAGGGTGAAGGCCGCCTCCCGCCATCCATCAACGCCGCCCGACAGCCTTCGCCACACGCCAGAGCGCCCGCTCGGCCTCCATCGGCGCGATATTCGCATTGGCGCGGGCGCGCGTCTGCGCCTCGCGCAGCGGCTCGATCAAGGCCGCGAGACGCGCCGAGGTCCAGCTCTTCAGCTGCTCCTCCATCAAGGCGCGGTGCATGAAACCGAAGCCCGAGCGATAGAGCATGTTCACACCCGCGTCCGGGCGCCCGCCCTCGCGCTCCATGGCGAGCCGGGCGCGATGCAGGGCCACGGCGTAGCGCAGGGCGCCGAAAAGCAGGCTGCCGGCGTCGCCGCCCTGCGCGAAATAGGCGTCGAGCGTCTCGGCCGCGCGCCCGGCAAAAGCCGCCGCCACAACGCGGTCGCTGGCGATGCTGGAGGCGTGGGCGACGATCGCCTCGACATCGGCCGCTTCGACATGCTCGCGGCCATGCATGTAGAGGACCAGCTTTGCCAGCTCGGCGCGACTCATCAGCCGGTCTTCGCCGAGCGCGGCGAGGAGCAGCGCGCGGGCCTCGGGCGTCGCCACGAGATTGGCCTCCCGCAGGGTGCGGTCAACCAGCGCATGAATGTCCTGCTCGGTATCCGGCAGGCATTCGACGCCGGCGCCTTGCTTGGCGCCCTCGACGAGCTTGCGCAGCGGCGCGTCCTTCTTCAGCGCGCCGGCGGTGAGCACCACCGTGCAGGCGGCCGGCGGCGCGGCGATGAGCGACGTAATCGCGGGAATGACGGATTTCGTCCCCGTCTCCACGAGGATCGCGCGGCGGCCGCCGAAAAGCGGCGTGGTGTTGGCCTCGTCGAGAAGGGTCAGCGGATCGGCCGAAACGGCGTCGCCTGAAAGTTCGACGAACTGGAACGGATCGCGCCGGTCGTCGACGCGCTTCCCGATGATGGCCTGCGCCCGCTCGCGCACCATTCCGGCGTCGGAGCCATGGACGAGGAAGAGAAAGACGCTTTCGGGCGGCGACGCGACGAAGCGTTCCGCGTCGCGGTTGGAGACGGCGACCATCTAGCCCCCTTCCCTGTCCCCTCCTGCGTCAGCGAACGAGGGTGGGCGCGGGCTCCCGCATGGCCATTTCCGTCGCTATGCGCGTGCGGATCGATTCGGCGATCACCTTCGCGTCCCGGATTTCGGCGTCGCGCGCGGCGCGGACGTTGGAGAAGCGGTTCGAGAAGCGGTCGTAGCTTGCGATGTTGAAGGCCGTGCCCTGTGTCACCACCACATTCTGCGGCCAGGTGACGAGCTTGTAATCGGCGTCGACGATGACAGTCGCGGAGGTGGCGCGGCCCGTGACCGTGTCGAGGATCGGCGTCTGCACGCGCTCGCGGAGAGTGACGCTCAGACGATAGCGGGGCGCCACCGCCGAGCCCGTGCCATTGAATCCGTAAATCAGGTCGTTGCGCAGATAATGCCCGATGCGGCCGGGAATTTCGTCGACCTCGATGGCCTGGAGTTCGGAGGCCAGCGGCGAGGCGTCGAAGGCGCCATTGGCGCCGTAAAGCGGCTGAATGCAGCCCGCGAGCGGAACCGCGGCGCCGAAGGCGAGAAAAGCGAGGAGCGTCCTCATCCCGCGGGCGGCGCCTTTCGGGCGCGCTTCCGGGCGAGGGCCGGCGTCGGCGTTGATCTGCGCCTTGTCACACGACCACATTGACGATCCTCTTCGGCACGAGAATGAATTTCCTGAGCGGCTTGCCTTCCATGGCGCGGATGACCCCATCCTGCGCCAGCGCCTCTTTGCGAATCGTTTCCTCGTCGGCGTCATGCGCGACGATGATCTCGGCGCGCTTCTTGCCGTTGACCTGCACAGGCAGGGTCATCGTCTCCTGGGCCACCAGCGCCGGATCGGCGACCGGCCAGGACGCTTCCGATACCAGCCCTTTATGGCCAAGATCGGTCCAGCACTCCTCCGCGACGTGGGGCGTCATCGGCGCGACGAGGCGGATGAGCGCGTCCGCCGCCTCGCGGAAGGCGAAAGCGGCGTCGGCGCCGACGGGCGTTTCGGTCACGGCGTCGAGCGCCGCCGTCAGCTCGTTGACGAATTCGCGAATGCGAGCGATGGCGCTGTTGAAGCGCAGCCGCTCGATATTTTCGCTCACCTGCGCGACCGTCTTGTGCGTGGCCTTGCGCAGTTTCAGCGCATCGTCGCCCATCTCGGCGGGCGCGGCGGCCCCGGCGGGCGCGGCGACGCGGCCGAGTTCGCCCGTGATGCGCCACAGGCGCTGCACGAAGCGCCAGGCGCCCTGCGCGCCCTCGTCTGACCAGATCACGTCGCGGTCGGGCGGGCTGTCGGAGAGGACGAAGAGCCGCGCGGTGTCGGCGCCATAGGCCGCGACGATGTCGTCGGGGTCCACGGTGTTCTTCTTGGACTTCGACATTTTCTCGATCGGGCCGATCTCGACCTCGGCGCCGCCGTCGATCAGGAAGGCGCGGCGCTTGCCGCCCTCGCTTGTTTCGATGCGGATGGCGGCGGGAGAGACCCAGCCGGCGGGACCCTTATAGGTCTCATGGACGACCATGCCCTGGGTGAAGAGCCCCGCGAAGGGCTCCGGCGCGGCGCTATGGCCGGAGTCGCGCATGGCGCGCGCGAAGAAGCGCGAATACAGGAGATGCAGAATCGCGTGCTCGATGCCGCCGATATATTGATCGACCGGCAGCCAGCGCGCGAGCGCCTCCGGCGAGGCCGGCTCCTTGTCATTGTGCGGGTCGGTGAAGCGCGCGTAATACCAGGACGAATCGACGAAAGTGTCCATCGTGTCGGTCTCGCGGCGGGCCGGCTTGCCGCAGGAGGGACAGGGGACGTTCTTCCAGCTGGGGTGGCGGTCGAGCGGATTGCCCGGCTGGTCGAAGGTCACGTCCTCGGGGAGCCGCACCGGCAGATCGGCGTCGGGAACCGGCACGGGACCGCAGGTCTCGCAATGGATGATGGGGATCGGGGAGCCCCAATAGCGTTGGCGCGACACGCCCCAGTCGCGGAGCTTGTAATTCACCTTGCGCACGCCCTGCGGGGCGTTGAAGAGCGCCGTCGTCTCGAGCCTGTTGGCGACATGCTCCTTGGCCTCGGGAACCGTGAAGCCGCTCAGGAAGTCCGAGTTCACGAGCCTGCCGTCGCCGTCGAAGGCTTCGCCGCTCTCCGAAATCTTCTTTTCCAGCGCCGCGGCGTCCTCGCCCTCGGGGCAGACCACGACCTTGAAGCCGAGCCCGTATTTGGTGGCGAAATCGAGGTCGCGCTGGTCATGCGCCGGGCAGCCGAAGATCGCGCCCGTGCCGTAATCCATCAAAATGAAATTCGCGACATAGACGGGAAGCGTCCAGTTCGGATCGAAAGGATGGACGACCCGCAGCCCGGTGTCGAAGCCCTGCTTCTCGGCCGTTTCGATTGCTTCCGCCGAGGTGCCGCCGCGCCGGCATTCCTCGCAAAAGGCGGCGAGCGCCGGATTTTTCCCGGCCGCCGCCCTGGCGAGCGGATGATCGGCGGCGAGCGCGACGAATTTCGCGCCAAAGAGCGTGTCGGCGCGGGTGGTGAAGACCTCGACCTCCTGCGCGTCGTCCAGGGGCCGGGCCAGCGCGAAGCGCACCAGCATGCCCTCGGAGCGGCCGATCCAGTTGCGCTGCATGAGGCGCACCTTCTCGGGCCAGCGGTCGAGCGTATCGAGCGCCTCGAGAAGCTCGGCGGAATAGCTCGTGATCTTGAAAAACCACTGGGTCAGTTCGCGCTGCTCGACGAGCGCGCCCGAGCGCCAGCCGCGTCCGTCGATCACCTGCTCATTGGCGAGCACGGTCATGTCGACAGGATCCCAGTTCACCTTGGATTTCTTGCGATCGACGATCCCCGCCTTCAGGAAATCGAGAAAAAGCTTCTGCTGGCGCCCGTAATATTCCGGGTCGCAGGTCGCGATCTCGCGCGACCAGTCGAGCGACAGGCCGAGCGTCTTGAGCTGGGCGCGCATGGCGGCGATATTGGCGTAGGTCCATTTCGCGGGATGCGCGCCGGTCTGCGCCGCGGCGTTCTCCGCCGGCAGGCCGAAGGCGTCCCAGCCCATGGGATGCAGCACGTCGAAGCCCTTGGCCCGCATGAAGCGGGCGATGACGTCGCCCATCGAGTAATTGCGCACATGGCCCATGTGGAGGCGTCCCGATGGATAGGGGAACATCTCCAGCACGTAATATTTGGGCGCATCGGGCTTGGCCCCGGCCTCGAAGACTTGGCCCTCCTCCCAGACCTTCTGCCATTTCGGCTCGGATTCGGCGAAATTGTATCGGTCGGGTCTCATGCTGGGCGGCTGTCCGGTCAAAGCGTCGGGATTTGCGCTCCTAAATGCCGGTCAGAAGGGGGGATGTCAAAGGGAGAGCGCCGCCCGCCTGCGCTAGGAGGCCCGCCGCTCCTCCGGCTTCGCTGCGAGCCCCATGGCGACCCAGCCGATCCCTTCGAAAAGCAGATTCACGCCCAGGAACAGGCCCAGCACATAGAGCCCCGAGGTCGGCCATTCGGCGAGAATCAGCACGCCCAGAAGCAGGCTCAGCCCGCCCGCGGCGGCGAGCAGCTCGAAGCGCGCCAGATGGCGCAAGTGGTAGGCGAGCACGAGCTTCATGGCGCCGCAGGCGACGAGCAGCACCCCGACCAGCGCCGTGAAGGAGGCGGCGGCGAAGACGGGGAAGCGCGCGGCCGCGACGCCCGCGAGGAGGGTCAGCGTCCCGATGACGCCGAGGAGCGCCGCCCGTCCCCAGGGGCGAATTTGAGAGGCCGTGACGATCTGCCAGCCGCCCGCCACCACCATGGCCGCGGCGATATAGACGATGGCCACGATGGTGGCGGCGAAGACGTTGAAGAGGGCGACGGCGCCGCCAAGGATGAAAAGCGCGCCGAGCGCGACAAACCAGCCCCATTTGCGGTTGAAATGGGCTGTCGCCAGCGCCGGGGGATGGGTGGTGAACGCGTCGCTCGCCATGGTCAGACCTTCCGCCGCGCAGCCCCGCAACGGGGCGGCGAAAATTGCAAACAAGCAAACGGCCGCCGCTCGAATCGGTTCCCGCGCGCAGAGACCTTCCAGCTTGCCCTCTCGGCCCGAGCGCCTTAACCAGCGCATATGACCATCATCGACCGCCTCGAAGGCGCCAGAGCCGCCATTCGCCGCGCCGCTGAAGACTGCGGACGCGACCCCGCGAGCGTCACGCTCGTCTGCGTGACCAAGACCTTTCCGGCGGAGGACATTCTTCCGCTGCTGGAGGCTGGCCATCGCGTCTTCGGCGAAAACCGCGTTCAGGAGGCCATGGGCAAATGGCCTGAGCTTCGCGCGCAATTCGACGGGGTCGAGCTCCACCTGATCGGCCCGCTCCAGTCGAACAAGACCCGCGAGGCGGTCGAGACCTTCGACGTGATCCAGAGCGTCGACCGCGAGAAGATCGCCGCCGCGCTCGCGGATGAAATGAAGAAGCAGGGCAAGCGCCCGCGCCTCTTCGTGCAGGTCAACACCGGGGCCGAGCCCCAGAAGGCGGGCGTGCTTCCACAGGAGGCCGACGCCTTCATCGCCCTCTGCCGCGAGACATATGGGCTCGAGATTTCCGGCCTGATGTGCGTGCCGCCGGTCGAGGAGCAGGCGTCGCCGCATTTCGCGCTCCTCGCCGACATCGCCGCGCGCAACGGGCTGAAGGAGCTCTCCATGGGCATGAGCTCGGATTTCGAGCTCGCGATTCAGCTTGGCGCGACCTATGTGCGGATCGGCTCCGCGATCATGGGCGCGCGCGACTATTCGGCGGGTTGAGCCCCCGCATCAGCGGACCGCGATGGCGACGTTGCGCGCGAGCCTTGGCAGCAGCCGCGCCATGTCCCGCGCCCGCAGCGCCACGCAACCCGCCGTCGGGCCGAGGTCCGCCGTCGCGATGTGAAAGAAGATCGCGCTGCCGCGACCGCGCGTGCGGGGGAGGACGTTGTAGTCCAAGACGCCGACGACATCGTAGAGCGTGTCGTCGCGCCACATCGCTTCGTGGCTGAGCCGCAAGGGCGCGCGCGTCTTTCGATTGTAAAGAAAGGAGCGCGGATCGTCGCACCAGACATCGTCGCGGCGGATCGGCCGCCAGGGGCGAGGCGTGGGAGCGGCGCGGCGCAAATAGAATGAGGACAGCCGCCAGCGCCCGGCGGGCGTCGCGCCGTCGCCCTCGCGTTTGTCATGCGAGACTCCGGCGCGGCCGATGGCGCAAGGAATGACGACAGGCCCCGCGATCATGCGCGCTTCATGCGGCGCGCCGCCGATTCGCCGGGCGACGCGCAGGGTGGTCAGCCGTGTTGAATGTCGGTAGCCCATCGGCGAAGATCGTCCGAAACTGGTTTCTCGCCCTCTTAGCAGAGATCGCCCTGGTCGATGAGCCGAAAATTATTCGTTGCCGGGAGCCCTCAGCTCGTGGCGAGCCTCGGCGAGCACATCGGTTCGCTTTGCGGCTATGAGCCCCGTGCGTTCGACGTCGCCCGCGATTTGACCATTGAGCCGGACGCCCGCCATGCGGCGGCCGCGCTTCTCGACGTCGATTTCTGCGACGCTCCCGCCGTGGCGCGCAGCTTGCGCGCGCAGGGCTTCATGGGCCCTATCGTCATGATCGGCGCGGCTTCCGATGACGCCGACGCCAGTCTGACGCGCCCCTTCCGCTTCGCCGATCTTGCGGCCAGCCTCGCCGCGGGACCCCGAAGCGGCCGCACTAGCGCGGATTTCGGCGTTCGTCTCACTGAAAAAGAGGCGGCGATCCTCGCACGGCTCGCACAGGCGTGCGGCGCCGTTATCTCCAAGGAGACGCTGCTCGCGGACGTGTGGGGCTATGGCCCGAATGTCACGACGCGAACGCTCGAGACCCACATCCATCGCCTGCGGCGCAAGATCGAGAAAACGCCCTCGCGCCCACGGAAGTTGTTGACAGAAGACGGAGGCTACCGCCTCGCAAACACGCGCGAATAGTTAAAAAACCTTTGCGTTCTATCGCCGCCGGCCGCAAAAATACGACCGAATCGGCGCTTGAAGAACGAAATGACTCTCGACGACGAAATTGACAATCTCAGGCGCATTCCGCTCTTCGCGATCTTCGAGGTCAGCGCCTTGCAGAGGCTCGCTTTCGCGGGCGAGACGCGCCTGCTGCGCTCGGGCGATCCGCTGTTTCAGCGCGGCGACGAGTCGGATGGCGGCTTCATTCTGATGCTGGGCTCGATCGGTCTGACGACGCGGGACGCCCAACTGCCGGCCCATGTGTTGCGGCCATGGGCGCTGATCGGGGAAATGGCGCTCGTCGCCCCGTCCCTGCGCCCCGTCGGCGCGCGGGCGCTGGAGCCGAGTACCGTTTTGAGAATCCGCCGCGCGCTTTTTCTTCAGGTTCTGGAGCAATATCCGCTGACCGCCGCAAGGGTGCGCGATTTTTTCCGCGAACGGCTCGTCGATTTCACGCGCCATGCCGCCTCCGGCTACGAGGCGCGAGACTGAGGCGTGTTTACGCTACGCGCCAAAATGACACAGAAATGCCACTCGACTCGGGAGGATTCCGGTCTAGATTTTGGTTGTCGTTGCGTTGGCTCGGCGGGCAAGGCGCGCCGCGTCGACCGCACCCGCCAACGGGAGGTATTGTTCATGCGTAAAAGCCTTAAGCTGGCGCTTTCCGGCGCGCTTCTCGGCGCCATGGCGGCGACGTCCGCCCCGACGGAAGCTTTCGCCGGCCCGATGGCCGTGGCCGCGCCGTCAACGGTCGGACTCTCCGCCCCGATCGACAAGGTCGGGTACCGCCGCTGGGGCGGCTATGGCTATCGCCCCTATTACCGCGGCGGCTATTATGGCGGCTATTACCGCCGCTATAATCCGGGCGCGGCGATCGTCGCTGGCGTCGGCCTCGGACTGCTCGGGGCTGGCCTCGCGGCGGCGAACAGCGGCTATTACTATGGCGGCTACTACCCTTATTACGATTACGGATATTATCCGTATTACGGTTACGATTATTACAGCTACCCCTACTGGGGCTGGTGAGGCTCTCCGCCAGAAAGACGTTCGGCGGCGCGACAAGGCGCCGCCGTTTTTTTATCCGACCGACTCCATAAATAGACAAATTGGCTCGAAAGGCGCGCAGAGGCAGGAATGATCAAGGAAATCGCCACGACCCCCTATGCGGACCAGCGCCCCGGCACCTCGGGCCTGCGCAAGAAGGTTCCCGTCTTCCAGCAGCGCCATTACCTTGAGAATTTCGTGCAAGCGATCTTCGACTCGCTTACGGGCTTTGCGGGAGAAACGCTCGTCGTCGGCGGCGACGGCCGCTACTATAATCGCGAAGCCATCCAGAAAATTTTGAAGATCGCGGCGGCCAATGGCTTCGGCCGCGCCGTGGTCGGCAGGGGCGGCATATTGTCGACGCCCGCCGTTTCGGCGCTCATCCGCACGCTGAAAGCCTTTGGCGGGGTGGTTCTCTCGGCGAGCCACAATCCGGGGGGCCCCGATGGGGACTTCGGCATCAAATACAACATCGCCAATGGCGGTCCGGCGCCGGAGAAGGTCACGGACGCTATTTACGAACGCACCAGGACGATTTCGTCCTTCAAGATCGTCGAAGCGGCGGACGTCGACATCGACGGTCTCGGGACGACGCAGCTGGGCGGGATGCGGGTCGAGATCGTCGACAGCGTCGAAAACTACGCCGCCCTGATGCGGACGCTCTTCGACTTCGACCGTATAAGAGAGGCCTTCCGCAGCGGTTTCACCATGCAGTTCGACGCCATGTCGGCGGTGACGGGCCCCTATGCGAAGAGGATACTGGAAGACATGCTCGGCGCGGCGCCGGGCAGCGTCATCAACGGCGAGCCTCTGCCCGATTTCGGCGGCCATCACCCCGACCCCAATCTCGTGCACGCCAAACATCTCTACGATCTCGCCATGTCGGCCGCCGCGCCTGACCTCTGCGCGGCGTCGGACGGCGACGGCGACCGCAATCTCATCATCGGGCGCGGGCGCTTCGTCACCCCTTCCGACAGTCTCGCCATTCTCGCCGCCAACGCCCATCTCGCGCCGGGCTACCGGAACGGCATCGCGGGCGTCGCCCGCTCCATGCCGACGAGCGGCGCGGCGGATCGCGTGGCGGAAAAGCTGGGCGTCGCCAGTTACGAGACGCCGACCGGCTGGAAATTCTTCGGCAATCTCCTCGACGCCGGCCTCGTCACCATCTGCGGCGAGGAAAGCGCCGGCACCGGCTCGAACCATGTGCGCGAGAAGGATGGCCTCTGGGCCGTGCTGCTGTGGCTCGATATTCTCGCCGCGCGCAAACAGAGCGTGGACGAGATCGTGCGCGAGCATTGGGCGATCTATGGCCGCAATTATTATTCGCGACACGATTACGAGGAGGTCGACAGCGACGGCGCCCATGGGCTGATCGCGGCGCTGCGCGACAAATTGCCGGCGTTGAGGGGAAAAAGCTTCGGCGCGCTCGCCGTGCAGGACGCCGACGATTTCGCCTATCACGACCCGGTCGACGGGTCCGATTCGCGCCATCAGGGCCTGCGCGTGATGTTTGCGGATGGCTCGCGCATCGTCTATCGCCTCTCCGGCACCGGCACGGCAGGCGCGACGCTGCGCGTCTATATCGAACGCTACGAGCCCGATCCGGCGAAGCAGCTCGTGGAGACCCAGCAGGCGCTCGGCGATCTCGTCTCGCTCTCGCGCGAACTGGCGGACATCGAGCGATACACCGGCCGCGCGGCGCCGAGCGTGATCACCTGATTCACGCCTCGCCTCCCGTGGTCTATAAGAGCGGCCACAGGGGGCGAAGATGAACGAAGCGGCAGCCGTCACGCAGTGGGTCGAGCACGAATCGCGCGCGGCGATTCT
Source organism: Methylocystis sp. IM3 (assembly GCF_038070105.1). Lineage (NCBI taxonomy): Bacteria > Pseudomonadati > Pseudomonadota > Alphaproteobacteria > Hyphomicrobiales > Methylocystaceae > Methylocystis > Methylocystis sp. IM3. Next base: position 1,120,522 of record NZ_JBBPBZ010000002.1, on the reverse strand, counting down.
CGCCGAGCTTCATGCCCGGCCCTTTCTGCCGCTCGAGGTTCCCCGGCGCATCTATCACTTCGCCTTCGCCACGAGTCACGAGGAGGCGGACGCCGATCGCGCCGCCCTCGGGCGGCTCGCGTCGGCTCATGGAGAGGAGCCGCCGGCGCCCGACGCCAAATTCCACTACTTCGCCTTTGGCGACTGGCGTCTGCGCTGGGAGCAGCATACGGAATTCACGACCTACACCTGGGCGACCGGAGAGGAGGCGGCGACGCCCTTCAGCCATCCCGATCCGGCAGCGGCAGGCGAGATTTCCTTCCGCCCGCCGGGGCGCCTCATCGTCGCGACGCATCTTTGCGTCGTCGACCGAGAGATCCCGCTCGAGGAGATTGCCGCGCTTTTCAATTCGCAAAGCCTGTGCGTCATCGGGCTCGGCAAGGAGGCGGCTCATGCCTTCGCCGATTTCGCCCTCGACGCGCAGGGCTTCACCCGCATGGCGATCCGGCTACTGCATGCGCCGCCGATGGAGGCGGGGCGCTTCGCGCAGCGGCTTCTGGAAGTCGAGACCTACCGCACCATGGCGCTGCTTGGCCTGCCGCTCGCCCGCGCCATTTCGCCCGATCTCGCGCGGATGGAAGAGGAGCTTTCCGACATCACCCACGCCCTCCGGGGGGCGCAGGATTCGCAAGGCAATCATCATTTGCTCAAGCGGCTCTCCGATCTGCTCGCCGCCAATGAGGCCCTCGCGACGCGCGCCGCCTTCCGCTTCGGCGCAAGCCGCGCCTATCACGCGCTGGTGAAGAACCGGCTCGATCTCCTGCAGGAGACGAAGGAGGGGCAATATCCCACCGTCTCCAATTTCCTGAGCGCCCGCCTCGATCCGGCGATCGAGACCTGCAACGCCGTGGAGGCGCGGCAGACCCGCTTCTCGACCGACGTGGCGCGCACCACCAATCTCATGCGCACGGGCATCACGCTCGACATGGAGCGCCAGAACGGCGCGCTGCTCGACGACATGGTGCGCCGCACGCGCTTGCAGATGCGGCTGAACCGCATGGTTCAGGGCATCTCGGTCGCGGGCCTCGCCTATTATCTCGTGGGCCTCTTCGCCTTCGTCGCCAGGGGGCTGAAAGAGGCGGGGATCATTCCGGCGGCGATGTCGGCGGACATGGCCGACTCCATCGCCGTGCCTTTCGCGGTCCTGCTGTCATGGGCCTTCATGGCCCGCGTGCGCCGCCTCTCGACCCGCGCCGCCAAGGAAGAGCAGGTCGAGTGATTATTCGACGTCGAGCGGCGCGACGCCCTTCGGCGCGCCATTCTCGCCCAGCGTGATCTTCTCGACGCGCGCCTCGGCCTCCGCAAGGAGCTTCTCGCAGCGGTCCTGCAGAGCCTTGCCCCGCGCATAGAGGCGCACGGAATCGTCGAGCGAAACGGAGCCTTTCTCCAGTTCGGCGACGATGCGCTCCAGCTCCTGCATGGCCTTCTCGAACGGCATGGCGGAGAGGTCTTCGGCGGCGGCGGCGTTCTCGTTCGTCATAAGCGGCTTTCTAGCCCAGCCGCGCGCCAATGGCTATTGCCGGGGGTCAATGATCGGCGGGCTCCGCATGGCCGACGATGCGCAGGATTTCGGGGAACCGCTCACGCACGCGGCGCTCCAGCTCGTCCACGGCGGCATGGACGGTCTCGACCGGAACGGCCGCATCGACGGCGCAGTGATAATTCACCACGAGGCCGCCGGCCGTCTCCCGCACCCGCACGTCGTGTATATTGGCGATGTAGCCGACGACGCCGCTGTAGCTGTCGAGGGCCGCCGCAATGTCTCCGGCGAGCGGCGAGGCGAGGTCGCGCCCGATGAGGACATGGGGCGCGAGCGGCTCGATATGGGTCTCGATTTCGACGTCCGCGCCGAACTCGTCGCGGATGGCGCTTTCGAAATCCGTGGCGATGGCGTGGGCGCGGCCGATGGGCATGGCGCCGTCGAGTTCGATGTCGAGGCCGATGGCGAGCCGCTCGCCGATCTGCTGGGCGATGACGTGATGCGCCATCAAGTGGCGGCGCGCCGCGACGAGCATGATGCGCTCCACGACCGTCTCGTCGTCGAGCGCCAGCGCATCGGCCGTCACGGTGATGCGGGCATGGGGCGCGACCGCGAGGATGGCGTCGGAAACCGCCGCCTTGATCCGCGCGGCCTGCTCCACCCGCAGCGTGCGGGCGACGGCGATCGTCGCCTCGCCGATCACCTCCGCGCCGGCGCTGCGCAGCCGCAGCGTGTCGAGCGCCATCACGCCGGGCACGTCGAGAATCGCCCGCTCGATCTGCGGCGTGAGGTCGCGCGGGGCGGCGTCGAGCAGCGTGTCGATGGTGCGCCGGCCGAGGCGATAGCCGGCGACCGCGATGAAGGCCGCGACGCCGAAGGAGGCGAGCGCATCCCCTTGAGGAAAACCGTAATGCGCCGCGGTCACCCCGATCAGTGCGAGGATCGAGGAGACGAGATCGCTGGCGAAATGGATCGCGTCGGCGGCGAGCGCGTCGCTGCGCTCCTCCTTTGCAATGGCGGCGAGCTGCCGGGAGCGGACGAAATCGACGAGGATGGAAACCAGGAGCACGCCATAGGCCGGCCAGCCGGCCAGAATTTCCACATGAGGCTCGCCAAGCCGTCGGATGGCCTCGCCCACGACGATCAGCGCCAGGCCGAAGAGGAGACCGGTCTCGACAAGCGCGGCGAGCGCCTCATATTTTCCATGGCCATAGTGATGTTCGGCGTCTGCCGGCTTCTCGGCCTCGCGCACGGCGTAATAAGTGAGGGCCGTCGCGCCGGTGTCGACGAAGCCGTGGCCCGCCTCGGAGAGGAGCGCGAGCGACCCCGACCATAGGCCCGCCGCGAGCTTGGCGGCCGCCAGGAGGGCGCTGGCGGCGATGGAGGCGCGGGCGGCGGCGAGCTTGCGGCTGGCTCCGGCGGCGTCGAGCGCTCTGGTTTCGGTCATGCTGGCCCTCTATAGGCGCAAAGGTCGACGGGGCGCTGCCTAGCAAGACCGCCGCCCGGCGGCAAACGGCTGAAGCCGACGATCGGCTCATTCGATGGGAGTTGTGAGGGATGAAATTTCTGCATTCGATGATCCGCGTGGGCGATCTCGACCGTTCGCTGCATTTTTTCTGCGACATTCTGGGACTGAAGGAAGTGCGACGCACCGAGAATGATAAGGGCCGCTATACGCTCGTCTATCTTGCGGCGCCCGCTGATCTGGATGAGGCCAGACGAAGCGGCGCGCCGACGATCGAGCTGACCTATAACTGGGACGAGCACGAATATGGGGGCGGCCGCAATTTCGGCCATCTGGCGTTCGCGGTGGAGGACATTTACGAGATTTGCGAAAGGCTTCAGAAAGCAGGCGTGACCATTTCCCGCCCGCCGCGCGACGGCCACATGGCCTTTGTGCGCACGCCGGACGCCATTTCCATCGAACTGCTGCAAAAAGGCGAGCCGCTGCCTCCCAAGGAGCCCTGGGCCTCGGCCGCCAATGTGGGCGCCTGGTGAGGCTCAGGGACGCTGCGCCGCACAAGCTTCGCTGACTGGTCTGCTTTTCGCATGCGCAGCGACGAATTTTTACCTTCCGCATGAAACTTCGGCGCAAGTGGCGCGTTGCGTTCATACGGAGGCGCTGCATGGGCGCGTAGCGTCTCCTCGTCGTACAACTTGTCGCTGCTCGTCGTACCCCGGTCACAGTGGGAGCGTAGAGCGGTTATGCGTCGCGAACCATGAGTTTGCCAACGAAGCTCTTGGCTCGACCGATGCGCCCGGCCTCTTTTCGAGGCCAGGTTTTTCCAAGGTGGACGGCTCGATGCACTGGCGCGCGGGCTGTTCGGCTTTTCATCGAAGCGCGCGAGAAGCGCGCCAATGAAGAGGGCAAAAGAGGCTGAAACAAGTAAGAGAAGCGGAGGACACCATGCTGGTTGCGGATCTCATTCATTCCTGCTCCAACGAGATGGTCGCCCAGGCTGCGCTTTCGTGCATCGGCGGCCGTTTCGCCGAGCGCGTGCGCGTCGCCGCGCATCAGAAGGGCATGGGTGTGGGGAGATTCGTCGCCGCGGTTGTACGTGAGTTTGCGCGCCGGGCGGATGATGGCGTTCGCGATGCGCTGCGGGAGAGGATAACGGGCGACGACCAGCCTTTGCTCATGGGCCTGCGCGCGGTGCTCGAACCGGCGCTCGAGGACGGAGCGCTCTTCTTGGATGACGACGTCGTTCTCGGCCGGCCCCTGCCGATCGAATTGAGCTGCCTGGGCCTGCATCAATATCAGTAAAAAACACTCCGGCTTTACGCATCGAAAGCGGCGCCGTCGGGCGTCGCTTTCTTGATTCAAGGGCCTATATCTACCGGCAGCGAAGCTTTCGAGCGCCGGTCGAGCGACGGCTCCCGCCGGTTTTCGCCGAGCGAGGTAGCGGGGATGGGCCATTTTCTCGAGCAGGCGCAGATCGCCTCGGTTCTCTCGGCCTATGGCTATTGGGCGATTTTCGCCGTCGTGGCGCTCGAAAGCTCCGGCCTGCCGCTTCCAGGCGAGACCATGCTCGTCGGCGCGTCCATCTACGCCAGGCTCTCGGGCGCGCTGTCGATCGACGCCATCGTTCTGGCGGCCGCTGGCGGCGCGATCGTCGGCGATAATATCGGCTACTGGATCGGCCGCGAGTTCGGCTATCGCTTCCTCGAACGGCATGGTTGGCGCGTGGGAATCGGCGCCAGCAAGCTGCGACTTGGCCAATATCTTTTCTACAAATGGGGCGGCGCCATCGTCTTCTTCGGCCGCTTCGTCGCGCTGCTGCGCATTCTCGCGGCGCTGCTTGCAGGCGCCAATCGTCTGCCGGCGGGGCGCTTCTTCCTCTTCAACGCCGCGGGCGGCGTCGTCTGGGCGATGGTCTTCGGCTTTGGCGCCTATTACCTCACGGCGGGCTTCGAGAAGGTGCACGGCCCCCTCGCGACGCTTGGCGTCCTGTGCGCCATTGGCGGCGGCTTCATGCTGTGGCGCTATTACAAGGCGAACGAGGCGCGGCTGATGCGCGAGGCGGACGACATGCTCTCCCAGCGCGGCGGCGGCTCTAGCTGAAACGAGGACCGAGCCGGGCGGCCGCCAGCGCCCGGGACAGGTTTTTGGCGAGTTCCGCTTTCTGATCCGGCCCCAGAAAACTGCCGACCTCGACCGCCTCGCCGCGAAAGACCAGCGCCACGCTCTGCGTCCCGAATTCCTCGTGCACTTTCTGTTCGAGACGCACCCATGAGGGATTGAATCGCCATTCTCGCCGCCGCCCGCCGGCGCCGACCTTTGCGAAGACGAGTTCCAGCGGCGTCAGGTCGAGCGTCTCATAAGCGCGCGCGTCGCGGAAGCTGACGCGGAAGGCGACAAAGAGGGCAAGCGCGTCGAGCCCCATGAAGCCCGCGACCGGCCAGGCGCCCATGAAAAGAAAGGGGATGGCGAAGACGCCCTGCGCGACGCAAAAGACCACGATCAGCAAGTAGAAACCGCCGGGGGTCAAGGATCGGTGCGGCGTCAGGCGCGTCTGAAAGATGGGTTCGTCAAAAGGATCCGACATGGGCGAGCAGCGTCTTTCGTCCCTCCGAACGTAAAGATATAACGCGCCGATGGCAGGAAGAAACAGCGCAGGCTCGAAGAGCGCGGCGAGAGGGCGCAAGCGCGCCGCGGAGGCCGCACGCATCGAAGCGATCTTCGCCCGCCTCGCCGAGGCCAATCCCGAGCCGAAGGGCGAACTCCATTACACGAATCCCTTCACCCTCCTCGTCGCCGTCGTGCTCTCGGCGCAGGCGACGGACGCCGGGGTGAACAAGGCGACGCCTGCCCTCTTCGCTCTGGCCGATACGCCCGAGAAAATGGTCGCGCTCGGCGAGGAGCGGGTTCGCGAGGCGATCAAGACCATCGGCCTCTTTCGCACCAAGGCGAAGAATGTCGTGGCGCTGTCGCAGATGCTGATCGAGCGGCACGGCGGAAGAGTGCCTCGAACGCGCGAGGAGCTGATCGCCCTGCCCGGCGTCGGCCGCAAGACGGCGAATGTGGTGCTCAACATTGCATTCCATCAGCCGACCATCGCGGTGGACACGCATATCTTCCGGGTGTCCAACCGCCTGCCGATCGCGAAGGGCGCGACGCCGGAAGCGGTCGAAGCGGGACTCGAGGCGGTCGTGCCGGAAAAATACCTGCTGCACGCGCACCACTGGCTCATTCTGCACGGGCGTTATGTGTGCAAGGCCAGGAAGCCGGAATGCGCGCGGTGCATTCTCTATGAGTTGTGCACGTTCAAGCAGAAGACGGCTTGAAAAGGCGGATCGAGAAGCGCCCATGCGCCGCAGAGGTGGCGCCCCCGCCCCTATCCCGCTCCCTCCAGGAGCCGCATCGCCGCCGCGCGCGCTTCGTCGGTGATCGCTGCGCCTGAGAGCATGCGCGCGATCTCCTCGCGCCGTTCGGCCTCGGCCAGAACGGCGACGCGCGTCGCCACGCGCTTTTCCTTGCCCTTCGCCGGGGCGCCCTTGCTGATGCGCAAATGCCGGCTCGCGCGGGCGGCGACCTGCGGCGCGTGAGTGACGGCGAGAACTTGCGCGCGTAAGGCGAGCCGTGCGAGGCGCTGGCCGATGGCGTGCGCCACCGCGCCGCCGACGCCCGTGTCGATCTCATCGAAGACGAGCGTGGGCGCCGAGCCGCGATCCGCGAGCACGACCTTCAGGGCCAGCATGAAACGCGCGAGCTCGCCCCCGGATGCGACCTTGGTCAGCGGACCCGGACGCGAGCCCGGATTGGTCTGCACCCAGAATTCGACGCGGTCGATCCCCTCCGGCCCGGGATTCTCGGGGTCGCTCGTGATCTGCGTCGAGAAATGCGCGCCCTCGAGCTTGAGGGGCGCGAGCTCCGCGTCGACGAGGGCGTCGAGCGTCTTCGCCGCCTTTCGGCGCGCGGCGGAGAGCGCGCTCGCCGACTCGTCATAGTCGGCCTTGGCCGCCTCGAGCCCCTTGCCGAGCGCGACGAGCCGCGCCTCGGAGGCGTCGAGCGCCGCGAGGTCGTCTGCAAATTTAGCCGCAAGACGCGGCAGCTCCGGCACGGGAACCTGATATTTGCGCGCGGCCCCGCGCAGGGCGAAAAGCCGCTCCTCGACGCGCTCCAGTTCGGCCTGATCGAAACGCGTCTCGGCGAGGGCCTGCTCCAGCGCCTGTTCGGCGAGGCCGAGCGCGTCGACCGCCTGCGCCAAAGCGCGGGCCGGCGGCTCCAGAATCGTGGGCGCCTGCGTCAGGCGGCGTTCGAGCCGGCGCGCGGTTTGCGCGATCTCGGCCGCCGGGCCGCGCTCGTCGGCGAAAGCGGCGAGCGCGTCGCGAATGTCGGTCGCAACCTTTTCGGCGCGCTGCATGAACAGGCGCCGCTCGGCCAGCGCCTCCTCCTCGCCCTCCTGCGGGCCGAGCTTCGTCAGCTCCTCATGGGCGTGGCGGAGATAATCAGCCTCGGCCCGCGCCCTGGCGATGCGCGCCTCCTCCTCGGCGAGCAGGCGGCGCGCCGCCTGCCAGGCGCCATGCCTCGCGCGCGTCTCCCCCGCCTGCCCGGAAAGGCCGCCATGCGCATCGACCAGCGCGCGATGGGCGTTCGGATCGACGAGCGCGCGGTCGTCGTGCTGGCAGTGAATTTCGACGAGTTCGCCCCCGATGGCGCGCAGCGCCTGCGCCGTCGCCGGCTGATCATTGACGAAGCCGCGGGTGCGCCCGTCGGCCGCCTGCACCCGGCGCAGCACAAGTTCGTCCTCGGAGGAGAGGCCAAATTCGCGCGCCGCGAGATGGGCGGGATGATCGGGTGCCAGATCGAAGACCGCCGTCACCTGCCCCTGCTCGCAGCCCGCGCGCACGAGCGAGGCGTCGCCGCGCCCGCCGAGCGCGAGCATGAAGGCGTCGAGCAGGATCGACTTGCCCGCGCCCGTCTCGCCGGTGAGCGTCGTCAGCCCCGGCCCGAAGTCGAGATCGAGCGCATCGATCAGCACGATGTCGCGTATGGACAGACGGACCAGCATGACGCTCTACTTTAGTCGGCCGGCCGTCGCGGGGCGCGGCGCGGCGGCCATTATTCTGTGGACGGCAAAGGCGATTCGCCGCTTCGCGGGGAGGTTGGCATGGCCGATGACGAAATCAACCGTGTTCGCGCGCTCCTCGCCGCCAGGCCGCGCCCGGTCGGCTGGGCGGAGCGGCGCGCGCGGATCGAGGACGTCGGCGCCCATTGGCCGGTCGCGTCCGATATCGCCCTGACGCCCGTAACAATCGGCGGGCTCGCGGCCGAATGGTCGCTCGCGCCGGGCGCCGATCCGTCCCGGGTCCTGCTGTTCTTCCATGGCGGCGGCTATTGCTCGGGTTCGATCGTGAGCCATCGCCGCATGGTCACGGAAGCGGGCCGCGCCGCCGGGGCGCGCACCCTCGCGGTCGCCTATCGGCTGGCGCCAGAGCATCCCTTCCCCGCCGCGCACGACGACGCCTTCGCCGCCTGGCGTTTTCTGGAGGCGCAGGGACTTTCCGCGAAACACGTCGCCCTTGGCGGCGATAGCGCCGGCGGCGGACTTTGCGTGGCGCTGGCGATGCGGCAGCGCGATGGCGGCGCCGCGACGCCGGCCTGTCTGTGGCTCTCGTCGCCCTGGACGGATCTCACCCTATCGGGCGAGACGCTCGCAACAAAAGACGCCGTCGATCCGCTGATCCACAAGCCTTATCTCGAGGAGCTTGCGAGCGCCTATGCTGCGGGCGCCGACCGCAAGGATCCGAGGCTCTCGCCGCTCTTCGCCGATCTGGCGGAGCTGCCGCCCCTGCTCATACAGGTCGGAGCGGCGGAGACGCTTCTCTCGGATTCGACGCGCTTCGCCGAGGCGGCGGGCGCCGCGAATGTGGCGGTCACGCTGGAAATCTGGCCGCATATGATTCACGCCTGGCAGATGTGGAACGCCGGCCTTGCGGACGGCCGGCGCGCGCTGGCGCAGGCGGGCCGCTTCCTGCGAGCGCATCTCGCCCCGTAAGACCTCAGATGGCGTGCAGCGTCTTGCCGATCTTTGAGAGCCAGGAATCGGTATATTCGTGCGGCGCCAGCCCGTCGCTCTTCAGCAGCTCGACAGCGTCCTTGTACCACTGCGAATCCGGGAAATTGTGCCCTAGAATCGCGGCCGCGGTCTGCGCCTCATTGGTGACGCCCATGGCGAGATAGGCTTCGGTGAGGCGATAGAGCGCCTCCTCCGTATGTCGGGTGGTCTGGAATTTGGACAGAACCTCGTGGAACCGGTTGATGGCCGCGGGATAGTTCTTGCGCGTGAGATAGAAGCGGCCGACCTGCATTTCCTTGGCGGCGAGCTGGTCGCGGGCGACGCCCATCTTGTAACGCGCGTCGGCGACATATTCCGACTTCGGATATTTGGTGACGAGCTCCTGGAAGATCGAAAGCGCCTTTTCCGCAGACGACTGGTCGCGCATCACGTCCGGCACCTGATTATAATAGGACATGCCGGCGATGTAATAAACGTAAGGCGTATCGGCCGAGTTCGGATAGAGCCCGATGTAGCGCTGCGCAGACTGCACCGCATCGTCATAGGCGGGCTTTTCGAACTGGGCGTGGATCGTCATGAGCAGGCCTTTGCGCGCCCATTCGGATGACGGATAGGTCTTCTCGAGCTCGGAGAATCTCTTCGCGGCGCCCTCGTAATCCTTTGCTTTCAGCTTGGCGAGGCCCTGGTTGTAGAGTGTGTCGGCCGGAACGTCGGGCGTGACTTCCATCTTGTATTTTTCGCCGCCGCCGAGAAGCCCGAAGCCGCTGGTGATCGAATCCATCAGATCGGCGCGGGCGGGCGCAGCGGAGAAGGCCAGGGCGGCTGCGACGAGCAAAGCGGACGAGCGGAAGGAAGCGTTGGAAAGCGACATATCAAGTGCCCCTTGCGGCAATGAGCAGCAGCCCCCGACGCTGCCGCGCGACGTTTTAGCCTAATCCGCCGCGCCCCGCCACTCGCGGCGCCGGCGGCCGGCCCGCGTCATCGCGGCGCTGGCTGCGCGTTGCGACGGAGAGTGATCTGCGAGAAGGAAGGATTTTCTTCTGGCGAGATTATGGCGAGGGCTGAAGCATGGGCCGCTCGCTGGCCTCTGCGGCCTCCGCGCGCGCCAGCGCGCCCGCCTGCATCGCCGCCTCGAGCAGCGCCATATTGAGCCCGTGTCCGCCCCTGAAGGAGCGAAAAGCGCCGACGATCGGGGCGCCGGCCAGGGCGAGGTCGCCCACCACGTCGAGCATCTTGTGGCGCAGGCATTCGTCGGCGTAGCGCAATCCTTGCGGATTCAACACAGTCTCGCCATCGAGCACCACGGTATTTTCCAGAGTGGCGCCGAGCGCGAGCCCCGCCCGCCACAAACGCTCCGCGTCGCGCAGGAAGCCGAAGCTGCGGGCGCGCGCGAGTTCGGCGCGAAAGCTCTGGGGCGTCAGCGCCAGTCTGCGCCGCTGGCGGCCGATCGGCCCCTCGAAGGCGATCTCCACGTCGAGACTCAGGCCGCGCGCGGCCGGCATCAAGGCCGCCCAGGCGGCGCCCTGCGAGACCCGCACGGGCTTGACGACGCGCAGGCAGGCGCGCGGCGCGGCGAGCGCGACGACGCCCGCCTCGTCGATCGCCTCGACGAAAGCCTGAGCCGATCCGTCCATGGCCGGAACTTCGTCGCCTTCGACCAGAACGAGCGCATTGTCGAGGCCGAGTCCGGCGAGCGCGGCGAGAAGATGCTCGACGGTCGAGACGCTCGCCTCGCCGGACGAGAGGCGCGTGCGCATCTGCGTGGCGTCGACCCCACGCCAGTCGGCGCGCAACTCGGCTCCGCCGACGCTGAACGCCACGCCCGAATTTGCGGCGGCGGGAAGAAGCGTCACCCTGGCTGGCCGGTCGCCATGCACGCCCCGGCCCGAGAGAACCGCGGGTCTGGCAAGCGTGGTCTGCGCCGCGCGCGCGAAAAGGCTCGAAACCGATGAGGGTCGGGACTTCGGGCGAATGAGAAAAATCCTCCCCCGTGAGGCTTGGCCGACGATCCGGATTTACCGCGAAGATTAGCGCAATCGGGCCGCCGGGCTCCAGTAACGCTTTCTTACAGTTTATTACAGACCGGGAAGCCCCGCCAAAAACAAAGGCCCGCGCAAAGCGGGCCCTTGTCGAGGCGGGCGCCTGATGGTCAGTGGCTCGACTGCCGGCGCAGGAAGGCCGGGATTTCGAGATGGTCGTCCTCGGCAGGGCGCGGCTGCGCCGGACGGCGGCCATGCGGGTCGAGCGCGGCGTGCGCCGGCTGCGGCGCGCCGGCCGGACGCTTGCCATATTCCGACACCGTCGAGGGCTGCTGCGCCGGGGCGCGCGGCGGCGCCGGGGGCTGATGCTGCGGCGCAGGGGCGCCCGGCATCCCGTCCTCCTGACGGCTCGCGCCGAAGGAGGCGAGGCGCTCGAAGATCGACTTACGGCGCGGGTCGTGGACCGCCTCGCCGCGATGCTGGCGCATCTGATCCTGAACCGGCTTGGGGAAGTCCTCGATCGACGGCATGCGCGGCGTGCGCGGCATTTCCGGCGGCGGCGGCACATAGCCCGTCGGCGCGGGCTCGGCCATCATGCGCTGCGCCGGCTCCTGCATGCGCGGGTCGCCATAGGTCGGGCGGGCGCCGACCGGCTCGAGATAGACGCCGTTGGTCGTCATCTGGGGCGGCGCGGCCGGCGCCGGCTCGGCGTAATAGGACGCCGGCGCCGGCTCGCGCATTTCCGGCTGATAGGCCGGCGCAGGCGCGCGCTCGGGCATGGCGTAGACCTGCGCCGAGGTTTCGACGACCGGGATGGCCGAGGGCTGCGGCTTCGCCTGCTGCTGCAGCTGGGCGCGCATGCGCTCGGCCGCCTCCGCCATACGGGCCGCGCTCGTCGGATCGTCGGCGGTGATCGCGGCGAGATCGATGCCGGTGGCGACGACCGAGACGCGCACGACGCCCTCGAGCGCCGAGTCGAAGGTGGCGCCGAGGATGATGTTGGCGTCCTCGTCCACTTCCTGACGGATGCGGCTCGCCGCCTCGTCGACTTCATAGAGCGTGAGGTCGTGGCCGCCGGTGATCGAGATCAGCAGGCCGCGCGCGCCCTTCATGGACACTTCGTCGAGCAGCGGATTGGCGATCGCCGCCTCGGCGGCGAGATTGGCGCGGCGCTCGCCCGTGGCTTCGCCCGTGCCCATCATGGCCTTGCCCATGCCGCGCATGATCGAACGCACGTCGGCGAAATCGAGATTGATGAGGCCCTCTTTCACCATGAGATCGGTGACGGAGGCGACGCCCGAGTAAAGCACCTGATCCGCCATGGCGAAGGCGTCCGCGAAGGTCGTCTTTTCGGTCGCGATGCGGAACAGGTTCTGGTTCGGGATGACGATCAGCGTGTCGACGCATTTCTGGAGTTCGCAAATGCCGGACTCGGCAATGCGCAGGCGGCGCTGGCCTTCGAAATGGAAGGGCTTGGTGACGACGCCGACGGTGAGGATGCCCATCTCGCGTGCGATCTGGGCGATCACCGGCGCCGCGCCCGTGCCCGTGCCGCCGCCCATGCCGGCGGTGACGAAGCACATATGCGCGCCCTGGAGCTGCTCGCGAATTTCCTCGCGCGCCTCCTCGGCGGCGGCGCGGCCGACTTCCGGCTGCGCGCCGGCGCCGAGACCCTCGGTCACCTGCAGGCCCATCTGGATGACGCGCTCGGCCGGCGACGAGGCCAGCGCCTGCGCGTCCGTGTTGGCGACGAGGAAGTCGACGCCAGAAAGACCGGACGAGATCATGTTGTTGACGGCGTTGCAGCCGCCGCCGCCGACGCCGCACACCATGATGCGGGGCTTCAATTCCCTCAATTCGGGCGCTTTGAGATTAATCGTCATTTGCCAGGCCTCTCGGAATTTACACAGCTCTTCGGCGTCGGTTGTTCCAATCCTTGGACGCCCCGTCGCCGAACGCTTCGTCCTCGGTTATTTGTTCGAGGCCCGGCGTTTCAGGCCGGATTGCCTCAATGGGGAGAATCACTTGGCCGCGATTCTAGAAGCTTTCCTTTAACCATCTACCCACTCGCCTCATGTAGCCGTCCGTTCCCGTCGCCGTTCGCTCGGCGCGGTGGGGCTCGAAATATTCGCGCGCCGCGACTTGCGGAAAGACGAGCAGTCCCGCCGCCGCCGCAAAGGCGGGCGAGCGCGCGGGATCGGGAAGACCTTCGACGCCGATCGGGCGTCCGACGCGGACCTGGCCGCCGAGAATGCGGCGCGCAGACTCCGCCGCGCCGGTGAGTTGGCTGGCGCCGCCGGTGAGAACGATGCGGCGGCTCGGGCCGGACGGATGACCAGCGCGCGCCAGACGGTCGCGAAGAAATTCTAAAGTCTCCTCGATGCGCGGGCGGATGATTCGCACGAGGTGGGACTTTGGCGCGTGAGCCTTGTGGTGGCCGTGCTCCCCGACGTGTACGAAAGAGACCGTCTCTCGCTCGTCCGAGGTCGAGGAAATGGCGGAGCCATGAAACGTCTTGAGGCGCTCCGCGTCGGCGAGCCGCGCGTCGAGGCCGCGGGCGATGTCCATGGTGACATGATTGCCGCCGAGCGTCACGGCGTCGAGATGCGTCATCTCGCCATGCGCGAAGACCGCGAGCGAGGTCGAGCCCGCGCCCATGTCGACGACGATGACGCCCATTTCGGCTTCGTCCGGCTCGAGCACCGAGAGGCCGGCGACATAAGGCGCGGCGGCCATGCCGGCGACGCCGAGGTGGCCGCGCTCGACCGCGAGAAGAAGATTGCGCGCCGCGGCGTGATCGCAGGTCGCCACATGCAGATCGACGCCGAGTTCCTCGCCGATCATCGCCTTGGGCTCGCGTATGCCGTCGACGCCGTCGAGCGAGAAGCCAGTGGGCAGCGAATGCACGGCGACCCGGCCGCGATGCAGATGATGCGCCGCCGAGGCCTCCAGCACGCGGTGAATATCGGCCGCCGCCACCTCACGCCCGCCGATAGCGCGCTTAGCGGTGAAATGCTCGGAGGCCAGCCGCCCGCCGGAGGCGGTGACGATGACGCGGTCGATCTGGACGCCGGCCATGCGCTCGGCGGCGTCGACCGTCTGGCGAATGGCGCGCTCCGCCTCGTCCATGTCGATGACGAGGCCGTTCTTGACGCCGAGCGACCGCTGATGGCCGATGCCCAGCACGCGGACCCGATGGGTGCGCCAGTCGCCGGGCGCAGTCTGACTCGCCGGCGTGAGGCGGGCGATCAGGCAGGCGATCTTCGACGTGCCGACGTCGAGCGCGGCGAACGTCGCAGAGCGACGCGACGCGAGGGGCTTCAAACGCGGCAATACGAGTTGGGGCTTCATAACGCTAACCACCCGTCTTCTTGGATTTGTGCGGAAGCGCCGCCTCACGCGCGGCGGCGGCCTCCTCGGTCAGGCGCACGGCGACGCGATCAGGCGCGCGCAGGTCAATCGACATCACATCCTTCTCGAGAATTCTCGCCTCGCGCTGGAGGCGCAGCAGAGTTCCCACGGCGCGCGCGGGATTTTCCTCCGGCAGCTTGATCAGCATGCCGTTGGTCATGTCGAGGTCCCAGCGGCGGCCGGACACCAGCACGCCGGCCTTCACGCGCTGCGCCAGATCGCCGAGACCGGCCATCAGTTGCAGGAATTCCGGCAGCCGCTTCTGCGCGCCCTCGCCGACGACGAACGGCAGGCCGAGGTATCTTTCGTCGCGCAGTTCGTCGATGGCGACGCCGTCGTCCGCGACGACCGTGATCCGGCCGTCCTGCTGCCAGAGCGCATGCGGCCGACGCTCCTCGATCGCGATGACGAGTCGATTGGGATAGAGCTTCATCACCCGCGCCGATTTCACAAGCGGGATCGCCATCAGCCGCTCGCGTACCTCGGCGGCGTCCATGAAAGGCAGCGAGTTGCGGGCGTCGACGCCCCCGGCCCGGAGCAACTCCTTCTCGGTCAGCCGCGACTGGCCGGTGATGGTCACCCCCGCAATATCGAAGCCGATGGCGCGGGCGGCGATGTCCCAGGGCTGGCCCTCGCGCGCGACGAGCGCGTCATAGCCGCCGTTCTGCACCATGCCGGCGAAGCCGACGCCGCCAAAAAGCAGGGCGAGGCCGAAAAGGCCGACGCCGGGCCGCCCCAGAAAGGCGAAGCGGTCGAGAACAGGCAGGTCCGCCGCGCGGCGGCGTGGAACGGCGCGGGGAGGAACGGCGTTGGCGGCGGACGCGGCGGCGGGAATGGGGCCGCCGGCGACGGCGGCCTGGGGCTCGGCGGCAGGAAAATGAACGAGCGGAAGGGCAGTCGTCTGCCCTAACGATCGCAGGATGCGTCTTCCACCATCCATTTGACGAGCTCGCCGAACGAAAAACCTGCAAAAACCGCCATTTCTGGCACGAGCGAGGTCTCCGTCATCCCCGGCTGCGTGTTGACCTCCAATACGACGAGTTCCCCCGTGCCTTCGGGGCGGTCGTCGTATCGGAAGTCGGCGCGGCTGACGCCGCGACAGCCGAGAGCTCTGTGAGCCTCGATCGCTAAATGTTGGACCTCTTGGTAAATTTTCTCTTTAAGATTTGCCGGAAGAAGGTGTTTCGAGCCGCCTTTCGCGTATTTTGCGTGGAAGTCGTACCAGCCGCCGTCGGCGGCGAGGATCTCGATCACGTCCAGGGCGCGATCGCCCATCACGGCGCAGGTGAGTTCGCGGCCGTCCACGAACTGCTCGGCGAGCATCAGATCCCCGTGCTCCCAGTCCGCGGCGGCGAGCTCCGCGGGCAGCGGCGCGCTGTCGTCCCGAATGATGAAGACGCCGAAGGAAGAGCCTTCCGAGACCGGCTTGAGCACATAGGGCGCCGGCAGCGCATGGGCCCGCGCGGCGTCGAGCCGATGCACGACGCGACCTCTCGGGACCGGGACGCCCGCCGCCGACATCACGAGCTTGGCCACGTCCTTCTTCATCGCCATGGAGGAGGCGAGCACGCCGGAATGGGTGTAGGGAATGCGCAGGAGCTCCAGCACGCCCTGGATGCAGCCATCCTCGCCATATTTGCCGTGCAGCGCGTTGAAGGCCACGTCCGGCTTCAGCTCGCCCAGAACGCTCGCGGCGTCGCGCCCCACGTCCACCGACGTGACCCGATAGCCCTGCTCCGCCAGCGCCTTCGCGCAGGCCGCGCCGGAGCGCAGGGAAATCTCGCGTTCGGCGGAGAGTCCGCCCATCAGAACGGCGACGTGTTTGGTCATGAGGCTCTCGTTGAATCAGAAAGTGACAGGGGCGTCCCCAGGACGGCCGGCGGCGCTTTGCCGCAGGCGGGGCGAGCGCGCTCGCCTGCGCGAATCTCTTTGGCCAGAGGCTACGTTGCGGCGCCTGGGGGCGCAACGCCGTCAGGGGGCCTTCCGGGTCCAGATCTCGACCTCTTCCACCTGCCCCGTCTTTTCATAGCCATCGAGCGCATGCGTTGTCTCGGGCTGCGCCAGCGTCCATTCGCGCGTCGCCCTGTCCTCGACGATGATCGCATCCGGCCGCCCGGCGCGGACATCCTCGGCGAAGCCCGCGAGATCACGTCGCCGGTAGCCCTCGAGCCGGGCGCGCCAGGCCGGGTCCTTTGCGCCCGGCAGAAGATAGCCGGCAAGGCTCGCCAGCCAGAGCGCATTGGGGCGACCGACCCATGTTCCGCCGAGCTGGCGCGTGACAGGATGGCCAAAGGAAAGTTCGCGGGCGAGGGCAATGAGACGCGGATGCGCCGGCGCCACGCGGGCGATCCCGGCGTCGAGACCCGGATGCTCCTCGAAATCCCCCAGCATCGCGCCCGCTCCGAACATGGCCGGGGCGGAGAGGAAGAGCGGCAGGAAGACGAATTTGAACAGCCGGCCGTCTCGGGCCGCGCGGGCGCGCGGATGCGGGTCGAGCGCGAAGAAGCACCAGGCGAGGAGCGCGAGCGCGAGCCCCGGATAGGCGTGATTCATCCAGCCTTTCCCTTGCAGGAGAAAGGCTGCGAGAAAGCCGAGCGACGCGAAGGCGCAGACGCGCGCGGCCGCCGGCGCCACGAAGCCCGGCGCCGCCGGCGGATGCGCGAAGCCCTGCGCCGACGCTGCGGCGAGCGCGACGAGAAGGGCGACGTTGAAGGGCGCCAGACTCAGCGCGAGCCTGGCCCAACTCTCCCGAGCCGGCTGATAAACGTCCGCGATCAGGGGCAGCGCATCCCGCGCATAGGCCGGGAAGAAGACGAGCGTGAGGGCGCCATAGAGCAGGACGAGCGCGGCGGCGGCCGCCGTCTCTCCGGAGAGCAACAGGCGCGGCGAACGCTCCCTTGCGGCCAGCGCCAGCGCCGGCAGCAATATGGCGAGCGCGAAAAACGGCTTGAAACAGACGGCCAGACCGCCCCCGAGACCGGCGAGGAGGCGCAGCGGCATGGGCGCCCGCCCGCCCTCGGCGCGCGCCGCGAGCATCGCCAGCAGGGGCATGAGCGCCAACAGCGCCATATGTTCCCGCTCTGCGAAGACATGCGCGGGCGCCACGAGCAACAGGAAGACCGACGCATTGAGCAGGAGCCCCCGATCCTCGCGCGAGCGCGGGGCGCCATAACGGACGATCGCGGCGGCGCTGAACGTGAGAGACAGGAAGCCGGCGAAAAAGACGAGCGCGGCGACGACGGGCTCGACGGCGAGACCGAGCGCCCGCGCCAGCCTCACGGCCGGCGCCAGAACCAGAAAGGCCGCCGGCGGGTTGGGGTCCGTCACGTCGACATAGGGAACGGCCCCGTCGACGACCTTCTCGGCGAAGGTGATGAACCAGGAAACGTCGCAGTCGATATGGCCCGCGGCCTGTAACGCAATCGCCGCCGCGATGAGCAGAAGCGTCGTCAAGGGGCTGGCGAGAAAGGCCGCGACGCGTGGCGTCTCGCGAGAGAGGGGCAGGCTGCGGGACGTCAGGAAGCTCATTCTCTAGGGAATCCCGATGCGTTTGATTTCCCAGTGCAGATCGACGCCGTTCGTCTCCCTGACGCGGCGGCGGACGGTCTCGCCCAGGGTCTCGATGTCGGCGGCGGTCGCCTGCCCGCGATTGATGAGAAAATTGCAATGCATCTCGCTGACCTGCGCGTCGCCGACGACGAGCCCGCGGCACCCGGCCGCGTCGATCAGCTGCCAGGCCTTGTGGCCTTCCGGATTCTTGAAGGTCGAGCCGCCGGTCTTTTCCCTGATCGGCTGCGAGGCTTCGCGCGCCTGGGTGATGCGGTCCATTTCGGCGAGAATGGCCTGCGGATCGCCGGGCCGCCCCTGAAAGAGCGCCTGCGTGAAGATCACGTCCTCGGGCGCGGCGCAGTGCCGGTAGCTATAGCCCATGTCGGCGTTGGCGAAGATGCGGATATTGCCCTCGCGGTCGACGCCGCGCGCTTCGATGAGCGCATCCTTCGTCTCGCCGCCATGCGCGCCCGCGTTCATGCGCAGCGCGCCGCCGATCGCGCCGGGAATGCCGCGATAAAAGGCGAGGCCGTCTATCCCCGCCTCGGCCGCCGCCCGGGCCGCCTTCACATCCGGCGCGGCGGCGCCGACGCGCAGCCGGCATCCGTCCTCGACGGCAATCTCGCCGAAGCCCTTCGCCGACAGGCGGATGACGACGCCCGCGACGCCGCCGTCACGCACGATGAGATTGGAGCCGAGGCCGATGACGACGACCGGAATCTCCTTGGGCAGCCGCGCGAGGAAATAAGCGAGATCGGCTTCGTCTGCGGGCATGAAGAAAAGCTGCGCCGGCCCGCCGACGCGAAACCAGGTGTAGGGCGCAAGCGGCTCGTTGGCGGAGAGCTTGCCGCGAAGCTCCGGCATGCGCGCGGCGATGTCCGCGCCGAGATCGGGGAAGGTCATGACGCGCCGCCCGAGGCAAGCTGCTCCGGCAGCGCATAGGCCCATTGCGTGATATTGCCGGCGCCCAGGCAAACGACGTAATCGCCCGGCGCCACGATCTCGCGCACCATGGCCGGCAGCACTTCCGGCGACGGCAGACCCATGGCGCGGCGATGGCCATGGGCGCGGATGGCGTTCACCAGCGCGTCGCGGTCGACGCCGGGAATGGGCTGCTCGCCCGCCGCATAGACATCGGCGACGATCACCACGTCGGCGTCGTTGAAGGAGGTCGCGAAGGAATCAAAGAGCGATTGCAGGCGCGTGAAGCGATGCGGCTGCATCACCGCCACGACCTTGCCTTTCGTCGAGGCCCGCGCGGCGCGCAGCACCGCGGCGATCTCCACCGGATGATGGCCGTAATCGTCGAAGATTTGCACGCCGTTCCACTCGCCCGTGCGGGTGAAGCGGCGCTTGACGCCGCCAAAGCCCGCGAGCGCCTTGCGGATCTGATCGGGCGAGAGGCCCAGCTGATAGGCGACCGCCACCGCCGCCGTGGCGTTCAGCGCATTGTGATGGCCGGGCATGGGCAGCAGCAGATTTTCCAGATAGGTCGCCTGCGCCGTCTTGCGGTCGCGCAGCAGAATGTTGAAGCGCGAGACCCCGCCTTCGAGATCGACGTCGAGCAGCCGCACGTCGGCCTGCGGATTTTCGCCATAGGTGATGACGCGGCGGTCCTCGATCTTGCCGACGAGCTCCTGCACCGTCGGATGATCGAGGCACATGACCGCAAAGCCGTAGAAGGGAATATTCTCGATAAAGGCGCGGAAGGCGTCCTTGATCGCGTCGAACGTATGGAAGTGATCGAGATGCTCGGGATCGATATTGGTGACGATCGCGACATCGGCCGGAAGCTTGAGGAAGGTGCCGTCGCTTTCGTCGGCCTCGACCACCATCCACTCGCCGGCGCCCAGTCGCGCATTGGTGCCGTACGCGTTGATGATGCCGCCGTTGATGACCGTCGGATCAAGCCCCCCGGCGTCGAGCAGGGTCGCGACGAGCGAGGTCGTCGTCGTCTTGCCATGCGTGCCGGCGATGGCGACGCACTGCTTGAGGCGCATCAGCTCGGCGAGCATTTCAGCGCGGCGCACCACGGGCAGGCGCTTTTCGCGCGCCGCCGCGAGCTCGGGATTGTCGCGCTTGATCGCCGTCGAGACCACGACCACCGCGGCGTCGCCGAGATTTTTCGCGTCATGGCCGACAAAGACGGTCGCGCCCTTTTCCGACAGGCGCTTCACATTGGCGTTTTCGGTCGCGTCGGAGCCCTGCACCTTGTAGCCGAGATTGAGCAGCACCTCGGCGATGCCGGACATGCCGATGCCGCCGATGCCGACAAAGTGAATGGGGCCGAGATCGCGCGGCAGTTTCATGACTGTCTCCGTTACGACGCGCGGCGTTGCGCGACGGTTAAAACCAGATCCGCAAGTCTCTCGGCCGCATCGGGAACGCCGACGCGCTTCGCGGCCTCGGCGCGCTCTGCGAGGTCGTGCGGCGCGTCGATGAGCGCGGCTAGACGCGCGGAGAGAAAGGCCGGCGTGAAGTCGGTCTGCCGCACGGTCTCGGCGGCCCCCGCCTGCTGCAGAAAGGCGGCGTTCGCCGCCTGATCCTGATCGAGCGCATGGGGGAGCGGCACGAGCATCGCGGGCCGGCCGATGACCGCGAGCTCCGACACCGTCGAGGCGCCGGCGCGGGCGATGATGAAATGCGCCTGCGCCATGCGCAGCGGCAGATCAGTGAAAAAAGGCGCGGTCTCGGCTTCCACATTGGCGCGGGCATAGGCCGCCCCGACACGGTCCATGTCTTCCGCGCGGGTTTGCTGCACGAGCCGGATGCGGGCGCGCCGGTCGGCCGAAAGCGCGGCGATCGCCTCCGGCACGATGTCGGCCATCACGCGCGCGCCTTGCGAGCCCCCGGTGACGAGCAGACGGAACAGGCCGTCCTCGAAACCGGGATAGGGAAGCTTCGCGGCTTCGAGCACATTGGGCCGCACCGGATTGCCGGAGACGACGACCTTGCCCTGCAAGGGCGCGGGCACGGCGAGATTGGCGAGCCCCGCGGCGATGCTGTCGACATGACCGGCAAGGAAGCGGTTCGCCTTGCCCATGACGCCGTTCGACTCGTGCAGCACGCTCGGGATCTTCAGAAAAGAGGCCGCGAGCAGCGGCGGCACGGTGGGATAGCCGCCAAAGCCGATGATGGCGCTCGGCTTCAACGCCCGCAGCAGCGCCGCCGCCTGCGCCGTTCCATAGGCGAGGCGCCCGACCGCCCGCGCGCGCTCGATGAGCGAGCCGCCCCGCGGGGTCGCCGCGGGAATACAGTGCATGGCGCGGGCCGGAAAACCGCCGCCATAGGCGAGCGCGCGCTCGTCGGTGACGAGATCGACGACGACGCCGCGCGCGGCGAGGGCGTGGGCGAGCGCCTCGGCCGGGAACAAATGGCCGCCGGTGCCGCCGGCGGCGAGGAGGATCGGACCCTGCGTCATGTCACGCCGCCGCCGGAACAGGCGCGCCGCTCGCGGCGACCTCGGTCAGGACGCGGGTGCGCGGGCGCTTACGGGTGACGGCAAGCAGAAAACCCATGCCGAGCGACAGCGAAATGAGCGAGGAGCCGCCATAGGAAACGAAGGGCAGCGTCATGCCCTTCGCGGGCATCAGATGCACATTCACCGCCATATTGATGCAGCTTTGCAGGCCGAACAGCATGACCAGCCCGGCGGTGGCGAAGCGGCAGAAGGGGTCTTCGTTGCGCGCCGCCAGAAACAGCCCGCGTACCACGATGAAGGCGAAGACCGACGCCAGCAAGATGCAGACGATGACGCCGAACTCCTCGCCGATGACGGCGAAGATGAAGTCCGTATGCGAGTCCGGCAGGATGCGCTTCACCGTGCCCTCGCCCGGCCCCTTGCCGAACCACGAGCCGGCGATGAAGCTTTCGAGCGCGGTCTCGGACTGGAAATTCGCGGGCACGCCCGCGACGGGCGGCGGCGGCTCCAGAAAGGCCTCGATGCGCGCATGGACATGCGGCACGAATTTATAGGCGAGCAGCGCCGAAAGCAGCGCCGCGCCGCCGAGCCCCACGACCCAGATGATATGAAGGCCGGCCATGAAGAACAGGGCGCCCCAGACGATCGAAACCAGCATGGTCTGGCCGAAATCGGGCTGAAGGATGAGCGGGCCGATCGTCAGCGGGAACAGGAGTATCGCAATCACATTGCCCGGCACGTCCTTGCGCCGGGCGCCTTCCGAAAAGGCCCAGGCGACGACCACCACGAAGGCGGGCTTCAGGAATTCCGACGGCTGAATGCCGAAGATCCAGCGTTTGGCGCCCTTCACCTCCTGCCCGAAGAACAGCGTGCCGACGACGAGCGCGAGGGAGATGATGAAGATGACCAGCGCGGCGCGGCGTACATGGCGGGGCGAGAGGAAGGACGTTCCGATCATCACCGCAAGCGCCGGCAGGAGATAGGCCACCTGCCGGTTGACGAAATGGAAGGTCGGCAGATGCAGTCGCTCGGCGACCGGCGGGCTGCCCGCCATCGCGAACACGAGACCCGAGATGATGAGCAGGCCGATGCCGGCCAGAAGCCAGCGGTCGACCGTCCACGCCCAGTCCGAAAATGCGGTTCGCTCGGCGCGCGAAATCATGGGTTTCCTCCTCTGCGGGCAGAGAGTTTGGCGGGCAGTTCCTGCACATGCCTGCGGAACGCGTCGCCGCGCACCTCGAAATTCTTGAACTGGTCGTATGAGGCGCAGGCCGGCGACAGCAGCACGATCGGCTCGGCGGCGTCGCCCTCGAGCGCGTCGCAGGCGGCGCGGAACGTGGCGACGTCCAGCGTCTCGCACCGCTCATAGGGCAGCGCGCCGTCGAGCGTGCGGGCGAAATCATCGCTCGCCGCGCCGATCAGATAGGCCTTGCGGATTCTCGGGAAATGATCGCGCAGCGGCGCGATGCCGCCTTCCTTCGGCTTGCCGCCGATGATCCAGTAGATATCGGTAAAGCTCGCCAGCGCCTTCTCCGCGGCGTCAGCATTGGTCGCCTTCGAGTCGTTGACGAAAAGCGTCCGCTCGATGCGGCCGACCTCCTCCATGCGGTGCGGCAGGCCGGGATAGCTTTGCAGGCCGCGGGCGATCTCTTCGTCCTCGAGACCGCACTCCCAGGCCGCCGCGGCGGCGAAAGCGGCGTTCTGCGCATTGTGCGCGCCGCGCAGCGCCCGCGCGCCGGCAAGCGAACCGAGAAGCTCCGCCTCCTCCGGCGGATGTCCCTGTTCGCGGAAATGGACCTCGCCCTTCTCGACATAGAAGCCCCAGTCGAGCGCCCGCGCGCCGGAGACCGGAACGATGCGCTGGCCGTCGCGTCGATTGGCGGCGAGGCGCGCGCCAATGGCGTGGGTAAAGGCGTCATCGACGCCGACGAGCGCCACTTCGGCCCCCGTCACGAGCCGCTCCTTGACGGCGGCGTAATTCTCCATCGTTCCGTGCCGGTCGATGTGGTCGGGCGTCAGATTGATCAGCACCCCGATCGTCGGATCGAGCGAGGGCGTGAGATCGATCTGGAAGGACGAGCACTCGATGACGTGAATGCGCTCATCCGACGGCGGCTCGAGATCGAGGATCGGCACGCCGATATTCCCGCCGAGCTGCACGTCCCGGCCCGCCTCGCGCAGGATATGCGCGATCAGCGCGGTCGTTGTCGATTTGCCATTGGTGCCGGTGATGGCGATGAAGGGAGAGCCGCCCGTATGCGCCCTGCGCTCACGGCAGAACAGCTCCACGTCGCCGATGATCTCGACTCCCGCCGCGCGGGCGAGCGACACGGTCCAGTGCGGCTCGGGATGCGTCAGGGGCACGCCGGGCGTCAGGATCAGCGCGGCAAAACGCGACCAGTCGCTCTGCGACAGATCCTCGAGCGGCACGCCCTGGGCGACGGCCTTCAGCCGTCCGGCTTCGCCATCGTCCCAAGCGCAGACATGGGCGCCGCCGGCAATCAGCGCCCTGGCGGTGGAAAGGCCCGAGCCGCCGAGGCCGAAAAGCGCGACAGTCCTGCCCCTGAAGGTCGTGACGGGCGTCATGCTCACCTCAGCTTCAGGGTGGCGAGACCCGTCAGGGCCAGGACGAAGGCGATGATCCAGAAGCGGATGACGATCTGCGGCTCCTTCCAGCCCTTCTGCTCGAAGTGATGGTGGATGGGCGCCATCAGGAAGATGCGCTTGCCGGTGGTCTTGAAATAGGCGACCTGGATGATGACCGAGGCGCCTTCCAGCACGAAGAGGCCGCCGACGATGGCGAGCACGAATTCCTGCTTCACCGCCACGGCCACCGTGCCGAGCAGCCCGCCGAGCGCGAGGGAGCCGGTGTCGCCCATGAAGATCTGCGCCGGGGGCGCGTTGTACCAGAGAAAGCCGAGCCCCGCTCCGATGAAGGCGGAGCAGACGATCGTCAGCTCGCCGACGCCGGCGACGTAGTTGACGCCGAGATAGTTGGAGAAGATCGAATTGCCGACGAGATAGGCGAAGATCGCGAAAGTCCCCACCGCAATCATCGAGGGCACGATGGCGAGGCCGTCGAGGCCGTCGGTGAGATTGACGCAATTGCCGGCCGAGACGATGACGAAGGCGCCGAAGACGAGGAAGAACACGCCCAGAGAGCCGACGTAGCCCTTGACCATCGGGATGGCGAGCTTCGACATGTTCTCGCCGCCGACCTTGGTGAGAAAGTAGCAGGCGATGGCGGCGATGACGAATTCGAGCGCCAGGCGAGCCCTGCCGGAGAATCCGGCGTGGGACTGTTTCGTGACTTTCAGATAGTCGTCATAAAATCCGATCGCGCCGAACGACACGGTGACGAAAAGGACGATCCACACATAGGCGTTGCTGAGCTTCGCCCACAGCAGCGTCGCGACGACGAGGCCCGAGAGGATCATGAGCCCGCCCATGGTCGGCGTGCCCTTCTTGGTCAGGAGATGCGATTGCGGCCCATCCGTGCGAATTGGCTGTCCCTTGCCCTGACGGACGCGCAGCGCCGCGATGGTTTCGGGCGCGAAGAAGAAGACGCAGAACAGCGCTGTCGCCGCCGCCATCGCGGCGCGGAAGGTGATGTAGCGGAAAATGTTGAGCGGACTGAAATAGGAAGACAGTTCCGCAAGCAGCGTGAGCATCTATCGGCTTCCTCAGCTGGCCTTTTCGGGCGCGAATTTTTCTCTCGTGGCGGCGACGATGCGTGAGATGCGCGACCCGTTCGAGCCCTTGACCATGACCACGTCGCCCGGCCGAATTGCGGCGAGCACGGCCTCTTCCAGTTCGAGCGGCGTGGCGCGGTGGGCGCCGCGCATGGCCTCGGGCGCGGCGTAATACAGCCGCGACATCAGCGGGCCCGACGTGAACAGAAGATCGACCCGCGCCCGTTCGAGATCCTCGGCGAGGCCGGCGTGAAGCTCGCCCGCCTGCGGACCGAGCTCCAGCATGTCGCCGAGGATGGCGATGCGGCGGCCGCGGGCGCCCGGCGCCGTGGCGCCCAGCAAATCGAACGCCGCGCGCATCGAGGTCGGATTGGCGTTGTAGCTCTCGTCGATGAGGGTGAAGACGCCCTCGCCCGTATCGAGCGTCTCGCGCCGGCCGCGCCCCGGCGTCGGCGCGAAATCGGCGAGAGTCGCCGCGGCCTTCTCCACGTCGATGTCGAAGGCGACGGCGATCAGCAGCGCGGCGAGCGAATTCATCGCGATATGCTTGCCGGGCGCGCCGATGCGATAGACGAGGCGACGCCCGAGAATATCGGCGGAGACTTCCTGCCCGTCGCCGACGCTCCTGCAAGCAAGCAGCCGCGCCTGTGCGCTCTCCGACTCGCCGAAGTCGAAGATATGCCCCGCATAGGGCGAGGCGGCTTCCGCAAGACGGGCGTAATGATCGTCGTCGCGATTGATGACGGCGACGCCGCCTTCGAGACCCGTGAAGATTTCCGCCTTGGCGTCGGCGATCCCCTCGATGGAGTCGAAGAATTCGAGATGGACCGGCGCGACGCGCGTGATGACCGCCACATGCGGGCGCACCTGCGCCACAAGGCCGGCGATCTCCCCCGCATGGTTCATGCCGAGCTCGAAGACGCCGTAGCGCGTCGAGGCCGGCATGCGCGACAGCGTGAGCGGCACGCCCCATTGATTATTGTAGGAGGCGACCGAGGCGTGGGTGTCGCCGAAGCCCGACAGCATCAGCCGCGTCATATCCTTCGTCGAGGTCTTGCCGACCGAGCCGGTGACGGCGGCGATGAAGGCCGCGGAGCGGTCGCGCGCGCGCATGCCCAGAAGTTCGAGCGAACGCTGCACGTTCTTGACGACGAAAAGCGGTCCGGCGCCGGCGAGATCGAGCGCATGCTCCTCGTCGATGACCGCGGCGGCGGCGCCCTTTTCGAAAGCCGCGCGCACGAACTCATGGCC
This sequence comes from Methylocystis sp. IM3, assembly GCF_038070105.1. Lineage (NCBI taxonomy): Bacteria > Pseudomonadati > Pseudomonadota > Alphaproteobacteria > Hyphomicrobiales > Methylocystaceae > Methylocystis > Methylocystis sp. IM3. The sequence goes on along the minus strand of NZ_JBBPBZ010000002.1, from coordinate 1,094,180 downwards.
GTCGCGGGCCTCGCCACGGATGGCGAAGAAGAGATCGCCGGGTTGCAGCGTGCGCGTATCGATCGAGACGCCCGTCGCCTCGCGCGCCAACGCGCCGCTGACCCGCGCCTGTAGGGCGCCGACCAGCGCCAGCCCCGACCAAAGGGGTTCCTGCCTCATGAACCATGCTCCTGCAGCGCCTTGACGACTGCCTCGTGATCGGAAAAGGGCAATATGCGATTGCCGACAATCTGGCCAGTCTCGTGGCCCTTGCCGGCCACGACGAGCGCGTCGCCCGCGCGAAGGTCCGCCACGGCTCGGGCGATGGCCTCGCCACGGTCGGCGATCTCGATGACCTTCGCGTTCCCCGCGCCCCGCGTCCCGGCGATGATTTCCGCCCGGATCGCGGCGGACTCCTCGCTGCGCGGATTGTCGTCGGTGACGATGGCGACATCTGCGGCGCGCGCGGCGATTTCGCCCATGAGTGGTCGCTTGCCCCTGTCGCGGTCGCCGCCGCAGCCGAAGACGACGATGAGCCGCCCCGGGGCCAGGGGACGCACCGTCGCGAGAACCTTCTCCAGCGCATCGGGTTTGTGGGCGTAATCGACGAAGACCGGCGCGCCATCACGCGCGCCGACGAGCTCCAGACGGCCGGGCGCGCCTTTCAGATCAGCGAGCGCGGCGAAAACGCGAGCCGGCGCGTCGCCCGCCGCGATGGCGAGGCCGGCGGCGACGAGCGCATTGGAGGTCTGGAAGGCGCCGGCAAGCGGAAGCTCGACATGATAGGTCTCGCCAGCATGTTCGAGCGTCAGGCGCGTCGCAAGGGCGCTCGGCGAAGCCCCCTTCAACCTGATAGCGTCGCCGTTCTTGCCGGCGCTGAAAACATCGAGACCGCGCGCCGAGCAAAGCGGCGACACCCGCGCCACAATATCGGCGTCGGCGTCGATCACCGCGGTCTGGCCCGGCTGCAACAGCGTGTCGAAGAGACGCATCTTCGCCGCGAAATAGTCTTCCATGTCGCGGTGGTGGTCGAGATGGTCGCGCGAGAAATTGGTGAAGGCCGCGGCTTTCAGCCGCACGCCGTCGAGACGGCGCTGATCGATGCCAAGCGACGACGCCTCCATGGCGAGATGGGTGACGCCGCGTTCCGCAAGGTCATCGAGGATCTTGTGTAGCTCCACCGGCCCCGGCGTCGTCAGCGCGCCATAATGCGCGCCGGAAGAATCCACAACGCCCACCGTGCCGAGAGACGCGGCCTCGTGGCCGAGCGCCGCCCAGATCTGGCGCAGGAAGGCGACGACGGATGTCTTGCCACTCGTGCCGGTGACGGCGACGATCGTTTGCGGCTGTCGCGGATAGAAGCGCGCCGCCGCATGGGCGAGCGCTGCGCGCACATCCTGGACGACGACGAGGGGCAGCGGACATTCGGCCGCGCGCTCAGCGATCACGACCACGGCGCCGCGCGCCTTCGCATCGTTCACAAAGGAAAGGCCATCCCCCGCGTGGCCTGGGATAGCGAAAAAGGCGAAGCTCTCGCCGGCCGCGCGGCTATCCGCCGTGAGGCCGTCGATCTCCAGCCCCGCAAGGGCGGGGTCGAGGTCGTCCATGGCGAGCAGCTTGTCGAGACGCATCAGTGGCCATGGCCTCCGGTCGCGGGAACATTGGCCATGCCATAGCCGAGTTTGGCGAGCAGCGGGAAGGGCAGATGCGGCGGCTCGAAGCGCGGGGCGAGGCCGAGGATCGGCCCGACGCGCTCGATGATCTGCCCCGTGACGTGGCCCGAATTATAGGCGGCCGTCGCATAGCCGCCGGTTTCGGGCAGGCCCTGCGGCTCGTCCATGATGGTGAGGAAGAGATATTTCGGCTTGTCGGCGGGCGAGACGGCCATGAAGGTCGTGAACAGGCGGGTTTTGGAGTAATGGCCGCCGATCACCTTTTCGGCCGTGCCGGTCTTGCCGCCCACGTAATAGCCGTTGATGTCGACTTTCTTCGCCGTGCCGATCTCGGCGTTGAGCCGCATGAGATAGCGCATGGCTTCGCTCGTCTCAGGCTTGATCACCTGCACGGCGTTCTTCATCGCCTCTTCCGGCGTGCGCTTCAAAAATGTGGGCGTCATGAGATAGCCGCCGTTCATCAGCGCGCCGACCGCCATCATCGCCTGCAGCGGCGCCACCGCCAGGCCGTGGCCGAAGGCGATGGTCATCGTATTGAGCTCGCCCCAGTTCCTGGGCACGATCGGCTCGGCGCTTTCGGGCAACTCGGTGCGCATGCGCGTGAGCTGGCCCATCTTGCGCAGAAAGGCCTTGTGCTTCTCGACGCCCTGCCCCATCGCCATGCGCGCGGTGCCGACGTTCGATGAGTAAGTGAAAACCTCCGGCACGGTCAGCGCGCGGTTCTGAGCGTGATAATCGTGAATCTTGAAGCGCCCGAAGGAGAGCGCGCCGCGTGCGTCGAGGCGGGAGTTCAGATTGACCTTGCCCGAGTCGAGCGCCATGGCGATCGTGAGCGCCTTGAAGGTCGAGCCCATCTCATAGACGCCGACATTCATGCGGTTGATGTGGATCGGATCGAGCGCCTCGGTCGGCTTGTTGGGGTCGTAGTCGGGATAGGAGGCGAGCGCGATCAGCTCGCCTGTATTGACGTCCATGATCGCAGCGGCGCCGGCCTTGGCCTTGAAATGCTCGACGCCTCTCACGAGCTCGTCGCGCAGCGCATGGGTCGCCCGAATGTCGAGCGAGAGCGTAACCGGCTGAAGCTCGTCCGGCGTCCCGCCGAACCCGAGATTGTGCAGATCGGCGAGGCCCTGCCCGTCGATGTATTTCTCGATGCCGGCGATGCCCTGGTTGTCGACATTGGCGAAGCCGAGCACATGGGCGCCAATCGGACCATTGGGATAAACGCGTTTGTTTTCCGCGATGAGGCCGACGCCCGGAAGGCCCAGATGAAACACCTCGTCGCGCTGATGCGGCGAGACTTCGCGCTTCACCCAGACGAAGCCCTTCTTCGAACCCAGCCGGTCGCGCAGCTCCTTGGAGTCGACATCCGGCAGGACGGCGGTGAGCAGCTCCGTCGCTTCGTCCTTGTCGATGAGCCGGCGCGGCTCGGCGAAGACCGACATGACTTTCACGTCGCTCGCCAGCACTTCGCCGTTGCGGTCGAGAATATCGGGACGCGAGGCCGCGACGGCCTCGGCGGCGGCGCGGCGGGTCGTGGCCGGCTCGGGCCTGAAGCCGAGATAGACGAGCTTGGCGCCGATGACGCCGTAAAGCGCCAGAAAGCCCAACGCCGCGAGCCGCATGCGCGGTCCGCTCTTGTCGAGGCTCGTCGAAAAGACGCTGCGAACCATGGCCCGCCAGCGTGACGGCTTCTGCGCCTCGGCGGCGAACGCCATTTCGGGCTCCACCGTCGTCTCTGGCGTGTTCTCTGGCTTGCGCGAGGGCTCGGTCATGGCTTTTTCGGCTCCTGGCTCGAAGCGGACGGGCCGGCGTTCGGCGCCCGGGCGGCGTTCGTCACTTTCGGCGTCGCGCTTTTCGCCTTCGCCGGTTCGGATTTCGGCGTGGTCGTCGGCGCGGCCGGGATTGCGGGTGGCGTCGCCGACACGCTGAGGCCGATCTCGCTGAGCTTGGCCCCGATCGAGTCCGTGCGCGTCTTTTGCGGCAACGCCTGCGCCGGGACGAGCTGCGTCACCTGAAGCGGCTTCATGTCGGGCAGATATTGATCCGCGAGCGGCTGCAATCGTTCGGGCCGCGTCATATAGGCCCAATCCGCCCGCAATACGGCGATGGCGTCGCGCTCGGCCTTGATTTCGAGCTTGGTCTTGGCGATCTGCTCGGCCCGGTAGCTCGTCTGATATTTGATCGTATAGGCGTAGACGGCCGAGCCGACGAGCGCGCTGATCGCAACGATGTTGAGGAGCCGGATCATTTAGGCTTTTCCCTTGTCGCGCGCCGGAAGCCGGACGAGCCGCACGAGTTTGTCGGTCAAAGGAAAGGGCGGCGCAGCGGTGCGCGTCCCATGGCGCAGCTTGGCGGAACGGGCGCGCGGATTGGCCGCCGTCTCCTCCTGCGTCGGCGCGACGGGTTGCCGCCCCTCGCAGACGAAGCTCGGCGGCGGCGGCGCGCGCTCGCCGGGAAGACGGCGCGACCCCGTCTCGCCCCGCCCGCACCGCTCCGAGAGAAACTGCTTCACGATCCGGTCTTCGAGCGAATGAAAGGTGACGACGGCGAGGCGCCCGCCTTCCGCCAGCACGCGCTCGGCGGCCGCGAGACCGTCGAGCAATTGGCCGAGCTCGTCGTTGACCGCGATGCGCAAAGCCTGAAAGCTTTTCGTCGCGGGGTGGATGTCGCCGGGCCGGCCGGGCGCGACGCGGGCGATCATCTCGGCGAGCGGCTTCGTCGAGAGAAAAGGCGCAAGCTTGCGGTCGTGGGCGATGGCGCGCGCGATGCGGCGGGCGGCGCGCTCCTCGCCGTAGAAATAGAGAATATCGGCGAGCGTCTCTTCATCCGCCTCGTTCACGATCTCGGCGGCGCTGACGCCTTTGCCCTCCATGCGCATGTCGAGCGGGCCGTCGCCGCGAAAAGAAAAGCCGCGCTCGGCCTCGTCGAACTGCATCGAGGAGACGCCGATGTCGAAGACGGCGCCGTCGAGCGGCGCGAAGCCCTGCGACGTCGCGACCGTTTCGAGCTCCGAGAAACGCGCCTCGACGAGGGTCAGGCGGCCAGCCGCCTCCGCCACCAGATCGGCGCCGGCGGCAATCGCCGTCGGGTCGCGATCGAGGGCCAGCACTTTCGTATCGGCGGCGGCGAGAAGGGCGCGCGTATAGCCGCCCGCGCCGAAGGTCGCGTCGAGGTAGCGGCCGCCGTCGCGCGGGCGCAGCGCCGCGACCGCCTCCTCGAGCAACACCGGCACATGCCGGACGGATCCGCCCGCCGCGGGGTCGAGGTCCGCGCCTCTGTCGCCGCCCATCGCGCTCATCCTCGCATTTGTTCTTGCGGCCCGCCCGACGCGCCGCGCCGCCGCAAGGCCTTCGCCGGCCCGTGTCGCGGTGGGGGAGCGTCGCGGCAAAATTGTCTGGCGGGCCATCGTCTGTTCAAAATGGGCTCTAAGCGGCGGCGCGCCGCAGCGCCTGCACAAAGGCGCCAGAAGCCATTAAGCTTTGTTAGTCTTAAGGGAGCGTTTACGCAGGCGCGCCGCGCGCGTCCTGTCCCGGACAAAAAAGCGAGAGCCAGCCGGCCTGTAAGCCGGGTTCTGTATGGCGCGCCCGCAGTTGCCCGCGAAACGCGCGTGACGGCCATTCCTCTGGGACGGTCGTCGCCGACCGCCTCGAGCAACCAACCCGGGCGACATCCCGGAGACGGGTTGAAAGCCTGTCGCCAGGCTCTCGGTCGCCCCTATTCGGTTTTGCTCCCGGCGGGGCTTGCCATGCCCTGAGCGTTGCCGCCCAGGCGGTGCGCTCTTACCGCACCCTTTCACCCTTGCCGGGCCAAAGCCCGGCGGTTTACTTTCTGTGGCGCTTTCCCTGGGGTCGCCCCCGCCGGACGTTATCCGGCGCCGTGTCTCCGTGGAGCCCGGACTTTCCTCTGCATGACGCAGCGGCCGTCCGGCCGACTGGCTGTCACGAGGGATAGGGAGCCGGACGCGGAAGGTCAAGCCGCATCCACGGGCGCCCGAAATGAGCATGCAGGCGCTTGGCCTCCCGCAGCGCATGGCGCATGAGGGGAAAGCGGCCAAATCTCATGCGGGCCGGAAGGAGGCAATGCCATGAAAAGGTTCTGTGTGCGCTTCTGCGCGGCTGCGACAGTTGGCGCGATCATTCTGAGCCAGACGGCGGACGTCCTCGCTCTGCCCGCCGCGCCTGCGCCCGAGACGGCGGCTCAACCGACACAGATCCAATACCACGGCGGCAGGCCAGGCGGCGGCCATGTACGGCCGCCGGCGCATGTCCGCCCGCCCGTGCATCGCCCGCCGGCCCATATCCGCCCGCCGGCCTATCGGCCCGGCCATGCCGTGCGGCCCGGCTTCCATGGCGGCTATTGGGGCGGATGGCGTCGTCCGCATTACGGCTGGCGTCCCGGCGGCGCCATCGCCGCGGGGGCGGCGCTCGGGTTCCTGGGCGCGGCCGCTGCGGCCGCCTATGCGACTTCCGCCGCGCCGGCCCCGGGCCTGTGCTGGTACTACACCGACGCCTCGCGCCGCGCCGGCTTCTGGGACGCCTGCCCCTAAGCCCGAATGGCGCGCAACAGACGGAGGGGGCTCGTCCCTCTCCATTTCAACCGCGCCGGGTCCCTCAGGCGCGCGGACGCCATCGCGCCCCCCGCGAGACCGAGGGTGAAGGCGAGATAGGGAACGGGCAGTTCCGCCTTGCTGAACAGGAGCTCCCAGCCCGGCGTGAAACGCCTGGGCGTCGCGCCGTAGTCGATCGCGGCGGCGATTCCCGCCATGGCCGCCGAGTCGCGCAGCAGGGTGGAGAAGGAGCGCGGCGGATTGGCCGCGAGCCAGGCCTCGAAGGGCGCGGCCCAGAAAATCGCCGACGCCACATGCGTGAGGAAGCCGACCAGCGTATGGCGCGCGGTCGGCAACTCGACATTGGCCGCGGGATCGCCATTGAGCCAGTGGCTCGTGGCGTTCATCGGCTGAAGCGCTCCTTTCCCGTCGATCTTCGCGAGAGCGGCGAGCGCGGCGGAGGTCGCGAGCGCCGCCACCACGCCCGTCACCGCCGCCGACCGGCCGATATCTGTCCAGTTCCCGTCCCTTGCCTTTTCCATAGGAGCCTCCGGCCGCCTTCCGTGGCAGATGCAACCGCGCGCGGCGCCCTTCGTTCCGCCGCTTCCGGCGCGTCGCTTTATGCTTTAAGCCCGCCCCCATGAGCGCGGCGCCGGATCAATCGAAGGGGGCGCGGGTCGTCGATGTGCTGGCGCCCGTCGCCGTCGATACGACCTACAGCTATCTCGCGCCCGCCGCCCTTGCGCTTCGGCCCGGCGACAGCGTCAAAATCCCGCTCGGCCGGCGCGAAGCCTATGGCGTCGTCTGGTCGGTCGAGGAAACGCCCGCCGCCGCGCCGTCGAATCTCAAAACGGTCGCCGCGCGGCTCGATCGGCCGCCGCTGCCCCGCAAACTCCGCGACTTCATCGACTGGCTGGCGCGCTACACGCTGACGCCGCGCGGCATGGCGCTGCGGCTCGCGACCCGCGCGGCCGAGGAGGCCGCTCCGGAAGCGCCCCGCACGCTCTATCGCGCCACCGGCGAGCCCCCCGGCCGCCTCACCCCCACCCGCGCGCGCGTGCTGGCGGCGGCGGAAGGCGGCATGGCCTTCTCGAAAAAAGCGCTCGCCGAGGCCGCCGCCTGCACGGCGGGCGTCATCGACGCCCTCGTCGACGAGGGCGCGCTCGTCGCCGTCGCGGCGGCCCCGGAGCCTGTGGCGCGCCCGCTCGATCCCGATTTCGCCGCGCCGCGCCTCGAGCCCGCGCAAGGCGAGGCGGCGGAAACGCTCGTCGAGGCGGTGCGCCGCAGGACTTACGCGCCTTTCCTCCTCGAAGGCGTCACCGGCTCGGGAAAGACGGAGGTCTATTTCGAGGCGGTCGCCGCCGCGCTGAAGGAGGGCGGGCAGGCTCTGGTGATGATGCCGGAGATTGCGTTGACCGCGCAATTTCTCGAGCGTTTCGCGGCGCGTTTCGGCGAGAAGCCGGCGGAGTGGCACTCCGGCGTGAGCCCCAGGAAGCGCGCACGTATCTGGCGCGCGGCGGCGACGGGGGAGGTCAAGGTCGTCGCGGGCGCGCGCTCCGCCCTGTTTCTGCCGTTCAACGATCTGCGGCTGATCGTCGTCGACGAAGAGCATGAGGGCGCCTACAAGCAGGATGACGGCGCCTCCTATCACGCCCGCGACATGGCGGTGGTGCGCGCGCGCTTCGAAGAGGCGACCATCGTTCTCGCCTCCGCGACGCCCTCGATCGAAACGCGCGTCAACGCGATGCGCGGGCGCTACGGCCATCTTCGCCTCCACGCACGCGCCGGCGCGCGCACGATGCCGCTTCTCGACCCGATCGACATGCGCAAAGAAGGGCCGCCGCGCGGGCGCTGGATCGCGCCGCGCCTCGCCCTCGCCATTGGCGAAACCCTTGCGCGCGGCGAGCAGGCGCTGCTCTTTCTCAATCGCCGCGGCTATGCGCCGCTCACGCTCTGTCACGACTGCGGCCATCGCTTCCGCTGCCGGCAATGCGACGCCTGGCTCGTCGAGCATCGCTTCCGCCGCGCCCTCGTCTGTCACCATTGCGGCCATGTCGAGCGGCGTCCCGATACATGCCCTGAATGCCACGCGACCGACTCTCTTTCCGCCTGCGGCCCCGGCGTCGAACGCCTCGCCGAAGAAGCGGCGACGCTTTTTCCGGACGCGCGGATTCTGGTTCTCTCGTCGGATTTCCCCGGCGGCGCCGAGAGGCTGCGACGCGAACTCGACGAAATCGCCAAAGGCGCCTTCGACATCGTGATCGGGACGCAGCTCGTCGCCAAGGGCCACAATTTTCCTCAGCTCACCCTTGTCGGCGTGGTGGACGCCGATCTCGGTCTGGGTAGCGGCGACCCGCGCGCCGCCGAGCGCACCTTCCAATTACTCAATCAGGTGACGGGACGCGCGGGACGCGGCGAGAGGTCGGGGCGCGCGCTGATCCAGACGCATCAGCCGGATCACCCCGTCATCGCGGCGCTGCTCTCGGGCGACGCCGAGAAATTCTATGCACAAGAAATCGCGCTGCGCGAGCGCGCGGGCCTGCCGCCTTTCGGCCGCCTCGCCGCGCTCATCGTCTCCGGCAAGGACGCCGCGGCCGCGGAGGCCCACGCCCGCGCGCTCGCGCGCGCCGCCCACGATCTTGCGCCGACGCCGCGTTATCGCGTCGCCGCGCCGGGCGGCTTGCCGGATGCCGACGACACGCTGCTGCTCGGCCCCGCCGAAGCGCCGATCGCCTTCATCCGCGGGCGCTTTCGCTACCGCCTGCTCGTCAAGGCGCCGCGCGGCGCCGATGTGCAGGGCTTTCTGCGCGATCTCATCGCCGCGGCGCCGAAACCAAGCGGCGGCGTGCGCGTACAGATCGACGTCGATCCCCAAAGCTTCATGTGAAGCTAATGCTTTACAGTAAGCTTAGCTTGATCGGAGTCATATTGTCGTGTTAATGGATTAGTTAGTTTCAAATGGTGTTTGCGAGGCGTTGGTCGTGCGCGTCCAGCTTCTTTACAGGCTTTTGAGCGGCGCCGGCTGTCTCGCGGTCTTCTCCGTCATACTTGTCTCCGGCGCGCCCGCACGAGCGGATTTTCTGGACGATCTTTTTGGCGGCGACGGCGCCCCGCAGCCCGCCCCTGTTCGGATGAAAGCTGCTCGAAGGGCGGTGCGCAATTTCTCCATTCGGCCGCTCGATGAGCACAGGCTCCAGCGAGCGGCGAAGGAGCCAGGCGACGGCGGCGATGCAGGCCACGGTCCCTATGTCGCTGGCTCGCGACCCCAGAAGGCCGCGCTCTGCGATACGGCCGGTCCCGTCAAGCTCGACAGTTCGAGCGCCTATCTCCGAGACGAAACGTTACGCGCCGGCGATAGCGTCGTAACCGACGGCGCGATCGTGGTCTTCAAGGGAAGCCGCGCCTGTCCCCACAGCGCGTCCGATTTCGTGTCCGTCGCGAGAGCCGATTTGCCAAAGGCGAAGCGCAACGCGCTCGCTGCCCTCGAGCAAGGCATGCGGTCGCCCCAGCGCGGCTTCGTGATCGAGGCGGACCAGCCGAAAATCGCCCGGGACACCCATTGACGCGGGCGGCCCCGCCGTCCGCCAGCCCGCTGGTCTTGCTATTCATTCGTCCCGCAAGGTGCGGTCCTGGGCTTCCTTGCCCTCGGCTTCAGCCTCGGCTGTGTCTCCCTTGCGCTCCTTTTCCTTCGTTTTCCTCAGGTTCTCCCTGTTCTTTGCGGGGGGTTCCTGCTTCGTGGCGCCGGCTTCGTGCAAGGCGATGGCCATGGCCTGCCGCGGATTCTTCACCTTGGCTCCCGCCCGCCCTGTCCGCAACTCGCCATGCTTGTACTCGTGCATGACGCGGTGGATCGTTTCCTTCTGTTCCCTGGTTTCTTTTGGCACGATAAAACGGCTCCGTCATTCCTGAAGGGAGTCCCTCAGAAATGGCGCGGCGCCGGATCACGAGAAGCGCCACGCCGCGTAGAGCCCGGAAAATCTCCCAGGCGCCGCCGAGGCTGCGCTCACACAAAAAAGCTCGCTCCCCGCTTCGCTTTGCGCGGCTGCGCTCTACCATCTCCAATATCGTTTCCGCTTCGATGCGCCTTTGGAGGCCGCCTTGGCCCCATTTCGACAATTGGACAATCTCGAACCGGGGATCCATAGCGATCTCGCGGGCAAGATGGATTATGCGAGCTATCTGAGGCTCGACCAAGTCCTGAGCGCGCAGCGTCCGCTTTCAGCGCATCATGACGAGATGCTGTTCATCATCATGCATCAGGTCGCTGAACTGTGGTTCAAGCTCGTGCTCCATGAGCTGCGGGCCGCTCGTGAACATATTTGCGTCGACGACATCGAGCCATGCGAAAAAATACTGTCGCGCGTGAAAGCGACACAAAGACAATTATTCGAACAATGGGCGGTTCTCGAAACGCTGACCCCGAGCGAATACGTCCAGTTCAGGCATTTACTGGGACCCGCGTCGGGCCTCCAGTCCCGCCAGTTTCGCCTGATCGAGTTCATCCTTGGCAACAAGCAGGCCGAAATTCTTGCGCTTTATGCGCATGATGAGCCAGCGCGACGCGAACTGCAGGCGGAACTCGAGCGCCCAACCCTTTATGATGAGTTTCTGCGTCATCTCGGCAGATGCGGACATCCCGTGCCGCGATCCTGCATCGAACGCGACTGGAGCAGGCCGCATCAACGCAACGCCGAACTCGTCAAGGTGTTCGCATGCATCTACGCTGAGCCGGAAGCCTATTGGAAGGAATACGCCTTATGCGAAAAACTGGTCGATATAGACGAACACTATCAGCTCTGGCGCTTTCGCCATATGAAGACGGTCGAGCGCATCATCGGCTATAAGCCCGGCACCGGCGGATCATCGGGCGTCGCCTTTTTGAAGAAAATCGTCGACCGCGCCTTCTTTCCCGAATTGCTCGACCTCAGAACCGCCATCGGCGCTGAGCCATGAGCTCTATGAATGCGTCTGTCGCCACCCTGGGCGATCGCCCCTTGCAGGAAAATGATCTGCGCGAACACATCGACCCGTTGTTCTCACGCGTTCTGCGCAAAGGCGGTGACTCAATCTATCTTGCAAATCATTCGCTCGGCCGCCCGCTGGACCGCACGGAAGACGATGTGCGCGAGGGACTCGGCCTCTGGTATTCACATCTCGACGGCGCCTGGGAGGGATGGCAGGCCGAGACGCTCGGCTTTCGCCAGCGCGTCGCCGCGCTGATCCATGCGGCGGGCGCGCATTGCATCATTCCCAAGGCAAGCGCGGGTCAGGGCTTGCGCGCCGTCCTGAACAGGCGCGACAGACCCCTGCGCGTGATCGCCTCCCGTAGCGAGTTCAACTCGATCGACGTGATCCTGAAGGCCTATGAGGGACGCGGACGCATTCAAATCGACTGGGTAGGCCCGGACGCGCGCCGGCTCTATCGACCAAATGATTTTATCGCTGCGCTCGAAGCGCGCCCAGACCTGCTCGTTCTCTCGCTGGTATTCTACGATACGGGGCAGTTTTTTGCCGACATCGCGGCCGTCATCGACGTCGCAAGGGCGTGCGGGGTCGAGATCCTGCTCGATCTTTATCACGCAGCCGGCGCCCTTCCGGTCGACGTCGGCGCCCTCGACGTCGATTACGCCGTCGGCGGCTGTTATAAATATCTCAGAGGCGGCCCGGGCGCCGCGTGGCTCTATGTGCATCCGCGGCGCCTCGACGAAGAGCCGAGAACCCTCGATACGGGCTGGTTCGCTGTCGCCGCGCCATTCGGCTTCGAACGGGCGGGCGCCACGCGCTTTGCGCAAGGCGGAGATGGCTGGCTCGAGTCGACGCCGGCAATCCTGCCGTTCTATCAGGCGCGCGCAGGGCTGGAATTTGCCTTGGTGATCGGCGTGGAGCGGTTGCGCGCCTATTGCCTGACGCAACAGAGTCTCTTTCTGGCCGAGCTGAGCAAGCATAGGGTCGCCTGTTTCGCCCCAGAGCAACCGCGCGGCGCATTCGTCGCGATTCCCCATTCGGGGGCTGCGTCCATTGTCGATCGTCTTGGGGCGGAAGGCATAATCGCCGACGCCCGCGAAGGCTTCCTCCGCTTCTGTCCCGATATTTTGAATTCTTCTCGGGAACTTTGCGAGGCCGCCAGGCGTATCGCCGGCGTGGTGCGACGTTAAGGACGAAGCCGCCGCCTGCGAAAGAGGATAGGATTTTCGCGCAAGCAACAAACAGCCTCTGGAGCTTGTCAGTCGTTCTGGCTTCATCGCGTCAGGAAGGAGTCGCCACATGAAAACTGAGCCGCAAATCGATTTTCAGGGAATGGAGCCTTCGGCCAGCTTCCGCGACGAAATCATACGGCATATCGAACGGCTCGAGGACCGTTACGGGCGGATGACCGCCTGCCGGATCGTCGTCAAGGCGCCGGGCGGCCATCATCACACCGGCGGCCTCTATGAAATTAACATCCATCTCGCGCTGCCCGACGAACGCGAAGTCGCCGTCGAGCGAACGCCCCATCAGGACGAGCGTTTCCAACGGTTCGAATTCGCCCTCGGAGACGCATTCGACCGCGCCGTGCGTCAGTTGCAAGACCAGGTCGGACGCATGCGCGGAAAGGTGAAGCAACACGAGGACATGTCTTCAGGCGTCATCAGAAGGCTCATGCGCGAGGATGGCTACGGCTTTCTCGAAAGCGCCGATGGCCGGGAAATCTACTTTCATCGAAACAGCGTCCAGGATTCGGGATTCGACCATCTGAAGCCCGGACTTCGCGTGCGTTTCAAGGAGGAGGAGGGCGCGAAGGGGCCGCAGGCCAGCCGCGTGACGCCCCTTGCCGAGCAGGCCCCGGAATAGACCCGGAGGGTCAACGCGCGCGGCGCCGCTCGATGTCGCCATCCGCGGCGCGAGCGGCTCTGCGAGAGGGACGTCGTCCCAGGATTTGCGCAGGCGATTGCGTCGACGTCGCCGATGCTCGCCTGCGCGGCCAAGAGGCTGCTCGTGAGATTTCAGGCCGCCCGGTCGTCCGTGACGGCCGCGGGGAATGTCATGGCCTCCCCATCGATCTCGATGCCGATCTCCAGTACGGACATTTCGTCTTTCCGGTGGACTTTCACCTCCACCTTGTCGGGCTCCACGGCGACGTGCTTGGAGATCGCCGCGAGCACTTCCTTGTGAAGGACCGCGAGAAGGTCCGGCTTGCTGGAGGAGCTGCGTTCATGCGCCAGGAGGATCTGGAGACGCTCCCGCGCAATGGGCGCAGAGGCCCCGCGGTTGAAGATGCGGAAGAGATTCATGCCGCCCTCCTGCCGAACAGGCGGCCGAGGAGGCTCTTCCTGTCGCTTGGAATATTCATGGGCACGTCGCCGCCGCAAAGCCTCTGCGCCGCATCGGCATAGGCCCGCGCGGGCGCGCTCATCGCATTGTGGAGCACAACCGGGGAGCCCATGTTGGAGGCGCGCAGCACCTCTTCGCTCTCGGGCACGATGCCGATGAGGGGGATGGAGAGAATTTCGAGAACGTCATCGACGCTCAGCATCTCGCCCCGGCCGGCGCGGCCGGCGTCATAGCGCGTCAGCAGAAGATGCTTCGCCATGCGCTCGCCCTTTTCAGCCTGCTCGGTCTTGGCGTCGAGCAGGCCGATGATGCGATCAGAGTCGCGCACAGATGAAACTTCGGGGTTGGCGACCACGATTGCAACGTCGGCAAAGCGCATGGCGAGGGTGGCGCCGCGCTCGATACCTGCCGGGCTATCGCAAAGAACCCAGTCGAACTTCTCGCGCAACTCGCCAATCACGGCGCGCACGCCCTCTTCGGTGAGGGCGTCCTTGTCGCGCGTCTGCGAGGCCGGCAGAAGGAAAAGATTGGGCAGCCGCTTGTCGCGAATGAGCGCCTGGTGGAGTTTCGCATCGCCTTGCGCGACATTGATCAGATCATAGACGACGCGCCGCTCGGCGCCCATGACGAGATCGAGATTTCGCAGGCCCACGTCGAAATCGACGACGGCGACCTTTTTGCCCTGTTGGGCGAGCGCCGCGCCGAGCGCGGCCGTCGACGTCGTCTTCCCGACGCCGCCCTTACCCGAGGTGACCACTACGATTTTGGTCATTTTCAATTATCCTCTCTCAATCGAGCCGCGCCACTTTGACATCTTCTGAATCGAGCCAGATCTGCACGTTATGGCTCAGCATTTCCTTGTCGATTTCATCGGCGGTGAGATAGACCCCTCCCACCGCGAGAAGCTCCGCCTCGAGACGTCGGCAGAAGATGCGCGCGCGCATCTCGCCATAGGCGCCCGCCATCGCGCGTCCCCGCAAGGTTCCGTAAACATGGATCGACCCGCCTGCGATCACATCCGCGCCCGAACTCACCGAGCCGATGACGATGACGTCGCCCTGGGGGTAGAAGACGGTCTGGCCCGAACGCACAGGGGCCTCGATGACGAGCGGCGAATGGGTCTGCTCCGGAGTCACGGCGGCCGGCGGCTCCTTCGCTTCTTTGGACTCGCCGGGCTGGGCGAGCGCGCCCGCGATCTGCTCGAAGGCTGCGCGCTCGTCGGCCGTCAGCTCGGCCTTTTTAGGAGAAGCTTCGGCGGCGGCCGCGTCGGGAACGGCAGCCGGGCGCCCGCCCGTGAGAATGGGCGGCAGATCATCGGCGGCCCAGGCGGGGTCAACCCCGGAGACGCCGAGTATTCGAATTCCCCTCCCGATCAGCTCGCGCAGAAGCGCACGGAGTGCGTCGCGATCGAGATCGAGTTTGGATACATCGACAACGATCGGCTTTTTGGCGAAGAAAGCTGGCGAGCAGGCCAGATAAGCGTCGAGCCTCGCCATCCAGTCCGCGAGCGGCGCGTCGAGCTCGAGCGCGAGAGTGGGAAACGAACGTCCGCGAAAGCGGATGTGGCGGGAGACGGTCTGCGTCACGGCGAACTCGTTCGATTGATTGAGTTTTCCTTAATGACTGCGTATGGTTAACGAAGCATTAACCGGTCATGCGCGCTTCAGGCAAAATTAACGGTTGCGTTCACGTTCCGCGCTCGCCAGTCCGGAAACGAAGCGATTTTTTTGGCCGCAGTTCACCGCGCCTCGAAACGCTCTAAATCCCCCCGATCATCGGAGAGACGGCCATGACCGCGTCCAGGACGAACGCGCCGCAAACGGACGACTTTCGCATCGAGCGCCGGGCCGGCGAGTGGGTCATCACCTTCACGCCCACAGGCGCGCGATTTTATTTCGGCGACGACGGCATGGAGACGCGCTCGAGCGACTCAGACGTGCCGCCGGAAGATTTGCCGATGGATTACGATCCGCTCGAGGTGGAGCGCATGGCCGCGCTCGTCGCCTATGCGGCGCGCGGCCACGCCACCTGAGCCTAGCTTCTCACACGGACATACTCGCCCGGCGCGTCGCAAAGCGGCGGGAGCTTGCCGCCGCCCGGCGTGCGCGCCTTGACCTTGCCCGGCGCTTGCGCCGTGATCCACAAAAGCCAGTGCGGCCACCAGGAGCCCATCGTCTCCTTGGCGCCGGCGACCCATTCATCGAAGCTTCCCTTCACGGGCCCGCCGGTCAGGTGATTATATTTGCCCTTAGACGGCGGATTGATGATCCCGGCGATATGGCCGGAGCCGCCGAGAACATAGGTCACGTCGCCGCCGAAGAACTTCGCCCCACGGAAGACCGAGCGCGCTGGCGCGATATGGTCTTCCCTGGTGGCGATCTCATAGACCGGAATCTTCACCTGACGCAGATTGAGCCGCACGCCGTCGATCACCATCTCGCCGCGCGCCAGCCTGTTTTCGAGGTAGCAGCTGCGCATGTAGAAGGAATGGTTGGCGCGCGGTATGCGCGTCGAATCCGAATTCCAATAGAGAAGATCGAAAGCCGCAGGCTCGACGCCCTTCATGTAATTGTTGACGACATAGGTCCAGATCAGCTCGTTCGGCCGCAGCATGTTGAAGGCGTTGGCCATCTTGACGCCATCGAGATAGCCGGTCTTGGCCATCGCATCGTCGAGCGCCTCGAGCCGCGCGTCGTCAATCAAAATTTGGAGATCGCCCGCTTCGCTGAAATCGACCTGCGTGGCGAAGAATGTGACGCTATCGATGCGATCGTCGCCCTTGGCGGCCATATAGGCCAGCGTGAGCGCGAGCAGCGTGCCCCCGACGCAATAGCCCGCAGCCGCCACCTTGCGCTCGCCCGTCGCCTTCTCGATGACATCGAGGGCGGTGAGCACGCCTTCGTGCATATAGGCCTCGAAACCCTTCTCGGCCTTGCTCTCGTCGGGATTGATCCAGGAAACAATGAAGACGGTGAAGCCCTGATTCACCGCCCATCGCACGAAGCTCTTCTCGGGATTGAGGTCGAGCACGTAAAATTTGTTGATCCACGGCGGCGTGATCAGCAGCGGGCGCGCATAGACCTCCTCGGTCGTCGGCGCATATTGGATCAGCTCCATCACGTCGTTGCGCCAGATCACCTTTCCCGGCGTCGTCGCGAGATCGACGCCGAGGCGGAACTTGGTGTCGTCGCTCTGGCGGATCTTCAGCATGCCGCCGCCGGCGTTGATGTCCTCGGCGAACATCTTCATGCCGCGAATGAGGTTCTCGCCCCTGTTCTCGATCGTCGCGCGCAAAAGCTCCGGATTGGTCGGCACGAAATTGGAGGGCGAAACCGCGCTCGAGATGAGGCGCGTATAAAACGCCGCCTTGGCGCGCGTGTGGGGATCGACCCCCTCGGCCCTTTCCACCATATCCCCAGCCCAGCGGGAGGCGTAGAGATAGGACTGGCGCAGCCAGTCGAAAAAGGGGTTCTGCTCCCATTCTGGCGAGTCGAAGCGTTTGTCGCCCGGTTCCGGCGCCACCACCGGCGGCACGTCCTCGCCTGTATAGCGCCGCATGGTCTGGCGCCAGATCTCGCTCAACCCCCCGTATAGCTCGGCCTGTGCGACCGCGGCCTTCTCCGGCTTGGCGAGCCAATATTCCGCCACGACGCCGAGCGTCTTGGTGGCGTCGGCGACATTGGCGGCAAGTTCGCTGCGCGGCCCGCCGGCCTCGGCGTTGCCGATCGCCGCGGCGAGCGCCTTGCGGCCCTGATCGACGAGCTGGGCCATATTCTCCGCCATGACCTCGAAATCGACGGCCGTCAGCGGAGACGGGACCGGGGGAGCGGCAATCCTGGCGGCGTCGATCCTGGAGGACGCGGGCTTTTTCGCCGCGCGCGGTTCCGTCGGCGGGGCGCTTGCAGGGGCCTTCGGCGCCTCTGCGGCGGGAGCGGCGGCCGGCTCGACCTTTTCCTTGGCTTTCCTGCCGGATTTCCTGACCGTCTTGGCCTTGCGCTCCGAACCTCCGCCGGTCTTTTGGGGGGCCTTCCGCCCCTTGACCGTGGGCTCGTCGTCGCGGCTCATCGTCATGCTCTTTCCCGTCCTTTTCGACCGGCAGCCCTCCGAGACAGTATGCCCGCATCGGCTCGCCGCGTCTCGACTTAATATGTTTCGGCGACAAAAAACCGCCGCGCGCCATCCGGCCGCCGCGTCAGAACGCCCACTTATACGCCACCAGGTCAGGGCCAGAAAAGCGCCGCGGGGCCGCCAAGATGTCGCGGCCGGAAGGCTTCACGCCAGCCTGTTCCCTCAAAAAGGGAGCAAGACAACCCCGGTCCCGGCGGAGGAAAAATGTTCTTTATCGCGCGCGGCCCGCTCGCGCTTTGCGCCCTGCTCGGCCTCGCCGCCTGCGCGAAGCAGCACGACGCGATCGCCCCCGAGATCATCGAGCCCGGCGTCTATGCCCAGGCGACCTGCCCGCAGCTTGCGCGCATGCATGCAAAGACCATGCGCAGCCTCATCTTTGCTGAACTCGTTCAGGACAAACATCACGCCAACGATCGCATTCGGACCTTCGGCGTGCCCACGCCCCTGGCGACGCTTTTCGACGAGGACGTGGCCCCCGAGGTTGCGCGGCTGAAGGGGAACGCCCTTGCGCTTGCAGCGCAGATCGAGCGCGCTGGCTGCATCCTCCCCTCGAGGTGACGCAGAAATTGCGCAGGGCTTGCGGAGCCCCGCGAGACGAAGAAACCGGCAGGCGTTTGTTAGGCGCCGCGCTGGAAAGTAACCCGTGCAGTAGGCGTATCGGAGGCGGCATGAGTATTGGAAGAGGAGCCGGGATGACGGTCATGTCCATCGAAGAATGTCAAAAGCTCGACGAGCCTCTCCGTCAGGACCTCGAACTGCTCGATTACGAGGTGCGCAGCATCGTCGCCCGGATTCGTAGCGAAGCGCGCGACGCCGGCTCTGACGACGCGACTTTCGTAAAAGCCTCCACGACGGTGCTTCTCTCGATCGCGGCCGGCCTTCTCGCACGCGCTGCGGAAGATCAGCGCGCCCCATTCGACGCCGGCTCCTTCGCCGCCGGCGCCAACAGCGCCGCGAAATGGGCGGCGCAACGCCGATTGCGTTATTTCGTGGCGGGCGAAGCGTGAAAGATCACAGAGCGTAATAACGACCGCTCATTCGCTTCACGGCTTCCTCCTTGCCATGCAATGGCTCGAGCGTCAGGCGGCAGCCAACAATATCGCCCTGCCGCCAGACGACTGAACCCGCAAAAAGCGCGGCTTCCGCATCGTCGAAAAAATGGAAGGATGTCGGGAGCGCCAATTTGCGGGCAAGACGCAGACGCGCGCCGCCATGCGAGCGGTTCAACACGAGGCAATCGCACAGGAAGCGGTCGGACGTATCGAGCGCCTTGCCCCAGTTGAGACTCACCCCGCGCCGCTTGTCGCTGCGCCGCTCGTCGCCGCCGTCCGCAGGACTTTCGGACGGAGACGCGCGCCAGCGCGCAAGCGCCGATCCGGCAACCCGATATCTCGACATTCCTCTCGTTCTTTCGTCGGCCATGAGGCGCCCCGGCTTCGTCTCCAACAACCCGAGACAGTCTTAACCATACCCCTACCTACGGGCAACGGCGCGCGAACCACGCCTGAAAGCTTCGGACAAGCCCTTTCGCGTCTAATCTTCTCGGGTCAATTTCTCAGGTTGATGTGATGACGATCTTTGGTCTCTTCAACACCTCCATGATGGGCATGTCCGCGCAATCGAACGCGCTGTCCAATCTTTCCGAAAATATCGCGAATTCGAGCACGACCGGCTACAAGCGGGCGACGACGCAGTTCCTCACCGTCCTCAACGGCTATCAGGATTCCAACCAGGCCGGCGGCGGCGTTTACACACGCAGCCGTTACGAGGTGACTTCGCAAGGCACGATCGCGACGACTGGAAACGCCACCGATCTCGCCATACGAGGAAACGGATTCTTCGTCGTGTCGGACGCCTCCGGCGCGATCTTCCTCACGCGAGCAGGCTCCTTTTCTCCGGACGAACAGGGAAAACTCGTCAACTCGGCGGGCTATTATCTGATGGCCGCGCCAGCCGGAACGCAGCCCGACTCGCTCGGAAATCTGCAAGTGGTGCAGGTTCACAACGACCGGCTCTACTCGGATCCGACGACGAACGGTACGCTCTCCGCCAATCTCCCGTCGACAGCCGCGATAACAGCCGCCGCAAATCTGCCCTCGACCAACGCCGCCGGCGCCGCCTACACATCGAAATCCTCTCTCACGGTTTTCGACAATCTCGGGGCGTCGAAGGTGCTCGACGTCTACTTCGCCAAATCGGCCGCAAACACCTGGGAAATGTCGATCTACGACTCCGCAGGCGCGACCAACGGCGGCTTCCCCTACGCCAGCGCGGCGCTCGTGACCCAGACGCTGACCTTCAACCCCGCCAATGGATCGATCGCGACCGGCGCCTCGGCGACATTCACGCCGACAGGCTCCTCGCAGATCACGCTGGATCTCAGCAACACGACGCAGCTCGGAGCGCCCTTCGTCGTCAATTACGTTCATGCGGACGGCAATGCAGCTGGCGCCGTCCGCATGGTGAACGTCTCCTCGGATGGCGTTCTCAATTATCAGCTCGATAATGGCCAGCTGGTCTCGGCCTATACGGTGCCGATCGCCGATGTCAGGGCGCCGACGGAGCTCTTCAACTTTACGGGAAATGTCTACGTGCCCAATCGAGCCTCGGGCGAGATATCCGTCTCCTCTCCGGGCGTCGGCGGCCGAGGCTCGATCGTCGCCTCGTCGCTCGAATCATCCGCCGTCGATCTCGCCACCGAGCTCTCGGCCATGATCATTGCGCAGCGCTCCTACACGGCCAACACGCAAACCTTTCAAGTCACCTCCGAGATTCTGCAGGTGCTGAACAACATCAAGTAATCAACGGAGCCGCCGCATGTCACTCACCTCAGCCGGCGCGATCGCCACCAGATCGCTCGGCGTCATTTCCGACCAGATCAACCTGACATCGCGAAATGTCGCGGGAGCCGGCGTGGCTGGCGTTACGACCAAACATGCAAATCTCGAGTCCGATGACGCCGGCGTCGATTTCATTGGCGTGGGGCGCGCGACGGACACCGCGCTTTTCCGAAATCTCCTTTCTGCAAGCGCATACAACGAAGCAGCCGGCGCCGTCTCCGACGCACTTTCGCGCATAGACAAGGCGCTCAACCTTTCCGACTCTTCCAATAGCCGTTCTGCGGCATCGCTCATCTCGAAACTGAAGGGCGCATTGCAGACCTACAGCGCGACGCCCCAGAACCAGACGGCGGCGCAGCTTGCGATCTCTGCCGCGCAGGACGTCGTCGGGGCGCTGCGTAACGCGACGGCCGCTGCTCAGCAGGAACGTCGCGCCGCGGATGAGGGAACCGCCAATGCGGTCTCCGAGGTCAATGAACTTCTCGTAAAATTCGGCGACCTCAATACTGAAATTGTTCGGGGTACAGTTGCGGGCGCCGACATGACGGACGCGCTCGACCGCCGCGATTCGTTGCTCGCGGAAATTACGAAGCGAATTGGCGTCACGGCCGTTAACCGAGCAAACAACGACACGGTGATCTACACGGATAGCGGCGTCACGCTGTTCGAGACCACTCCTCGCCAACTCACTTTCCGGCAAACGCCGACACTGTCGCCAGGCTCCACCGGAGCCGCCGTCTATATCGACGGTGTACAAGTCACCGGCGCCGGCGCCCCTCTCGCCTTGCGCGCCGGCGCCATCGTCGGATTAATGCAGATTCGAGACGATATCGCGCCGCTCCTCCAAAATCAGCTCGATGAAGTCGCACGCGGCCTTGTCGTCGCCTTCGCCGAGAGGGATCAGACCGGCGCCGGCGGGCCCGACCTTCCTGGCCTCTTTACTTACGCCACCGCGACCCAGGCCCCCGCCGCGACGCTCCTGCCGGGACTTGCCGGCCAAATCGCTCTCAACGCCATCGTCGATCCTGGGCAAGGCGGTGACGCGTCGCGCTTACGCGACGGCGGGATTTCCGGAAATCCCGCCTATGTCTACAATACAACCGGCGCACCGGGATACGCCAATCGACTAATCGAACTCGTCAACGCGACGTCCAAGACCCAAAGTTTCGATCCCGCCGCCGGCCTCGGCGCCAGCGCCTCCGTCGACATGCTAGCGGCCGGCTCCAACGGCTGGATTGCAGCGAGGCGGCAGCAGACCGAAAGCTCCACGACTTACTACGGCGCCATCGTGTCACAAACGACGCAGGCGTTGTCCAACGCGACCGGCGTGAATCTCGATGATCAGATGTCACAGATGCTCGCCCTGGAGAACTCCTATCAGGCGTCCGCCAAGTTGCTCGAAGCGGTGAATTCGATGTTCAACGCGCTATTCGCGGCGCTCCACGCGTGAGAATGTCCATGTATATGTCAACCTCGACCTTTTCCATGACCGCATCGCTACGGCGGACGCTCGGCCTGCTCCAGACCGATCTGGCGCGAGGCCAAAAGGAAGTTTCGACCTTGCGCCACGCCGATCTCGGCTCCGCGACATTAAAGCCTTAAGCAATTGTTCTTAATTGCAGTAGATCGGCAATAGCTTAGCTCCCCCACAGTTTCGCCTACAGTCTGGACGCGGGAACCGGCCCGGAGTAGCTTCGCGCATCCTCGGACGGAGCGCGCCATCGAGATTATCGGGCTTGCAGAAAACACTCGCGAGATCGCCGGGCTGCTTGATCTGAGACGGCGCGAGCTGGGGCTCACCTGCGGCGCGGTTGGCGATGTTGCCGCCGATCACGCTACGCCATATCGGCGACATTGAGCGCATGGACAGATGGACAAACCCGCCCATGATGCTCCCCCCGCCTCACGCCGTCTTCGCCGCCATCCCCGGTGCGCCCCGCAAAGACGAGCCGGCCGTCATCGAGCTGCCTTCGTGGGAGCGGATCGACAGGCCCACGCGCTGACGCAGCCCGCCACAGCCGCGCCCTCGGCTCTCGGATGGTCGCGCCCTCCTGGCGCGAGACCCCCACCCCCATGCCGGTGGGGAGGAAATTCGCAAACGAAATCAGTGATCTGGTGGTCTCCGCTCACGAGTTCAGCCCCGAAACACTCGGCCCCTAAATTTTGGTTCCGGCCCCAAAACATTCCGACGCAAAATCCGCTCGTTCGCCCGCCGCCATAAATTTCGGCCGCCCGCAACATTCACGGACGGCCTGCTGTTAATTCGACCTTCCGGCGTTCTGCGGAAATTTCACCCGCTCGAAACATTCCCGCGCAGCAAGGTTGGTTCGGCCGATTTTGCACCAGTGTTTTTGTGCGCAGAGAGGCATCCGGGGCTACCAACGAGGCAGTGGAGACGCCTCGCCTACCGTCCTTTGGCTTTCGCTTGGACATACGACGATAGACCCCGGACGAACATAAAAGGCTCCCCTTATGGAGAGCCTTCTAAAGGATTTGAGAAATCTTGGCTGTGCGCCAAATCACTCGCCGCGCCGCATCTGGTCATACGTCTCCAGCCCTTCGGTCACCGCCGCGCCGGCAGCCGGGTTCTCAGTGATGACGCCGGTGACAACGCCAGCCCCGTAATTGACAACATGGTCGACGGGACGGCCCAAGCTGTCATTCACGGCGTCTCCCACATCCCCGGAACCAGGAACGATCTGGTTGGCGATGCAACCAAAGAAGCCACAAGCATTAGCACTCGGGGTAAGCGCCATAACGAACGGGATGCTAACCAGCGCCGAAAAGGTGATGTTGCGAAAAGTATACATTTTATTTCTCCACGCGTTGATCCTCGAAAGTCTCTTGGTAGGAACCTTCTCGGAAGGGCCTCGAAGTCGCCTTGGTAGAGCGCTTCGATGTTGTGTGTTGTCGCACATATGTCCCATTCAGGATGTGCGGCTTCGCACAGACGTTAACTATTTGTTAACCGTATCTGAGCTGTATCGCTCGCTATTATCTGTCTTTGAGCTTCCCCATTGAGGCGCGCGAAAGCGGCTCGGGACTGCGCTCTCTGCGGGGCTTGGAAAATTCTTCGGGGATTTTCATTCCTGCGGCGCGCATCATGGTGACAACGCCGCCGATTGGCAGCTCGAACCGACGCGCGGCCTGCGGAATTGTCATCTCGCCCTTTTTGATCGCGCGCAGGATTTGGCGCTTTTCGGGGTGAGGTCCGTATTCAAAACGCGCCACCTGATGGCCTCCATAATCGTCTCGTTGCGCTGAATTTTTGCGGCGGCCTGTGCTGTTGCGAGGCATTGCGCGAAGGACCAACCGAGACGAAGACGCTGGCCCTCGCGATAGCGTTTGTGCGCGTCAGCCATGACGGCTTGCCGGTCGAGGTCGCCGCGTGGTGTCAGAAGTCTTGTCGGCATGGTCTGCTCCGATCAGAAGGGAGGGTCATCGAGTTCCGGCTCGGTTGATCCGCCCCAATGCCGAGGCTGGTGGCCGTAACCGTGTGCTGTCCCGCCGTTCCCGGCCTGCTCTGCGAGGGACCTACGGCGCCCTTCTCTGGCTCTCCAATCACTCGCCCGGGCCGCTTGGGTCTGGCGCTGCGGCTCGTCCTCGCCCTGGTCTTTGCGTTCCCTCTTGCGCTTGGCTGGCAGGATCGCATCCGCGACCATCGACAAACTGATGCGCGCCTCGCCGCCTTCGGGCCGGTAGAGCTCAGCCTTCATGGCGCCCTGCGCGGACACGGCGTCGCCTTCGCCGAGCTGCATGAGCTCTTCGCCGGCCGACTCGCTAAAGACTGTAATTCGCCAGAACGTGAAGCCGTCGCCGTCTTTGGCTTTCAGGGTCGCAATGAAATATGGCTTGCCACTTTTTCCGACGCGGCGCTCGGGGGCGCGGGAGAGAATGCCGGTGATGAGGGCGAAGCATGTCATTGGGTGGCGCTCCGATGAGGTCTGCATGCGCCGCAGAACCATTTCGCTGCGGATGGGTTGGCGACGGTCCAGCCGATACCGAACAGAGCGTGCTGGCTCCCACATGTGGCGCATTGGTGGGGCTCATAGCCTGTCGGCGGGCTGAAACCGGCAGCATCGTTTTTTAAAAAGCCCCTACCGGGCTCACTGCCATTACTGCCAAAAGCAGACTGCGATTTTGAAAAGCCTATACCTGCGTCACTGCCAGAGCTGTCAAAAGACCCTTTTGGCAGTAATGGCGGTTCTTGGGGTATATGCTTTTCACGATTGAGTGCCCGGAGCCGCGCGAGGTAGTCGGTCACGGCTCGCCCCTGGGGTTGATGTCGTATTTGACGAGCGGGCGTCCTCCTGTCTTGGCCTCGGTCTGATCGAGCCATGCGAGGTCCACGAGAAGCTCAATGCCGGCCTTCACGGCGTCCAGGTCGGTCAATCCTGTCCACTGGTTGCGCCATAGCTCTCGGGCGGTGAAGCCGTCCTTGAGGTCGCCGTTACGAATGCGGAATAGGATCGCCATCGCGGCGGCGCTCTCGGCCTCAGTCCCCGCGCCGTAAGCGCGCCGGGCATGGCTTTCGAGGTATTGGGCGAACGCGAGCGCCCGTAGGATGGCGGCCTCCGCAATAGGGCCTTCGCCATGGTCCGCCAGATGGTTCACAAGCGCCAAGCTCGGGACGAGCTTTCTGTATTTGGACAGGTGGCTTTCGAGGGCCGGATGCAGCTCACCGGCGCGCAGCCTGTGCTCCAGGTCATTGCGCCATCCAGCAAAGACTTCCTGGGCGGCGTCATCGAACCGAAGAAAGGGCAGCCCGTCGAAGTCGTCCACCTGCGCGCCAACACGCATAGGGTCGAGACTGTCAAAGCTGCCGAAAGCGTCCCAAGCGGCCCGCCGGGCCTCGCTATCAGGCCATCTGTCAACGTCGCGCCATTCGGGCGACTGGTCCGGCCAGGAGATCAAGCTGAACCGCTGTATGAGCCCGTCGTCCGCCGCGCCGCCTGCGATCGCACGCCGCATGTATTCGGCAATCCTTCCGGGCTGTGTCGAACCGAGAAGGGACAGGCAAGCGGCCTCGATGCGCGTCTTGCATCGAATGATACGATCGAACGTGTAACCGTCTGTACCATTCCATGCGGTGAGGAAAAACCCACGCGTGGCAGCGTATTCTTCTCGATCTAGCGTCTTGAGAAGAGAAACGAGTTCGTCGCGGAATGCGAGAACGCCATACGGATTGGCGGCGAGAATTTCACCAAGGCTCTCGTAACTTGTATCATTAGTAATGTATCGTCGCGATGTCGGTTGCTCGGGCTCCTCAATGTTGAATAACCCCTCTGTCGATAATCCCTTTTTGAGAGCGTCTTTGGCTTTTTTCTTCGCTTCATCTTTGCGAAATTTCACGAGTTCGAGATCGGCAGCATATTTCTGCATTGCGCTCTCTGCCTGCTTTTCAGCTTGGGCCTCAAGGCGCTGCAAAGGCTTGATGACTTGACGCATAGCAGGCGATTTGAGTGCGCCAGGCCGGCCGATGATGCATCCCCAAAAGTTGGGCACTTCCGTCCAGTCCGTCGAACGCTGTGGCCTTATCGCGATCTTGCGACCGAGCGCCGCGCCGAGCGAAACAACGGCTGGGATGCCGACAAAATCCGGCGGGCATTGCATCCTTTCGGCAATGTCGGAGGTCCAAGGTCCAAGGCTCGCGGGAAGATAGTCGAACTGGAACGGCATGACCGGCAAAAGCCCATTAGGTATTGGCTTCGGCTTCGGCCAGTTCTTGGTCGCGTTGCTGTGATCCATGCCATTGACGCGGATAACGGAGGCATTGCGCAGCAGGTTGGCGCGATGCTCGGAATATTCCTGCTCGGTGAGATATTCTGGCTTGCTCACGCGTTTTCCTTTCGGGCGAAATCTTTCACGCGGTCGCAAAGTCCCTGATTGGCGCCGGCAAACCAGGCGTCACGGCGAGCTGCGGACCATGTGGCGAATGATTGCGGATAGGCCTTAGAGCCTGTGAAGCCGGCTCGGGCTCCTGCGGTCCATTCCTGCGGATACGCGCGTTTGATGGCTTCACGCTGCGCTCGCGTCTTGGGGCTGGGCTCGTCTCCGACGCCGTGCCATGTGGCCGGCAAGGCGCGCGCCGGCCGCTCGGAAGCGACGTGTTGCGCACGTTCGCGGCGATATGCATCCTCATAGACCTGGCTGAAATTGCGCGTGTCAGTCGCTAGTGAAACGCGGTCGCCGAGTTGTCTATGGTACTCTCGCGCCGCTTCGGCGAGCAGCTCGGGCGACGGCCCACGCGGATGTTGCCCATAGTCGAAAGCCGCGTTGAACGCGTCCTTAATGCCCTCTACTGACGCGAAAACGTTCTCGGCGCGCCTCTGGATCGCGTCAGGATCACCTGCACGGATCGCGCGCTCTAACGTGGCTCCATCGCACTGGATGCGGCAGGCTCTTTCGGCGAGACTCGCGAGCCATGCGCTGCGCTCTGCTTCGATGTCGTTCGAAGGCCCGCGGTGCGCTGGACAGGTTGGGGAAATCTGGATATTCATTCGTCTGCCTGAATGAAGTTTGCGCCGGACGTGGCCCGCTAAGCCGCTCCGGCGTTTTTTATGACTAAGCGGCGGCGACCTGGGCCAAGCCCATGTAGCGCTTGAGGCTCGGGCCCGGGACCGAGGAGGCGCTGCCCCTCTTGATGATTTGGACGAGCCCCTTCTTCACGTCGTTGTAGAATTTCGTATTCGAAACGCCCGCGAGCGACTGCGCCTCACGGACCGAAAAGCTTCCGTAGTCGAGCCTCTCCTCGATGCTGAACGGCTCGGGGCCGCGCTGTTTCTTGCCGGTGATTTCGGGACGCGCCATCTGCTGAAAACCTCGAAGAATTGCGAAGCACGGCGAGGATGAGCCAGCGTCGTCTCACAGATAAAGCCCCCTATTTTTCTGGTGACTTTTCGTGAGAAAGCCGGGCGATGATCTCGGGCGCTTCCTCAGTGATCTGCTCCAAGCTTTTGCCGGCTTCTATCCCGTCAAGAATAATGCGTGCGAGGAGTCGGCTTGCTCCCTTATCGAGTCGCGAAAGGTCATTTTGGATCGTGCGCGCTATCTTTTGCGCGTTGGCTTTCGTTGGCCTCCGGCCTTCACGCTTGGCTAAGGCGCGCTCTTCGTGGTCTGCGAGTTCCCGCGCAAGCCTGGCTTTCGCTCCGCGCTCGCCGTATTTCTCGGCTGCGCCTTCCAGGAGTAGAAGCATCTGGATGTCGAGCGCAGCCGGCTTCTTCGGGCGCCCGATCGGCTGGCGCAGCTCGATCTGAAATCCTGGAACATGCGCGCGTGCCAACGCCAGGCAGAGCAATAGCGGGCCACGGAGCTCAGACAAATCGATTCCGTAATGGCTAGCTAGCGCGGGGAGCTTTGCGTCGCATTCTCCCAAGGCGTCGAAAATATCCTGCTCCGTGGCAGGCATATGGACGACGACGGGCTCGGCGAGCTCGCCCGCATATTTTTTTTCTGCCTTGTTCGTCATATCGCGAGCCCTCGCGAGCGCCCTTTGGGAGCGCATGAGCAACGAGAGGGCTTTCTCGCTTTCGCCTGGCCGGGCTAGCTCACGCGCGTTCGGTAATCTGTCACGCGGCCGGAGGTGCTGGCTCGCCTCTCTTGGCTTGTCCACAGGCGGCGGCGCTCGGCCGCGCTGTGAGGGCCCCGAAAATCGCGGCCGTCTCGAACGCGAAAAAGGCGATTGCCAGCACCTGGAAGGGCGCGGCGGCGAGAAGGGTGACGGCGGTTTTCCAGTCCATTGGGCGAACCTCGGGCGTTCACCGGAAAGGGCCTCCCCGGCGGCGGTTTCGCTTTGGTTTCGGTAGGCGCTGTGCTATTGTCACCTTATGGTGACACACGCACAATAACAGAGCGGCTTCATGGTGACAAGCGCACAAATCAGGGCCGCACGGGCACTGCTGAATTGGACAGTCCGCGACCTAGCGGAGCGCGCCGGGGTTCATCGCAATACGGTGACGCGCGCGGAAACCGATGCGACAGGGCCAGGTCACGCGACGGCGGCCATCCGCTCGGCCCTGGAAGCGGCGGGCGTCATCTTCGTGGAAGAAAACGGAGAAGGGCCTGGCGTGCGTTTAAAAAAGGTCAGGCAGGACAATGCGGCCCGGACGATCCCGCTCGAGGATCTCAACGCTGAGAATGATGAATAGGTCCAAGGCTATTCGAGAGAGCCAGCCTGAAGGAGCCGGTATGAATCAAGATTTGATCGACGCGGCCATCGACGCCGCAACTCGAATGGCCGCTGATCGCGGGATTAACCTCGACCAAGCCGCGTTGGTGCGCGCTGTGCTTGCTGTCACCGGAGCATGCAACGGGCAAGATGATCCTGAGGAAATCGCCGAGGACGCATTGGAGCTAATGGGCAAAGTCCTCGGTCCCGCTTCCTCTCGTCGGGGACGCAGACCATTCTAGCCGCCGCCTGCATTCACAGGCGGCGCGGCGTATGCAGGAAGCTTCGGCGCGCGGGAAAGCTTTGCAGAGCAGCCACTTGCCACTCAACCTGTGGAAAGTACGGATGGCAGGCGGGAGGGGCGCAGGGCTAACGAAGGCTAGGGTGGGGGAAAAATGATGGCCGGAGAGAACGTGCCGGAAGGCACACTGACGCGCCTCGATTTGCGAGAGGCCACCCACAGGGCTGTCCCGTCCATCTCGCGGGACGATGCGCGCAATATCGTTGACGCTACTCTGGAGGAAATTAGCGAGGCCCTGGTGCGCGGCGAGACCGTCAGCCTCCGAGCCTTCGGCAATTTCAAGGTTCGCGCCAAGCGCGAGAGATTGAGCAGGAACCCGAGGACAGGCGTTGAAGCGAAGATCACCTCGCGCCGTGTCGTTACCTTCAGGGCGTCCCCACTGGTGCTCAAGAAGATAAACGGCCTTGGACTGAGTGCGCGGCTTCGGAAGCCGAAGGCGCAGTGACCGAGCCGCTGAGCGCCGAAGCCATTTTCGAACAGCTCCGAGCCATGGGGCTTTTCGAGGTAGAAATGAGCCGCGATGATACTAGCCGCGGTTGGCGCATTCGCGCGGATGGCGGTCCCGTCGTGCACATTCACGACAACGGGAAACTTCTAATCTGTGGAAAGAAAGCGCGCGTTCTGCGTAAGGTTCTTGGGCTAACCGGTAAGCGCAATTCTTGCTGCGCCAGCCCTAAAGGGGTCCCGGGGGTTCAGGCTAAGTAACCCATCCTGATATTAGGGCTCCTTCGGCCGCCCACCGCCACGCGAAGCATGGCCGCCTTTAGCTCCCGCCTTGGAAGCAAGCTCAGGGTCTCTCGCGAACGCCCTCTTGGCCGGATTGACGGACAACCCTCCCTTGCGACCAGCCGCCACAGCTAACTCCGTATCCTGGGAATAGGCGCGCTTAGCTGCCGGAACGCTCTTCCCGCCCATCCGGGCAATCTCACTCCGGCGCTCGGGGCTCATCGAAGCGAACCCCCGCAGGCTCTTTGGTCTATCGGCTTCCGTCACCCCCAACCCCTACTTTCGCCGTCAACTAATCTCAAGCCTAGCTGTTGGCAAGCAGACGCGCCAGTGAAAAATCCGCCGAGCCTGGCGGGTGCGCTGCCTGATCCGGCGCGATGGGCTCTTATCGGCACATGGGGGCTTTGCCGCGCCCCCTCTCTTCCGGCGGCGACCGAGGAGCTGGCCGGCCCCGTGATAAGGGCCGGCCTTTTCTATCTCAGGCGGCGATCTGCGCCGCGCCCGGCGCAGCCTCTCCCGCATCGCCAAAAACCTTTTCGGCCTCTTCGTCGGAAAGTCCGAGATATTGCTCGATCAGCACAGCTACATCGCTGAGGTCAAAGCCATTGTCCGGGTCGCCCCAAATCTTGCGCGCACGAAGCGTCAGGTATCGAAGCGCGTGAAGAAACTCCGCATCGCTCTTCATTTCCATAGTCGCAATCTTCCGAGCGGCGCATTCTTCCGCCACCGAAAGCCTATACGCCTGATCGTGCGGCAAACAGTCGATGTCGGGGTGGTTGAAAAAGCCGTCGAAGGCTTTGCGCTGCTTGTTGATCGCGCGTTGCAGCTTTTTGCTGACCATTTGAAAAATCCCTCGGCTAAATAACTTCTGCGCGGCCTATTACAAATCGGCCACAGCAATAAATATGCACTAATCGGCCCGCTTGTAAACAGCGCAAGCCTCTGTTTTTGCAGTAGAAAATCTACGCTGGTCTGTAGTATTTTTACACCCTACTTTCACAAGTTCATTCAATGCGATGCGTGCGTGGCGTGAATAAATTCGGCCTCTTCGACGGGCAGAGCGCGATGCTTTGGAGTAGATTTTTTACACTTTGCCGCGCGCCGCCGCGCCGATCGTCAATAACGCGCGTACGGATCGGGCTGCGCGAACATCCCGTTCAGCGCCTTTAAGAGTCCGCCGCCCGCCGACAACAGCCCATTCATTTCCAGATTGTTTGCGTTCTGATCGGCCAAGCTCATCGCTCTCATGCCGGAGAGCTGATACAACATCGCGGCGTTTCTCTTCGCTTGCGCATCGAGACGTATGTTGGTTGTCGCGTTGACGCGCGCCTCATCACTCAGGTTCTGGTAACGATTGCGAACTGCCCATGTGCTTGGGCTATCGTCTGCCGCGCCGCTCAATGCGCTGACAGCGTCGATGTTCGCCATAACGCCTTCTTGCTGGCGTCTCATGTAAAGACCGGTCTGCGTCGCGCGAAGCTCGCCAACTTGAGCGGCGAGCGCGGCTTGCTGGCTGTCATAGAAGCGCGAGATTGCCGTGTCTTTGCCCTGCTGGCGCATGTTCGATGCGGCGGTACGGCGCTGCTCGTAGGAGCCGAATGCAGCGAGCCCCGTGGCGCCGAGTGATAAGGCGGTCGCGATGCCCATGTTCAGCCCTCCCCTTCAACGGGCGCGGCGATGAGCGCGGCAAGGCGAGCCTGCTGCGCGCTGTATTCGAGGATGTCGGTAGGCGGGAGCCGGCCGATCGACGCAAGGTCTGGCTGGTGTCCCTCGTGCCGGAGGGGCGGCGGGGGAGCCTCCAGCCATTGCCGCATCGCGTGCGAGAAATATCCGGCGAAGCGTTGCGGGTGAAGCATCGCCACGATGAACGGAACGGAGGGGAGCGTTACAGCGATCAAGTCGCCAAGCTCGTCTGCCGACATGCTGTCCTCCGTCTTCGCGATGTAGGTGTAAACCTGCTCGCTCATGCAATCGAGAATGCTCGGATGGCACAGCAACACCGCGTGCAAGTCCGCGATGCCGGCGCGCGGCGGATCAATGGTGATAAGTAAAACCCGCATCGCGCCGCCCTCGTCATTACGCCGCGTTACCGAACTGGGTTCCAACATCGCGCGGCTGCATGGTGCTGCCGGTCGGAACGCGTTCCATTGCCTCGATAAGCAAGAGCTGCAATGGAAGAAACTCGATCGAGTTCAGCACGCGCCGAAAGAGCTTTTCGTCGATGTGCGCGAACTGCTCTTCGAGCGCGGCAATGTCACTCTCGTTAAGCTTCGAGCCGTGATATTCCGCCGTCTTCTGGATCGCGCGAAGAATGCCGAGCGGAGAATTTGTCGATGCAAAAACCTTCGTCTCTCCAAATGCAGTTTGCAGAAATCCGCGTTCGCCAGCCATGTTTCTTCTCCGTTCAAACTCTTCGTTGGATGCCGCGCGCCCTCGGCGGCGGTTTTGGTTTCTCGTCGCGGCGACGAAGATTGTCCTCAAGATGCCGTCGCCAGATTTCATCAGCGGTTGGGGGCGGAACCGAATGCAGCGGGACAACGCGCTCGCACGGCGCCCACGAGCTGGCGGGCGTGTCGATCTGCTTGGGCGCGTCGTCGTCGGTCATCAGCCAATGTCGCCATGGTGTGATTGCCAATGGCCGCCATAACTATCTGCCGTCGCGCGACCGTCCGGGGCTTCGAGAACCTGGCTTGTCTGATCGCAGAGCGCCGGCTGGCTTTTCACAGCGTTCGCAAGTCGGCGCCAGGTCTCACCATCTGCGGCGGAAAGAGCGGCGTCCAGGGCGGCATATTCCTCGGCGGTGACGCCGGCGCGCTGTAGCAGCGTGACGTGATCGAAACCGAGCCGGTCGGCTTTGGCCTCGATCGCGTCTAGGAAGCCGGCCGGCGAGCGGAGTGTTGCGTCGATGACGGCCATGTTCATGCGCCTTTATTCGGAGCGAAATTCCGGCCGTCGCGGATTTCCTTGAGCGCCTGGGGGCTGGGCGCCCGCGCCGGCATGTTTCCAACGGTCGAAGTTTTATCGAGCAGCGCGCCGGTCTTTCCGCGCGTGACGGTGTAAGGCGTTGGCTTGTTGGCCAGAATTTTTTGCGTTGGGCTTTTCATTGCGTTCTCCTACTTCCCGTTGCTCCACGAGCGGCGGAACGATGGCTTCGCCCCCGCGATCTGATTGCGCTTCAAGAGCCTCGTCAATTCCTCGCGGAACTGCTGCTGATCTGCGGCGCTGAGTTTCGCCAAGCGGGTGTCCACTTCCGCCTTGCGGCGTTCGAGCGCGCCGAAATCCCGCTCGGCGTCGGCGGCAAGTTCCTGGGCGAAGAAGCGCGGGTGATCTGTCATTGGCTGTCGCGCTCCGTCAGCAAAGCAATCGCGCGCTCGATGCGCATGGCGACGCTAACTGTGAGATAGACGAGAAACTGAATGGCCGTCATTGCTCGCCCTCGTCGGCGTCGGCGTGGATCGGAGTTGCGTCGATGACGGGGAGCGCGCGTTGTGTCGAAAACCGGTCTGTCTCAATGCGCGATTGGCCTGGCTCGTTGCGTTCGAGCGGGGGGCTGGCGACGCTGTTGGGAAGTCTTACGACGATGCCCGCCTGTAGAACCGGGCCGTTGTTGACGTTCACGGTGACCCCGCCGTTGCGCTGTTCCTCGCCAAGGATCGCGTTCGCGCATTTCACGCGGACATTCTTCGTCGCCGCCGAACCGTCGCCCTCGTCCTCCAGGATCGCGCCCAAGACGGCCATGGCGCGGGCCTTCATGCCAGAGCGTAATCCCTGGAGCTGACGGGCGAGCTCCTTTTGCGCGGCGGGGCTCTGCATGATTTCGCGAGCGCGCCGGCGACGGATGCGCAGCAGGTCGGCCGCCTCGTCCAGCTTCATCGGCTCGCCAGGCTCCAGCGGCCGGCGGCGGTCGGGCTCCAACTCGGTCGGGCTGGCGCGGGTGATCTGGCTCACCCACGGATGCGGACAGCCCGTCGCCATGTATTCGATAAGAAGCTTCACCTTAGCGTTTAACTCGACGATGGGCTTTCGCTTCGCAGCGGACAGGTGATGCCCGAGGCGCGCCAGGCGGTTCGAGTGGGCCTTCTGCGTCGTGTCGGCGGTGTCGGCCAAGGGATTGTCGCTCCGGTCTATTGCGACGCGCGCGTAAGCATGGCCGCAGAGTAAGCGCACAATCAGAAATAGGTCAACATTGCTGACCTATTTATGCAGACCCAAAAAAACCCGGCGACGGGCGCCGGGTCGATTTTGACAGACGAAGGAACCAGTTGCTGACGCTGGTTTGCTCTAGAACCCGCTAAGGCCGGAGGTTGTTCCGTCAGCGGGTCTCGCAGACGGTCACGGTCTTCATGCCAGCCTCGGCGTCAACTCGGCTCGGATAGCCGTGTGGCGAGACCACAATCAGGTCTTCAGTCATGGGCCTTTGGTCAACTACGGCACACAGCTTCGTTTGTGGGTCCTGCACGATATACCATTGATCGACAGGCTGCGCCGAGACGGAGAAGCTGGTTGCCAAAACCGCTGCAGCGGCGGTGATCGTCAGGCACTTCCGGGACACGGTCGATCCTCCATGCGCCCCGCGCGGAAACCCGCCGGCAGCCCCTCTGTTCCGCATTGCGCGCCAAGCGCTCGCCTTCCGCAAAAAAGGCCCGACGCGAGCCGGGCCAAGGAGAAGAGCCCCCTGGGAGGGGGATATGGGAGCAACTCGCAGACAGGAAACAATGTTCCGGGGGTGCGACGCATAGCCCGCCAGGGACACTGGGGAGTGGCTCCGGGACAAGCCAGGGGCTACGCGTCGCGCCGGTAGAACCAATCGACCAAGCGGATGTTCCACTAGCTGCCCATCAATCAAAAAGCCCGGCACAAGGCCGGGTGAAGAAGCATTGAAATAACCTTTCCCCCAACGTGCCGGAAACTCGCCTGGCTGGCTGTTGTTCCAGCGGGTCCGTGGGTGGATGGACGGGCGAGAGTGGCAGAGGTGGTGCCTCACGGGAGCAAGCAAGCCCGCCGGACATTTCCGCCAGCCGGATCGAGGGCGCGAGCGCACTTCAAGCAGCGTCTTAATCCGGTGGCTGGGAGGCTACCTTTTGGCAGCTTTGGCAGCTCGTCGGGTATGTGCTTTTCAAAATTGCATGCCCTGCGGATGGAGACACGAAGGCTTCTGGCAGCTTTAACAGTAGTGCCGGTGTGTGTTTTTCTCCGTCGAGACGACTTTTGGCAGCTTTGGCAGTAGGGCTGTTGCTGCGTTGTTTGTTGTGTGTCCTGTGATGGTGTGTGTGCTTGCTACGCCCTGCGCATGGGGATGACGTTCTCTCCTGGCGTCCGGTCGAGATATGCGGCCCAGGCGTCGAGGGCCTCTCGCCGGCGGTCGAGCATGTCCGATCGCTGGTAGGCTCGTTGAACGGCGGTTCCGACCTGGTGGGCCAGGCAAGCTTCGGACACGTCATCCTGGATGCGGGCAACCTCGGTGGCCCACACCTTGAAGCTGCTCCGGAAGCCATGGGGCGAGGCGTTGGTGACGGCCATATACCTGAGCTGCCAACGCAGGCTCGATGCGCCCACGGGCATTCCTGGCGCGACGCCGGCGAAGACGAACGGTCTGCCGTCGCTGCGGGCGCGCATCTCCTCCAGGATCGCCAAGGCCCGATCACAGAGCGGGACGCGGTGCGATCTGCTTTTATCCTTCATGCGGGCGGCAGGGATCGTCCACAGCCGGCCGGCGATGTCGAATTCCTCCCACCTGGCCCCCCTGCCCTCCTCCGTGCGCACGCATGTCAGGATCAAGAATTCCTGACAGAGCGAAAGGACTGAATCCCGCTCGCGTAGCCGCTGGATAAAGGCCGATATTTCCTCATAGGGCATGGCCGGGTGGCGTTTCTGCTCGCCTTTTGGAGGCGGGCCGTAATGGTTCGCGAGATGGTCGCGCCAGCGGGCAGGATTGACCCAATTGGCGTCAAAGAAATGATTGCGGCTGTCGCTTTATCGCGCCGCGCTCAGGATTTTCTCGATGCGATGACGCAGCCGGATTGCGGTCTCGTTCTTCGAATGCCACAGCGGGTCTAGGATTGCGTAGATATCGGCCGCGTCGATCTTGTTTGTCGGCTTGTCGGCTATGGGCTGGCAATAGTCGCGGATGGTCCGGACCCATTCTCTAAGGCTGCCTTGACTCCAGCCATCTCGGCGGCGCTGGATGAATTCTACGGCCGCTTCTCCAAACGTCGGCGCACCTTTCTCTCTGGCATTGACCGCGATCTGTGCGGCCTGCTCTGCCTTGCGCTGCTCAATGGGGTCGATCTTGCGCTTCACTAGGCGGCGCGCGTCTTCTGCAATGTCTCGCGCCTGAGCAAGGGACACGCTATCGAGGTTCCCCAGAAACATCGTGCGGCTGCGGTTGGCGATCTGGAAGCGAAATTCCCAGGTGCGCGAGCCGGTGGGCGAGACGTTGAGCCAAAGCCCCTTACCGTCCCCGTGTCGGCCCGGCCCGGCGGTCCTAACCTTGCGGTCGCTGAGCTTCTCTTTGAGCTGCTTGGCCACGCAAATCCCCCACAGTTTCCCCCACAGTTTTTAGGCGCATTGGGGAGAATGAGCAAGGACGAAGAAGGAGAGGCGCTATCGCTTCCATCTATGATTTGCAAGGTTTTGTGAGGCTGTCGCGGATGCCCTCAAATGCCGAAGGATGTCTCTATCGCCGATCTCGGCACGGCGTTGGGCGTGCGCGCCAGCCAGTGTTTCTCGGTCGCAGGCCTTCGCGACACGATTGATGCGACACTCGCCTCCAACCAGGTCGTCGCAACACGCCTCGACACGACCCAGGTCGCACTTTCCGCCCTGCGCGCCGACGCGCAAAACATGCGCGCGACTTTGATGTCGGCGCAAACCGACGGCGGTGAGCCGACAGCGATCATCAAGCAAGCCGACCAAGCCCTCGCGACATTGATGGCCAAACTCAACAGCTCGAATGCAGATGGATTTCTCTTTGGTGGAATTAGCATCATGCAGGAGCCGATCGCCGATTATTTCGCCAAGCCCAGCCAACCGAACAAACTTGCCCTGGACGCGGCATATGAGACGGCTTTCGGCTTCACGCAGTCCAATTCCGCGGTCTCATCGATCTCGCCGACTCAGATGCAGGGATTTCTTACAGGCGCCTTTGCACAGCTCTTTTCAGATGCAGGCTGGAAGAGCGACTGGTCGAGCGCTTCGGACAGCGTGCTGCGCGCCCAGGTCAGCCTCTCGGTGACCATGGACGCCTCAGTGAGCGCGAATGAGCCAGCCCTACCGAAGATTGCATCTGCATACGCCATGTTGACCGATCTCGGCGCCGAGCGATTGAATAGGGACTCCTACGCTGTTCTTTTGAAGGCGGCGATGGACACGCTGGACATCGGCGTCGGCATGCTGACAAACATCCAGGCCCGCGTCGGCGTCATGCAGAACTCGGTGAAAAACGCAAGCGACGTCATGTCTATCCAGAAAGATGGTTTGGACACTCAATTGAGTGAGCTCGAATCGATCGACCCCACGGAAGCCGGCGCGAGAGTCAATGAATTAATGACGCGCATTGAAACCGCCTACACCCTCACCGCCAGGATCAGCCAGCTCAGCCTGACCAAATATCTGTGAGATCGCGCCGGATGTATCATCAACGCTACGCAGAAATCGCAAGCGACTCCTCGAATATTTGCAGGGCTCGTGAAAAAGATGCGCTTGAGAGAGCCGTCTCCAAACTCGCCATTGCGAAGTCCCGGGGACCGCTCACGCCCGAAGCTTTCGAGGCGACCGACTTCGTGCGCCGACTTTGGTCGATCTTCATCGCGGATCTCTCCAATGAGGAAAACGGGCTCCCAGAGGAGCTTCGCGCCTCCCTCATCTCGATCGGAATATGGGTACGAAAGGAAAGCGACCTGATAGATCGTGGCCAGTCGGCGAATTTCGACGGTCTCATCGACATCAACAAGCTGATCGCCGACGGGCTGGCCTGACATGAACATTTCTCTCCGCCGCGGCGAACGAATCTTCATCAATGGCGCAGTTCTCAAAGTCGATCGAAAGGTCTGCCTGGAGCTCCTCAATGACGTGACGTTCCTCCTTGAAAATCATGTGATGCAGGCAGACAGCGCCAACACGCCCCTCAAACGCCTCTACTTCATCATCCAGGCTATGCTGATGTCGCCCAACGATTGCGAAGCTCCGCTTCAACTTTGCCGTGAAATGTTCGTGTCGCTCAGCAGCGAACCGCTCGACCCGCGCATCATGGAGGGCTTGCGCGCCGCTGTGCGCAATATCGAAGACAAGAGGATGTTCGACGCTTTGAAAGTCGTACGGTCCCTCTTCCCACTCGAAGCAGAACTTCTTGCGCTGGTCGAAACCGACGCGGCACGCGAGGTTGCCTGAAGGAGCGATCAATGACCATCTCCCCCGTCCAATCTGCAACGGCCGCGACAGGCTCTACGCTCAACAAGGCCGCTACCAAAGCGTCCGGCGATTACAATACCTATCTTCAGTTACTCGTGACTGAGCTCAAGAACCAGGATCCCACCAAGCCGGTCGATCCGACGCAGACCGTCACTCAACTTGCGACGTTTTCCTCGCTGGAGCAGGCGGTCCGAACCAACGACCTCCTCGCTGCGTTGAACCAGCAGGGTTCGTTCTCTCAGGGAGCCGCCCTTATCGGGCGCACAGTCACCGCTGCCGATGGCTCGGTGACAGGCAAGGTTGCTTCTGTGACGCTCTCGGAAACCGGCTTGATCGTCAAGCTCACTGACGGCGGCCAGCTGCAGCTTGGCCTAGGCGTTTCGATCGCCTAGACGATGAACGAAGCAGATGCTCTCGAGATCATCCACCGCACGATAACGACGATACTGATGGTCTCCGGCCCTCTCGTGGGGGCCGCCATGGCTGTCGGGATCGCTGTCGCGCTTCTTCAAGCTCTGACGCAGGTGCAGGAAATGACTCTCACCTTCGTCCCCAAGATCGTAGCGATGATCGCCGTTCTTGGACTAGCGGCCCCACTCATCGGGTCGCAAATCAATATGCTCGCACAGTTCGCCTATTCGAAGATCGAAAAAGGCTACTGAGCCTCGCGCGATGGAGCGCATAACATGTCGGATCTCATCGCCGCCAGCAGGCCGAAACTCGGAGTGGAGGGGAGCTCGAAAGACATCGGCTTCGCCCTGTCGATCATCTTCATCCTGTGCATCTTCTTCCTTCCAATTCCCGCGTTTTTGCTCGACGCCGGCCTTGCTTTCTCGATCGGCCTCTCTGTTCTCATCCTTATGGTGGCGCTCTGGATTCAGAAGCCACTCGATTTCTCGTCTTTCCCAACGGTTCTTCTGGTGGCGACGATATTGCGCCTTTCACTCAATATCGCGACCACGAGGCTGATACTGTCGCATGGATCCGAGGGATCCACTGCCGCGGGCTATATCATCAGTGGATTCTCCAAACTGGTGATGAGCGGCGACTTCGTCATCGGCCTCACCGTTTTCTCGATCATCGTAACGGTAAATTTCCTCGTGATCACCAAAGGCGCCACCCGCATTGCGGAGGTTGGCGCCCGCTTCACGCTCGACGCCATCCCCGGCAAACAGATGGCGATCGACGCTGATCTTTCCGCCGGCCTTATCGATGAGCGTGAAGCGCAAGCTCGCAGACGCGAACTCGAGGAAGAAAGCGCTTTCTTCGGATCAATGGATGGCGCCTCGAAATTCGTTCGCGGCGACGCCATCGCGGGCCTTATCATCCTCGCGGTCAATATATTCGGCGGAATCATCATCGGCGTCACCCGTCACGGCATGACCTTGGCCTCGGCGGCTGATGTCTACACAAAGCTCTCGGTCGGCGACGGACTCGTTTCACAAATTCCAGCGCTGATCGTATCCCTCTCTGCCGGTCTTCTGGTCTCGAAAGGCGGCACGAGAGGATCAGCCGAGCAAAACATCCTCCGCCAGCTCGGCATGTATCCACGGGCGCTCTTCGTCGCGGCCTTGTTGATGTTCATCCTTGCGCTCATCCCCGGCCTTCCGCTTGCTCCCTTCGGCGCTCTTGGCGGCGTCATGGCCTTCGTCGCCTATGTCATCCCGAAGCAGGCCGAAAAGGCGCGCCTGCTCCAGGATGAAACCGAACGCGCCGTTGAACGCCAGGCCAAACAGGAGTCCAGGGACTCCGCGCGGGAACTGTTGCGCATCCAGCCGGTCGAACTTCTGCTCGGCAAACAGCTTTGGGCGGGGCTCCTGCCCCATCAGGGCGAACTCGGACAGCGTGTTTTGCGCATGCGCCGCAATTTTGCTCGCGACTACGGCTTTGTCTTTCCCGACATCAAACTGGCGGATGATCTCGATGTCGGGCCGAAACGCTATCAAATCAGAATACAGGGTGCGCTCGTTGCCACAAGCGAGTTGCAGCTCAAGCGACAGCTTGTCATTTTGGGCGACGGACCCCTCCCCGACCTCGCCGGGGAAGAAACCACCGACCCCGCCTTCGGCATGCGCGCTATCTGGATTCCGGACGCGATGACGGAAGAAGCGAGGCGGCTCGGTTTCACGCCGATCGACCCAGTCTCCGCCTTGCTCACGCATCTTTCCGAAACCCTGCGCAGCAATCTGGCCCAGTTGCTGACTTATAAAGACATGCGAATTCTGATTGATCGCCTGGAGCCCGATTATCGCAAGCTCATTGACGATATATCGCCGAGTCTCATCACACAATCGACTCTACAGGGCGTCTTCAAACTCCTACTCGCCGAGCGCGTCTCAATTCGCAATCTCGAACTCATACTCGAAGCAGTCGCAGAAGCGGCTCCCTTCGCAAGACGCGCGGAAGCGATCGTCGAGCATGTTCGCGTGCGCCTCGGCTCACAAATATGCAGCGATCTCTCGGTTGAAGGCGTTCTGAACGTGCTGCGCCTCGGATCGCGATGGGATCTGTTTTTTCATGAACGAATGAAGCGCGACGCGAAAGTCGAAATCGTCGGGTTCGATGCCGATCCGGCGCATATAGAGAAATTCTCCCTTGAAGCGTCGGCGGCGATCCGCGAGCGGATGGAGAGAGGCGAATCCTTCATCATTCTCACGACCCCCGAGGCGAGGCCCTACGTTCGCTTGTTGCTCAGCCGGCCATTTCCTTCACAGGCGGTGTTGTCGCATATGGAAGTCGGCGGCGGCGTTCACGTTAAATCCGTGGGGTCGATTTCCTGATGCCTCTCGACAACCCTATTTTTCCTTTCTTCATCCTCTTCTGCCGGGTCGGGGGCTGTCTGATGACAGCCCCGGGCTTTTCGAGCGAGCGCATTCCCGTGCAGCTTCGCCTTTATATTGCAGGCGCGATAACGCTCGCCATCGCGCCGCCGCTCATGGAACGCCAGCAATCCGCTTTTGCTGCGCTGCCTCCACAACAGATTTTCATCACGATCCTCGCCGAACTCGGGGTCGGCGTGACGCTCGGATTATTGGCGCGTTACTACTTTTTCGCATTGGAAACGCTCGCTACAGCGGTCTCGATGTCGTTTGGCCTCGGCAATATATTCGGGACTGTGATAACAGAGCAGGAGCCAGCGCCGAGCCTATCATCATTCGTCGCCCTTGGCGCCCTGATGCTCGTCTTTTGCGCGGATTTGCATCTCGAACTCGTTCGCGCGATTTTTCTTTCGTATGACACCACGCCCTTGTTCACGGAACCGAGCGCCGGCGCCTTTCTCGACGAAGTCGCCCGCATCCTGACACAGGCGCATTTGCTCGCTTTGCGGATATCAAGTCCGTTCCTGCTTTTTGCCCTCGTCATGAATATTGCCCTTGGCCTCCTTGCCCGCCTGACTCCTCAGCTGCAAATTTACTTTGTTTCAGGGCCAATTGTAATTTTTGCGGGCGTTTCGACTTTTTTCGT
This sequence comes from Methylocystis sp. IM3, assembly GCF_038070105.1. Classification (NCBI taxonomy): domain Bacteria; kingdom Pseudomonadati; phylum Pseudomonadota; class Alphaproteobacteria; order Hyphomicrobiales; family Methylocystaceae; genus Methylocystis; species Methylocystis sp. IM3. The sequence goes on along the minus strand of NZ_JBBPBZ010000002.1, from coordinate 1,052,632 downwards.
CTTTGGCTGGGACTTCTTCTCGGCTTTTGTCTCCTATTATGGCGCTTGGGTGATAAAGGGCTGAAGATGAAAAACCGCGAGAAACGCCTCGAGCGGGCGGCGGCTATTGGCGAAAAGCTTTGGCGCTTGCAGAAAATGCGCCTTTCGTCGGCGGAGGGGGAACTGCTTGCGCTTCGCGCCGCAGAAGCAGCCGCTTTTGAGGCCCTGGCCCAGGGCGAACCGTCACTCGTTCTCGCTTACATCGACGACCTCGCGGCAAAGCGTTTCGAGGCTGAGAAGGCGCTGCTCGAGGCACAGGAGAGCGCGCGCGATCATGGGCGGCGGGTGAAGCTGACCCGGAAATTGCAGAAGGCGGCGGAGCGCCTCTCCTAGATGAAAGAGTGGGCGTCGACGTCAGCGCAGCGTAACTCGTGAGTATTAATATCGCTGAGCCGTGGAGGGAATGCATGTCCATTTTTCCCGCAACAGATATAGTTTCCGATGTGGCGCGCGCCGCTGACCCGGGCAAGTCCAGGCTCGCAATGAAACGGCTCGAGGAAATCGGCGGAGAAAAGGCGCAGGGGACCGGTAATTCATTCGTTGTCGCCACCCGCGCTCCCCCACCCCCTTCGGCTACACCGCCAACGACGATAATCGACAGCGGCGTTCCAAATGTCGCCCGGTCAGACACTCTGAGCCCGACACAGAAATTCGAGGCTTTTCTTCTGCAAAGCTGGCTCGAAAATGTGATGCCAAGAGGAGACGGCGTTTATGGTGCGCAAGCAGGCGCCGACATCTGGAGATCGATGATGGCGGATCAGATCAGCTCCCAGCTCGCACGAGCTGACGTCATGGGCCTGCAAAAACTCCTCGAACACCCAAACAGCGCAGTCTCGGCGAAGCGCGCATAACAGGCATTGACATGAAGCTCCAGCCAACAGATGACGAGAACGAGGGCCTCTCCGGAGATGCGTTTTTTCGCTGCATCGGCAGACTCAAGGAAATCATCGAGGCTGAGACCGGAGTCCTGAAGGAGGGCAAGGGTGTCGACTTTGAAGCCCTCAACCGCCGCAAGTTGCATGCTCTGCTCGAATTCATGCAGGTTTCACGAATGGCGGCGCCTCGTGCTGAGAGTCTCACCACGGACCGCATGCGAGATCTGCAAAGTCTCCTGACGGAGAATGCTCAACTCCTGGAACGACGTTTGCAGGCGACGCAGGAGATCACCGATCTCATTGTGCGTCATATCCGTGAGAGCGGCTCCGACGGCACGTATTCAATTCGATCACAGTGGGCGAGGCTGAAATGAAGCAAACGATAATAGTTGGCCTCTGGGCCTGCGCCGTCACCCTCGGCGGCGCCTATGGCGGAGCTACCTGGCGACTGCGCGCCAACAATGCGCCTACGCCGCCGCATGAGGAGAAACTCGAAACGCATAAGGTCAAGCCTATCACGGTGCCGATCATTTCTGAGGGCGTACTAAAAGGTTACATAGCAGCAGAGTTCAGCATGCTCTCGCCAAAGACCGACGCTCATGGAGGACACGAAGCCGGCCTCGATCCGGAGGGCTATTTCATGGACGAGGCCTTCCGCCTGATATACGCGGAGAGCAAGATCGATTTTACCCAAATACAAAAGACCGATCTCGCCGTTTTGACGAGCCGTATAACGACCAATGTCAACAAGCGACTCGGACGCGACGTCATAAAGGAAACGCTCGTCAAGAGTTTTGCCTTCGTCCCCCGTGACGATCTGCAGCAATGACGGGGGCGCGCGGCTCTTCGACCGCGCGCACGGCATTTCAGGCTACTCGGTGGACCGGCAGATAGCTTCCGTTCTTGACGATCGAGGCCGGGCTCGATTCGCCCTTGAGATGATTTTCGATTGCCTGCGCGATTTTTCGGTTTGGCTCGTCGGTCTTGATCGCGAGCGTATCAGAAGGTCCTTCGTAGATAGATGACAGATCTGCAATAAAGCGCTCCGTCGCTTTCAAGGCGCGATATTGGGGAATCTGTGTCAGCTCTTCGGCCATCTGGCGGCGAAGCTGATCAAGTTGTGTCAAGGGGTTCATGAGGCAGCCTCTCTTTTTGGGACAGGACTACGGTAACGGATCAAGCTTTCATGAGACTTGCGCTTTTTAATTTCTTATTTACCTTGGTCACGAGGGAGTTCAGTTTCAGGCAAAAAGATCAATTTAGGCTCGGCATGTTAGTCATTCTTCGGGAAGAGCCATGCCTGCGCACTGGTTGCCGCAATTCGATCTCTCGGAATTCGGACTGAAACTCGTTGGCCTCTCACTCGCAACCGGCAGCATCGTATTTGCCGGCTACATGATGTCCGGCAACGACGGCGGATCGCGAATCAGCGGAATTGAACATCTCGCGATTTATTCGAAGCCTGCTACGCAGCTGGCTTCTCGTCAGCGCGACAAGCTCATGACCGTCGTCGACGGCATGCCTGTCGGTTCGATTGGAAAAAGCGAAACCAGCTTGGCGCCGGCCGGCTATCAAATGCTCGAGGGGTCGAGCGACTCCGCGCTGGTGCGACTGCCGCAAGGCCGGATCATGCGGGTCTCCCGAGGCAGCCGGATCGCAGGTCTCGGTGCGGTCGTTGCGTTGGAGCGGCACGGGGATAAATGGTCGCTTGTAACGGAAGGCGGCGTTATTCGCGCGGGCCGTTAAAGGAACAGTTGGCCAGAGCCGCGTCGATCGCGGCATTCACTTCCGAAAAGGAGATGGGCTCTACAGCGGCGCCTATCTTTTCCCGGTCCGGGTGCAGACGCCATGCGAAGCGCCGTCTCAACGCCCTAAGATGCGGCGCCGAATCACGCGCTTCCATCAATAATTTTGGAAACTCGTCTTCAATGCGTGGCGCCAACTCTTCCTGGAGGCGTTGATAGACGGCATGGGCTTGCGGAGCCGCCGAGATATTGGATTGCCGGGGGAGAAAAGGTTCGATCAACCTCATGCGCGATGGCTCTGGCGACGCGCCAGTCTCTTCCTGATGGTTTCCCAGCTCGGCGAGAACTTTTGCGAACGCAACCATGGTCTGCCTCGCCTCGAACGACAGGCGAAGGATGACGCCGCGGCTTTAAGATGGGGTTATCGGCTGCGCAGACGGTATAACACTTCGACGAGATCGCGAGCCACCCATATGCGCATGATTGGAACGCGAAACCAATTTCACAGGACGGGAGTTTAGAAAGAACCTCCAAATCCAAGAACAATCGTGATTATGCCTAAAAAACTTTGGCCCGCAATCAACGCCCTACCCTGATCAAGATCTTCAACAGCAATAGACTTTCCTAGTTCTGCGAAGCTGGACGTACGGGTGACTTTCGGATGATAAGGCAAGACCGGCTCGACCTCAACTGGAGCAGGCCATCTGGCGCTCTGACGCCAGTGAGCGTGCCCCTCACGCCGAGGATCCCGTATTTTCAGGGATCGAAGCACGGAGGGATTAGGCTCTATGTCAACGATCAGGCGGGGCGGTCCCGTCTGCTTGCGTAAACCAAGCAGACTCCGACTGGTGTAAGCTCGGCGGTAATAGGCGCCGCGACCGGTGGGCTGTCCATCAACTCATTCAGCCAAACCGCCGATGGCTCTCAGCCGGCGGCGCGCAATTCATCCCGCTGCGGCCCGGTCGCCGGGGGCGCGACGAGCAGATAACCGAGGAAACGCTGCGAGTCGATCGGATCATAGCCGAGTCGAGCACGTAATTTCTTGCGCAGTTTGCTGATGTGGCTCTCGATGACATTTTCCTCCACGTCATCGTCGAAGAGACCATAAACGGCATTGAAGATCTGGGACTTTGTAAGTCTGCGGCCGCGGTTGACGAGGAGATACTCCAGAATGCGCCTCTCACGGCGCGGGAGCGACAGAACCTCACCGTTCACGATGGGATCGCTGCCGTTGAAGAACACCTGAATGCCGCCAACGGTCGCGCAGTCCTGGCGCGCCTCGGCGCGGCGGCGAATAGCGTTTACACGGGCGAGTATTTCACGCACATGGACCGGCTTGCGGACGACATCGTCCACGCCCGCACTGAAGAGGCCGAGCGTCTGTTCCAGCGACGGCGCGTCATTCATCGCGATGACGGGCGCCTGCGAGCGGCGGCGAATGAGACGCGGGATCTCTTCACGCTCGGGACATTCGCCGATCAGGAAGGCCTCGATCGCCTGAACGTCGCCCTCCACGGCGGAGGCGACCCAATCGCGGAACTGGCCGGGGCGGAACCCGGTCGAGGCGATGCCCTCCTGACCAAATCGACTGGCGTATCCACTCGTTACGAGGTCCCGCTCGTCGACGATGATGAACATGCTTTGCCTCCTGATGGGTAAAACTGCGGCGCCGCTTCGAATCGGCCGATGACTCAGTTAAATTCGCCGAATAGCTTGGGTCAACTTAATAGTAATAGTAAACGCGCCAATGATTTATAGTTGTTTCTCTTTCAAGACAGTCAAATGTCAACCTTTAACACTTTATTAACCTTGTTTAACGTCACAGGAAGGCGTTGAAGGGGAGCCCATGCGCGGCCGCGACCGGCGCCGAGACGACGACCCCGTCACTGATCTCGAGACCTGCGCGCAAATGCGGATCGTCTTCCAACGCCTTCCGCCAGCCTTTGTTGGCGAGCGCCAGAACAAAGGGCAACGTTGCGTTATTGAGTGCGAAAGTCGATGTGCGCGGCACGACGCCGGGCATGTTCGTCACACAATAGTGGAGAACGCCATCGACGACGTAAACCGGCTCGGAATGACTCGTCGGCCGCGAGGTCTCGCATGAGCCGCCCTGATCAATGGCGACGTCGACGATCACCGAGCCGCGCTTCATTGTTCTCAGCATCTCTCTGGTGATGAGAATGGGCGCGCGAGCGCCAGGCGTCAGCGCCGCACAAATCACGACATCCGCGCGGCGGATGGATTCGGCAATGGAGATTCTTGTCGAGTAGATCGTCCGCACCGCCGGACCGAGCGTCGCGGAAAGGCGGCGCAGCGCGTCGGTATTGCGATCCGCAACGAGTACATTTGCTCCCATTCCCATGGCGATCGCCGCCGCCTGCGCGCCGACGCTACCCGCCCCGAGAATGAGAACATCGGCGGGGGGCACGCCGGGGGCGCCGGACAGCAAAACGCCCCTGCCGCCTTCCTGCCGCTCGAGGAAGCGCGCGCCCATTTGCGGCGCCAGGCGACCGGCGATCTCCGACATGGGCGCCAGCAGCGGCAGACCGCCGTTTGGCGATGTCACCGTCTCATAGGCGATGCAATGGGCGCGGCTTTCCATGAGCGCGCGAGTCAAAGCGGCGTCCGCGGCAAGATGAAGATAAGTAAAAAGCGCCTGACCGGGTCGCAGCATTCTTACTTCCTGCGGCTGCGGCTCCTTTACCTTCACGATCAGCTCCGCCCTTTCAAAAAGCTCGGCCGCGCTCTCGATGATCGACGCGCCGGCCGCGACATAGTCCTCGTCGGAAATTCCCGCGCCTTCCCCGGCGCCCCTTTCCACCAGGGTCTCGTGCCCGGCCAGCGACAATTCGGCGGCCGAAGAGGGCGTCAGTCCGACGCGGTATTCGTTGTTTTTGATTTCCTTTGGCGTGCCGACACGCATTTGCCGCTCCCGCTCGAACACTGCGAACCCTTCGCAACTTGTCCGCGGTGTTTATATGAAAACAGGGGTAGCGCCCGACAAGAGCCACGGCGAAGCCGAAGGCCGTATTGGGGAGAAACGAGCATGCCGACGATCAACACGGAAAAGGTCTGCTTCATCGTTGTGAAGGCCCGCGAGCTCGAAAGCGAGGACGAGGGAATGGACGCGGACGCCTCCAATGCGACGGACGATCGCTTTGTCAGCGTTCTCACCGAAGAAGCCTATGACACCGTTCGCACCGAAATCGCCTCCTTCATCGACAATATGGACGAAGAGGAGCAGGCGGAGCTCGTTTCGCTCGTCTGGATCGGTCGGGGAGACTTTTCCGCCGACGAGTGGGACGACGCGATGCGCGAGGCGCGGGCGCGTCGACAGGGCTTGACCTCCGCCTATCTGCTGGGCGTGCCGCTTCTCGCCTCCTACCTCGAAGGCGGCCTCAACGAATTCGGCGAAAGCTGCGCCCTTTTCGCCGCCGACAGGCAATAGGCCACAGGGCTGGAATCAGCGTTCAGGCGCGCCATATAAGGAGCGGCGGACCGCTATTTCGAGGAGACTATCTATGAACCGTCGCGTTTTCGCTCTCGCCCTTTCGCTTGGCCTCGGCCTGTTCCTCGCGCCGCGCCTCGCGGTCGCCGCCGAGGACCATCTCGGCGAAGCGATCACCCATACGAAACAGGCGATCGAGCATGGCAAAATGGGTCACGCGGACGTGCTCGTCACACATGCCGAAGAGGCTTTGAAACATGCCAAGGCCGCCGAGAAGGAGAAGGCGAACCCGCATGTCAAGGAGGGGATTACCCACCTCGATCAGGCGATCGAGCACGGCAAGATGAAGCATGCCGATGTCGCGACGAAGCACGCTGAAGAGGCGCTCACGCATCTGGAAGCGGCCGGCAAGTAACTGGCACAGCACGTAACGCACCGAAAGAGCGGCCGCAGCGCCGCTCTTTTTTTGCCCGCATGACAGCGCCCACGCAATTGCTTATGTGAAGCCCAAGCAAAAGGGGACGGCACATGGGGCTTCGTGAGCTCGGTCGCGTCAAATCCATCGACGCGCTCGCATCTGAGACCGGCGGCTCGGGCTTTCGCCGCGTGCTCGGCGTCTGGCAACTCACCAGTATCGGACTGGGCGGGCTGATCGGCGTCGGCATTTTCGTGCTGACGGGCGTGGTCGCGGCGACGCAGGCCGGCCCGGCTGTCGCGCTCTCCTTTCTCATCGCAGGCGTCGCGAGCGGCGCGGCGGCGCTATCCTACGCCGAATTCGCCGGCCTCATTCCGGTTGCGGGTAGCGCCTATACTTACGCTTATGCCGTGCTCGGCGAACTCGCCGCCTGGATCATCGGATGGGATCTCCTGCTGGAATATGCGCTGGTCGTCGCCGTGGTGTCGATCGGCTGGTCGGCCTATCTGCAATCGCTGCTCGGACAGCTCGGCGTCCCGCTTCCCCCATGGGCCGCCGGGGCGCCGGGGACAGGCGAAGGACATGTGATCGACCTTCTCGCGGCGCTGGGCGCCCTCGGCGTATCCGGGTTGTTGACGCTGCGCATCGAATGGGGCGCGCGTTTCAACGCCGCCATGGTCGTTCTGAAGGTCGCCGCCGTGATCTTTGTCATTGCCGTCGGCCTGCCCTATGTCCGCCTCGAAAACTGGCGGCCCTTCATGCCTTTCGGCTTCTCGGGCGTCACCGAAGGCGCGGCGGTCGTTTTCTTCGCCGTCTTCGGTTACGACACGCTCACCACGGCCGCCGAGGAGGCGCGCGATCCGCAACGCGATCTGCCGCGCGCCGTCCTGCTCTCGCTCGCCATATCGCTGACGCTCTACGTCGCCATGGCGCTCGTTCTCACGGGAATCGTCCGCTACGACACGCTCGACAATCCCGCGCCGGTCGTCACCGCCTTCGCCTCGATCGGCTTGTCCTGGGTCGCCTTCATCGTTTCGGTCGCGGCCGTCGCCGGCATCACGAGCGTCATGCTCGCCTTTCTTCTTGGCTGTGCGCGCATCTGGTTCGCCATGAGCCGCGACGGGCTCCTGCCGGCATGGTTCGCTGTCCTGCATCCGCGTTTCCGCACGCCGCACCGGCCGACGCTCATCGCGGGCGCGCTCACCGCGGTCGTCGCCGCGCTCTATCCGATCAAGGAGGTCGCCGAACTCGTCAACATCGGCACGCTCTCCGCCTTTGTCGTGATCTGCCTGGCGGTGATCGTATTGCGACGCGCCCGACCCGATGCGACGCGCAGCTTCCGCGCGCCCTTCGTGCCCTTCACGCCGCTCGTCGGCGTCGGCTTTTCGATCTGGCTGCTGTCCCGGCTCCCTGTTATCGCCTGGGAGCGCTTCATCGTCTGGCTGGCGATCGGCCTGGCCGTGTATTTCTTATACGGCAAACGCCACAGCCGCCTTGCCGGAGAGGCGACGCGAGACGCGCCTGCGCCGAAATGATCATCTCATGATGCACCGAACCCGCGCATATTCTCCTTCTTTCACGCCGGCCTCGCCGGTCAGCTGGGCCATATACTGGCTCGGCACGCCGCACATCACGCTTTCGACCTGACGCTTGATGACGGCGCGCGCCGTATCGTCGTTGCACTGGTCCCGCGCAATGGCGTTGGCGCAAATGTAAATGACGATCAGCATTGCGCTTCGCCTCTCTTCCCGGAGCTGACTCTCAACCGGGAAGGTAAGGCGTGGCGCGCGGCCTTGTCGGGCGTAAGTCGCCAAAGACCGCGCCGATTCCGGCCACATCGATCTGAACCGACGCGCGCGGCGCTCAATGCGGCGACGGATGCGGATGATGCGGGCGGTGGTGGCCGGGATGATAAGGGTTGAGGTGCTTGCGCTCATGGTGCGGACAGGGGCTGCGCCAATGACGGATGCCCTTGGTGTTGTGCGTCGCCGAGGTGGTGACGAAACAGCCCGATCCCCTGTGATGCGCGCCATGATGGCTTTCGTGCAGAAAGGCGGCGGCGGGCGAGACGCTCGCGGCGACGCCGGCCATTGTCACGGCGCCGAAGAGCAGCGTCGTGGGAATAAGCTTCTTCATGTTCATGTCCTCGTCCGTGCGGTTGATGGTCCGCCTCCGCCTGAGCTAGGCGCCGCGCGACGGGAAGACATGAAGCCACGCCGACAAAATCCGATGGAGCCAGGGGCGCGTCTGGTTACGCGCAGGGGGAAGACGTTTTCTATGCAAAAGGCCGGCGTGGTGCGGGCGGCCGGAATCGAACCGGCACAGGCCTCGCGGCCCTACGGATTTTCGTACCCGCCACGGCTTTCGCCGCCCCGCGAATGCGGGTTTGGGGTCTGGACTATCCCTTCGCCCTAGCGCCTTCGCGCCTTAGGCGCCGCCCGTCTAGTCTCTACACCTTCCCGCCCAAACGGCGGGCTTGGCTCGGGATCGCCACTTGCGAGGTTTCCCCGACTTTGAGCGGTTCTACTCCGGCGGTTTCCCGTCTGGAGCACTCAAATTGCTTCAAGTCCGTTGCGTCTACCAGTTTCGCCACGCCCGCACGAACGCGACGCGCCTCTTATAGGGCGCTCCCTGCAAGGGCGCCAAGCTCAGATTTCCGGACGACGAGTCAGCGCCGGATTTTCTGGCGAAAATCCTCGGCCTTGCGAATGGGCGCCTGAAAGGAGAGGCCTGTGTCCCAGGGAAAATAAATCCACGTGTCCTGCGAGACTTCGGTCACGAAAGTGTCGACCGCCGGCAGACCCTGCGGCTTGGCGTAGACGGTCGCGAAATGCGCCCGCGGCAGCATCTCCCGCACCGCCCGCGCCGTTGCGCCCGTGTCCACGAGATCGTCCACGATGAGCACTTCCTCGCTCGGCCGCAACAGGATCGTCTCGGTCAAGGGCTTGAGGATCTGAATGGCCTCGCGCTCGGTCTCCTCGTGGTAGCTCGCGACGCAGATGGTCTCGATGACGCGAATGCCGAGTTCTCGCGCGATGATTCCGGCCGGCACCAGCCCGCCGCGGGTGACCGCGACAATGGCGGAGAAACCGCCGATGGAGGCCAGGCGCCAGGCAAGGGCGCGCGCGTCCCTGTGGAACATGTCCCAGGAGACGGGAAAGGTCTTTTCCGACAGAGCCTGCATGTTCGAGCTCCTCATGGCTTAGCGGGCGGCTGCGAGCTCGTCGAGAAGCGCGCGCACGGCTTTCGTGGCGGCGGCGAGCCCGGCGGCGTCCCGGCTGCGCAGCACGATCTGATTGCGAAAGCCCTGCCCCGTGAAGCTCGGATAGGAGCCGATGCTCACGGTCTCATGGGCATGGGCGATCTCTTCCAGGCCCTTGGCGTAGCTTCCCTCGGGAATCGCCCCCGCTTCGATCGTTTCGACGACCACGCGCGCGCCCGCCCTCAGCTGCGGGCCGACCGTGTCCATCATGGACTGCATGATCATCGGCACGCCCGCCATCACGATCACATTGCCGATCCAGAATCCGGGCGCCTTCGACGCCGCGTTGCGAATGAGTTCGGCGCCCTTGGGGATTCTCGCCATGCGGCGGCGCGCCGGGTTCAGCTCCTCCTCGCTGAAGCGCTCGCGCAGCATGGCGATGGCGCGGGGGTCTTCCCCGGCCTCGACGCCGAAGGCCCGGGCGATCGCGTCGGCGGTGATGTCGTCGTGGGTCGGCCCGATTCCGCCCGTCGTGAAGACATAGTCGTAGCGGGCGCGAAGCGCGTTCACCGCCGCGACGATCTCTTCCTCCACGTCGGGCGCGACCCGCGCCTCGCGCAGATCGACGCCGATTTGCGCCAGATAATTGGCGATGTAACGCGTATTGACGTCCTGCGTCCGGCCGGACAGGATTTCATCGCCGATGACGAGAACCGCCGCCGTCGCCGGCTCCTCGCCCGTTCCGGTTTCCATCATCCGCTGCGCCTCCCTGGAGGGCGTGATTATGGCGACGGCGGGTCGAAACGCCAAGCCTCGCAAAACGGCAAAGAAGGCGCCGTCGTGGGAGCCAAAGAGAAAAGCTAGGCGTCAGGCGGGCTTGGAGACCGAGACTCGCACGCTCGGCCCGGCTGAGCCGAAGCTTGATCGGCGTCCTTGCTTTGGCCGTTGAAATCACTACCTTGTCGATCAATTCCGCCCATTCTCAAAAAAGAGCCCGCATGACCTTCATCGAATCCCATCTCGCCCCCGCCGGCCGCAAGAGCGGCCACATCAAGCTGCACGGGCCTGAGGATTTCGAAGGCATGCGCAAGGCGGGCCGGCTCACCGCCGAGGCGCTCGACATGCTCCTCCCCCACGTCAAGCCGGGCGTGACCACCCAGCAGCTCGACGATCTCGTCTTCGATTTCGCCCTCGCGCACGGGGCCTATCCGGCGCCGCTCGACTACAGGGGCTATCGCAAGTCGATCTGCACCTCGATCAATCACGTCGTCTGCCATGGCGTGCCTGATAACAAGCCGCTGCGCGACGGCGACATTGTCAATATCGATGTGACCTTCATCGTCGACGGATGGCACGGCGACGCGAGCCGCATGTTCGGGGTCGGCGACATTCCCCGCAAGGCGCAGCGGCTCATCGACGTGACCTTCGAATCGCTGATGCGGGGCATCGCAGCCGTAAAGCCGGGTGCGACGACGGGCGACATCGGCGCTGCGATCCAGCAATACGCCGAAAGCGAGCGCTGCTCGGTCGTTCGTGATTTCTGCGGCCACGGCCTCGGCCGCGTCTTCCACGACGAGCCGAACATCCTGCACTACGGCGTGAAGGGACAGGGCGTCGAGCTTCGCCCCGGCATGTTCTTCACCATCGAGCCGATGATCAATCTGGGCAAGCCGCAGGTGAAGATCCTCTCCGACGGCTGGACGGCGGTGACGCGGGACCGCTCGCTTTCGGCGCAGTTCGAGCATTCGATCGGCGTGACCGAGACGGGCGCGGAAATCTTCACCCTCTCGCCCCAGGGGCTGGACAATCCGGCGGCCGCTCCCGCGGCCACATGAAAAAGCGCGGCGTCGGCGATCTGGATGTGGCGGTGGCGGGCCTGGAGGAAGCTCCGGTCCCGCATTATCACGGCCATCGCCAGCGCCTGCGCGAGCGTTTCATGGAGGCCGGCGATCAGGCCCTCGCCGATTACGAGCTTCTCGAGCTTCTGCTCTTTCGCGCCATTCCGCGACGCGACGTGAAGCCGCTCGCCAAGGCGCTGGTCGAGCGCTTCGGCTCCTTCGCCGAGGCGATCGCCGCGCGTCCCGAGCGCCTGCGCGAGATCCCCGGATTGCCGGATGGCGCGATCGTCGATCTGAAGGTGGCGGAAGCGGCGGCGCGCCGCCTCGCCCGCGGCGCGCTCGAGAAGCGGAAGGTTCTCTCCTCCTTTTCGGCCGTGACAGATTACTGCCGCACCGCCATGGCCTACGCCGAGCGCGAGCAGTTTCGCATCCTTTTTCTCGACAAGCGCAACGCTCTCATCGCCGACGAGGTGCAGGGCGTCGGCACGGTCGATCACACGCCCGTCTATCCCCGCGAGGTGGTGCGCCGCGCGCTGGAGCTCGGCGCGAGCGCGCTCATTCTGGCCCATAACCACCCCACTACAACCTTTAAAGTCACGCTGGATCACGCTCAATACCGCTGAATCATCAAGCAAATAGTGGATTTTTGCGCATTGCGTACAGGAGGCGGTTATGGCAAGTTGGGGGCGGTTAGAGGGATTGAAAACGGCTTTCCGATCCCAGCAAACGATCCCCGTTTCTCCTCGACCGATCCCAGTTGGGGACCAGGAGAAACGCCATGCCAAGCCTGACCGACACCGCAATCCGGCACGCACTGAAGCGTGTCGAACTGGGCCAAAAGCAGGAGAATCTCGCCGACGGCGAAGGACGCGGCACTGGCCGTCTGGTGCTCGTGCTCAAGCCCATGCCGAAGCGAGTTACGGCCGATTGGATGGCGCAGCAATGGCGAGACGGGAAACGCTCGAAGAAGAAACTCGGTTCGTATCCCTCAATGTCACTCGCTCAAGCGCGTGAAATTTTCAAACGCGACTTCGCTGACGTGATCCAGAAGGGTCGCAGTATCAAGATCGCGACGGACACTCGGCCGGGGACCGTCGCGGATCTGTTCGAAGGCTACGTTGCAGGGCTGAAAGCTGCCGGCAAGCCCTCCTGGAAGGAAACGGAGAAAGGCCTCAACAAGATTGCCGACACGCTCGGACGCAATCGCCTCGCCCGCGAGATCGAGGCCGATGAAATCGTGGAGCTGATCCGGCCGATCTATGAGCGCGGCGCTCGATCGATGGCTGATCATGTCCGGTCCTATATCCATGCTGCCTTTAGCTGGGGGATGAAGTCGGACAACGATTACCGGAACACATCTCCTCGCCGCTTCCGGCTTCCCTTCAACCCGGCCTCAGACATCCCGACTGAGCCGAAGGTCCAGGGCACACGCTGGCTCAGCGAGGATGAGTTCGTCCAGCTCTATCGCTGGCTCGATTGCCCCGACACTCCTGTCCACCCCTCATATCCGCGCGCCGTGCAGCTCATCATGCTCACCGGCCAGCGCGTTGAGGAGATCGCGCGACTTCATGTCGATCAGTGGGACACGGCCGAGCGGATCATCGACTGGTCAAAGACCAAGAACCTTCAACCGCACGCCGTCCCGGTCCCATCGCTTGCAGCCGAGCTTATCGAGTCGATCAAGCCGAACGAATTCGGCTGGTACTTTCCTTCGGCGAAGGATCCGTCGAAGCCGGTCAGCCACGGCACGCTCTACAGCTTCGTCTGGCGGCAGCGCGACCGCGGCGTCATCCCCTACGCGACCAACCGCGACCTGCGGCGGACGTTCAAGACGCTCGCCGGCAAGGCGGGGGTGCCGAAAGAGATTCGGGATCGCCTCCAGAACCACGCGCTGCAGGACGTCAGCTCCAAGAACTATGATCGCTGGAACTACATGCCCGAGAAGCGCGCCGGCATGGTGCGCTGGGACAAGTTCGTCCGCGCGCTCCTGAAAAAGAAGAAGGGCAACAGCGCGTTGAAGGCTGCCGCGTGAGCCGCCGGTCTTTCCTTCTCGCCGGCATGCTTGTCTTCTTCTGCTCGGTCGCGCCTGCCTATGCAGATCCGTGCAAAGCGCCTCCACCAGCCCAACCCGGTGTGCGGTTCTTCGGCACGGTCCGATACGTTGGCGACGGCGACGGCCTGTGCGTCGGCAGGACGGCCGACCCCAACGAGTGGATAGAGGTTCCCCTCGCCGATTTCGATGCGCCTGAGCTTCACCAAGCCGGCGGCACAGCGGCCAAGGTGGCACTTGAGCGCATAGCCCTACATCGCGAGATCACATCCACGGCGGAGCGCGGCCAGAGCGGCCGTGTCGTCTCATTCGATCGCGTGATCGCCCGCTGCCGGATTGGCACTGACGGCATCGGAGACCTTCTTCTCCAGGCCGGCGTTGTCGCGGGTGGTAACTGATGCCGGCACATTCGCCCTTGACCCGACATAGCTTAGAAGCTATATGAACTGGGAGGTCAGACTGCATGATGCCTTCGAGGCGGAGTTTCTGGCTTTCGAGCGCGGGGTCCAGACCGAATTGCTGGCCGTCGCGAAGCTGCTCGCCGAATACGGCCCGCAGCTGGGTCGGCCCTATGTCGATACGCTCAAGGGCTCGAAACACACCAACATGAAGGAAATGCGTTTCTCGGCCGCCGACGGCGAATGGCGCGTAGCCTTCGCGTTTGACCCCGAACGAGAGGCTATCCTTCTCGTCGCGGGCGACAAGTCGGGCGTTAGCCAAAAGCGCTTCTACAAGCAGCTTATCGCGAAGGCGGATAGCCGGTTTTCCGACCATCTGGAAAACCTGAAATCCGTAAAGAAGGGATGATCCTATGGGACGGAGCCTGGATGAAGTCATAGCTTCGCTGCCCCGCGACCAGCAGGAGCAGATCGAGGCTCGCTACGACGAACTCCGGCAGGAAGTCGAAGGACTCCGCGAGCTGCGCCAGATCGCCGGCAAAGCCCAGGAAGACGTCGCGAGCGCATTGAACATCAAGCAGCCCTCGGTCTCCAAGATCGAGAAGCAGGCGGATATGTATCTCTCGACGCTGCGCAGTTATGTCGAGGCGATCGGCGGGAAGCTCGAATTGACGGTGAAGCTTCCAGCGCGCCCTGTGCTTCGGCTGCACAGCCTCGGCGATGTCGGCGTCGAGAGGAGTGCCCCAGTTCGCACCGTAGCGCGCCGTCGAAAGCAAGCCGGCGCCCGATGACTGAGAACTGCCTAAGGCGCTGGCCGACACAAAAACGGCACGGGGGACAAGATGGCTGAAACCCAGATCGAGTGGACGGACGCCACTTGGAATCCCGTCGCGGGATGCTCAATCGTAACCACCGGCTGCACACATTGCTACGCCATGGAGATGGCCAAACGCCTCGAGGCGATGGGTGTGCAGAAATACGCCGACCTGACTCGCAGAAGTGGAAAACGCACCGTCTGGAATGGTGTCGTGCGTGAGGACCGTGAGGCGCTCTCGATTCCGCACCGCTGGCGCAAGTCCCGCAAGATATTTGTAAACTCGATGAGCGACCTGTTTCATGAACGGGTTAGCGACGCGTTCATTCGCGACGTCTGGCAGGTTATGCGCGACACACCGCATCACAACTATCAGATCCTCACGAAGCGTCCCCAACGCATGGCCAAGTTGGTCGCCACCCTCATCGGCGACGTCCTGCCCAATGTCTGGCTCGGCACGAGCATCGAGAACGCGGCCGTGGTCGGTCGCGTAGAGCACCTGCGCCAGGTGCCGGCAGCCATTCGATTCATTTCCTTCGAGCCCCTTATCGGAGCCGTTGGCACTGTCGACTTCCGGGACATCCATTGGGCGATCGTCGGCGGCGAAAGCGGGAAGGCAGCTCGGCCAATCCGTGAGGAGTGGATCGACGAAATCTATGTGCAGTGCTTGTCCGCCCGGACAGCCTTCTTTTTCAAACAGTGGGGCACCTGGGGCAAAGACAACAAGAAGCGGTCAAAAAAGGCCAACGGGCGCGAATATAGGGGGCGGACCTGGGATGAGATGCCCACCGTTCCCTCCGCTGTTCCTTGAGGCGCAATACGGTCGGGGGGCGACGTGGTCGAAAAACGATATGAATGGGCTGATGGCGCAAAGCTCAAAGAGCATTCAAAGCGCAAACATAAAATCCTGCACGAATACGTCTTCGACTATCTGACCGTCCGCTGCAGGCTGCCTCAACAGGAGCGCTTTCGGCTAGCAATTGTCGATGGATTTGCCGGTGGTGGACGATATCACTGCGGTACGTCTGGGTCGCCACTGATATTCATCGAAGAGCTGAAACGTGCCGTCGAGGCAGTGAATACGCATCGTGTAGTTCAAGGCCTCGGCGCCATCGAGGTCGAGTGTCTTGTTATCTTCAACGATGCTAGCCGCGATGCCATAGAATTGCTGAAGACACATGTTGGGCCGATGCAAGCGGACATTGTTCAGACGTGCTCAAGGCTACACCTTCGCGTGGAGTACCTGAACGAGTTTTTCGAGGCTGCGTATCCAAAGATCAAGACGTTCCTGGAGCAAGGACGCTACAAAAGCGTGCTCTTCAATCTGGATCAATGTGGCGACAGCCACGTCGAGCGGGATACGCTCCTTGACATTATGCGCTCCTATCCTGCCGCCGAGATCTTTTACACCTTTATGATCAGTTCACTTCTGGCATTCCTACAGAAGAGCCAGCCGGAGCAGCTAAAGGTCCGGCTTGCTCACCTTGGGCTAACGAGCGCGAATGTCGATGCGCTCAATGGACTCATGAGCAAGAACGATTGGCTAGGGACGGCGGAGAAGATCGTCTTTGACACCTTCCGTCTATGCGCGCCCTATGTCAGTCCCTTCTCGATCAACAATCCGGGCGGATGGCGGTATTGGTTGATCCACTTCGCCAACGCCTATCGGGCGAGGCAGGTTTACAACAACATCCTTCATGACAATGCGAGCATTCAGGCTCATTTCGGTCGGTCCGGCCTCGACATGCTGTCATATGATCCGAGGCACGATGAGGGCATGCTCTATCTCTTTGACGATAGCGGTCGCGCGTCCGCGAAGAACCAGCTCTTGGGGGATATTCCGCGCCTCGTGACGGAATCAGGCGACGCCATGTCCGTCGTGGACTTCTACGGGAGCATTTACAACATCACCCCCGCGCATGCGGATGATGTGCATGCAGCAATCATCGAGAACCCCGACCTGGAGGTAATCACGCCGGCAGGTGGAGAGCGACGAAAAGCCAACACGATCGCAGCCAATGACGTCATCAAGGTGAAGACGCAGCGAAGCTTCTTCCCCATGTTCCTGAGCGCGGGAACAGGGAGGAGTGACAAGCAGTGACCGTCCGGCGTCGTCAAGATCCCGAATGGCGCGAATTCGAGCGTTTGGTTGCGCGCATCGAGGCGGACGCTGGCCCGCGTGGAATCGTTGTGAAATCCCCTGATCGTATCAGGTGCAAGATCACTGGCCGGCTGCGGGAGGTCGACGCAAGCATCCGCTCTCGGATCGGCACGGCCGAGATGCTTGTTACCATCGAGTGCCGTCGGAGAACGAAGATTCAAGACGTCACTTGGATCGAACAACTTGCTACCAAAAAGAGCGCGATCGGCGCCGACCGAACGATAGCGGTGAGTGCGGCAGGATTCACAGAATCCACAAACTCACTTGCTGATCAGAATGGCATCTCTCTTCGGAAAATATCGGATATCACGGCCGACGATATAAATTCTCTGTTGCGTTTAGACTTCGTGCTCTTTTGGCACAAAGCTTGCGCCATCTCACGAGTTGGTATTCGTAAATTTCGTTCCCTCGATTGGAAAATGCCCTCCCCGGAAGATGTTGACTTCGTCCTGCCTGGGAACACCGATCCGTTCGCGCCAATCTTCCGCAACGATGAGACCGGCGGGACTTGGTCTTTGAACGATCTTTGGCTCCAATTACAAGAGGCTATCGATCCATTTGAAGGGATTGAGAAGGCGCAGCCACCCGCACTCCGTACCGCGTGCTTTCCCTATCCTGGAACAGTGACCCTCGTTTCCGCGGATGGACCCTGCCTGCTTGGCGATGTCATCGTTACCATGGCGCTTTGGATAGAGGCTGAGCACGTCTTTCTCGATGCCGCCAAGAAGGTTGAATACACCTCCGACGAGACGTCAGCGATCCAGCGCGTCGAATTTGCTTCGCGCCAGTCAAAAGAAAAGGACTGGCGCATCTCATTGCAGATTCCCAAGAACTCAACCGACATCGCTGACCTTCGAACTGGTGGCAATTGGCCAGACAGCGAGGATCGGTCGTGACCATTCATAACACCTCCTCGCCCACCGGCTCCCAACCGCTCACCAATTCGGACCGCTATCGGAATCCGGACAACGACCCACGCGGCCCCTATCTGCTTGCCGATCTCACAGTGCTCGGGCGGCGCCCTCACCTCCAGTACGCCTGGAGAGGACATGTGCCCCCAAACGGCAGACACTGGCGATTCACGCTGGAACGAGCCGAGGCCGAAGACACCGACGGCCGAATTGTGTGGTCAGTCAACGGCGGCGGCCCCCGTCTCAAGCGCTATTTTGCAGACGCCGCAGATGGACAGGAAACATCGCCAGATCACGAAGCCATTCTTGGCGCACTTGTGGAACGCGCCCTGCGTTCGATGTTGCAGGTCCTGGCTCAGGAAATCGTCCGTTGCCAAGATTACCTTGTCCATGTCGAGTGGCGCGACCTCGAACGATTGATGGGCGAGGTTCTTTCGGTCTTGGGTTTCGACGTTCTTGTAACTCGCCCTGGGCGCGATGGTGGCTTCGATTTAGAGCTACGCTGCAAAGAACACGATCAACCCGCAATCTATCTCGTAGAGATTAAGCACTGGAGAGCGCCTTCCAGGCCAAACCCCGACATTCTAGAACGATTTTTCGAGGTCGTGATAGCAAAGCGCGCAATCCGAGGGCTTCTGTTGTCCAGCTCCGGATATAGCGCGCCGGCCCTTACTGGGCGTTCCGAAATCGCGCGCCAACTCGTTCGCTTAGGGGATTCCGACAAGATAGTTGCCGTTTGCCAATCGTACGTCAGGCAGGTGCACGGGGCTTGGACTCCTACGCACACCCTCCCGAACATTCTGTTCGCAGACACGTATTAGTCGCCTCACAACGCGACGAAAACCACTGTTGAGAATCCTACGCGCCGCTCGGACTGAAGCGCAGCAACAAGAAGCAGGACAATGTTCGGACCGCAGCACCTTACCCACGTAATAAGATATCTTGACGGCGTGGACTACGCTCTATCTCAGCGAATGCTCCGGAAGCATCCGCCAGATGAGCCCGCTCTCACCAATGAGCTTTGTGCGTTGCTCGACGCCGACACTCAACGCGCGGAGGAAAGCCTTCCCTATAACATTGATCAACTCAACGCCGACCTTGCCGCAGTCGAGGACGGCCTCGACTTCGAGGTCACGCTGGACACATATCCGCACAACACAGCGATGGAGCGCCACGTCTCACAGTCCGATTTCGGGCTTGTGCTCACCTACGATAATCGGATCCTTCCGGAGGAAAGCTGGTCCACAGCTTATCTCGTCCAGGCGAAGCGGCTCTTTCGAAACGCTCATTCGGGCGAATACGACCAGCGAGCAGGCTTTCAGGCCGTGAACGCGGATCAGCAAACACGAATGGACCGGCTTTCCGCGATCCTCGGCAAAGGCGCGCTACGATATGGTCTCTATTGTCCGCAAACAGGGTCGATTCCAGATCAAACCCGTATGAAGGTGCGCGCCCTTCATACGCGGAATCTGGGTGATCAGATTTTCGACTTTGGAGCAGGCCTTGCGCTGAGGGACGCCTTGCTTTCGAACGGCGGCATTGATGCTGGCATTTGGCTGACGTCGACAGACGGCAAGCCCACAGGCCTTCTCGGGCTGCATAGCGAGGCGTTTCGTTCGGCCCTACCCCTCACATGGTTCCTCATCGGGCACTTCACCCCGCGAGCAACGCACGGAGCCTTCGCGGGCTTAACGCGCAGGGGCCCCATTCTGTCGGAGACCAGGGACGACGACCGGGTAAAGCGCATCGTCACAGGAGACCAGCAGGCGGTCCGTGAACTGATCGACGAACTCGCGACGGCCGGCGAGGACGGCGAAGCGCCAGCCACCATCACCGTGCTCCCCCGCCATACGATAACCGTCAGGGTCACGGTCGGAAAGTCGCTGCCGGCAGATACCGCGCGGGCGCAGTTCGACTGAGCTGGCCTGCGAGCTGGACGCCATCTTGCCATGGCACAAGCAAGCCATTTCACCGCTGGCGGATCGTGCTCGAATCCAGTGGGAGCGACTTAGGCACTGCACAATGATCGCTTCCCGCCGTTTGCCGCCGCCTCGGCCCGGGAGGCGGCGATCGTGCCAAAAGTGCAGGAACCCCGGAGTCGCGGAGTCGCGCTCAGACGGCCTCCGGTGAAGTCGTTGAGGACTATCACCATGTTGGCCTGTCGCGTCGACGCCACCCCCTGGCCGATGCATTGTGGAATGGCCGCAGTGCGCGTCGGCGCGGTAGCGGACAAGGTTGGAGCAGGCTGTTATGCTAACAATCAATAAGAAACGGGGTATTGGGGGCATGTTGTGCGAATCGCTCGCGTTCATCTCGAGAATTTTCGGGGTATAAGACAAGCCGACGTTCATTTTTCCGGAACATCCGTTCTCCTCGGCGATAACAACACCGGAAAATCGACAGTATTCGAGGCTATAGAACTCGCCATCGGTCCCGATCGCCTGGCGCGCACGCAAGCGATCGACGAGCACGACTTTTATGGCGGCGACTATCTACCCGTCGAAGGGGTGCCACCGAAGCATATTGTCGTCGAAGTCGTCATCGCTGATCTTGACGAGCAGCACTGCACGAAGTTCCGAAACAATCTCGAGTTCTGGCGGCAGGCCGATCGCTCGCTCCTCGGGCCGGGCCAGGGCGCAAACTTAGGACAGCCAGGGATCGAACCCGCAGTTCGCATCCGCTTCGAAGGCGCCTACGACCCCGAGAATGACGATTTCACCGCCAAGACCTGGTTCGCCGTGCCGCGACGCGAAGACGGCGCGCCCATCAACGAGTGCCGCTCGAACGACAAACGTGAATTCGGGTTCCTTCATCTCCGGGCTCTGCGAACCGGAAACCGCGCACTATCCATGGAACGCGGGTCGCTCCTGGACATCATCCTCAAAACCTACGAGGTCCGCACGCGCATGTGGGAGGGTCTGCTGAGGCAGCTCCGCGACCTCGATGTCGTCGGCGACAACGATCCGGAATTCGGGCGCATCCTGACGGCCGTCCGCGACGCCATGCGCGACATCGTTCCCGGCGAATGGGCCGATGCGCCCCACCTTCGCGTCTCGGATCTCACTCGCGAGGACCTTCGCCGCGTCCTGAAGTCCTTCCTCGCTACCGGCGTGCCCGGCTACGCCGCTCCCTTCCAGCATCAGGGATCGGGCACGATCAACGCGCTGGTACTGGCAATGCTTGGCCTCATCGCTGAGCGACGCAACGGCCGTGTCATCTTTGCGATGGAGGAGCCCGAACTCTCACTTCCACCGCATGTGCAAAAGCGCGTCGTCGACAAGGTCAGAGGAATCGCCGCCCAAGCCTTGTTCACCTCCCACTCACCCTATGTGATCGAGCAGTTCCAGCCCGAGCAGATGATGGTGATGACCCGCAATGCGGCCGGTTGCCTGACCGCGTCGAACATCGCGCTTCCCGACAACCTGAAGCTCAAGACCTTCCGCGACGGCTTTCGAACCCGCTTTTGCGAAGCACTTCTTGCCCGTCGCGTCATCGTCGTTGAGGGGAAGACGGAGCTCGTCGCCTACAGCGCGGTCGCGCGTCGCGCGGCTGAACTTGCGCCTGCGACCTATCAACGGCTGGACGCCCTCGGTTGGGTGCCGTTCGATGCGGGCGGTCAGACAGCGGTCGCCTCCTTCGCTACGTTCTTCCGCAGCCTCGGCAAGACCGTTGCGACCATCTTCGACCAACAAGCCCAACCCGAACGTCAAGCCATCCTCGCATCGTGCGACGCCGCATTCGAGCAGCCCTACGCGGGATTCGAACACCTGCTGGCCGCGGAGGTATCGGTTCCGATGCAAGCCTGGTTCGTGCGGTTTTTCGTCGGCGCCGGCGAATGGCCCCAGGCACTGAACAACCTCGTGCCACCGCAAGGATCGCCCGATGAGACCTATCGCGCTGCCTTCCTGGCACTGTTCAAGCACAAGAAGGGGGATGACTATCTCACCGTCTTCTTCGAGCAATGCCAGGTCGGCCATTTTCCGCAGACCATGCTCGGGATCATCACGGCCCTGAAGAATCTGGCTGCGCCGCCACCGCCAGCACCTCCCGCACAAGCCAATATCTTCGGGTGATCGTCATGGCGTTGGTCCTATGCGAACAGAGACAACGCCTGCTGCGCACGGACGGCAATATCCTCGTCCGCGGTGGTGCCGGATCCGGCAAGACGACCATCGCGCTCGCGAAGGCATGCGCCGATCTCGACGGCGCGCGGCTCGGTCCGTTGGGAAAGGCCTTGTTCCTCAGCTTTGCGAGAGCGACCGTGGCACGTATCGCCGAACAGGCGACCGCCACGCTGCCTCGGGCGCTGATCTCACGCATCGAGATCAACACCTATCATGGCTTCGCCTGGACGATATTGAAGAGCCATGGCTATCTCCTATGCGCCAAGCAGGGTGTGTCGCTGCTTCTCCCAGCCCAGGCGCGGGCGTACCTCGCCGGCCTTGATGCTGACGCCCGACCCGCTCGGCAACGAGAACTGTTCAACAGGGATGGCCTGGTCGCCTTCGATCTCTTTCCGACCCTGCTGACGGAGCTATTCCAAGTCGCCCCGGCGCTCGCGACGGCTTACGCAAGAGCCTATCCGCTGATCATCGTCGACGAATTTCAGGACACGAACGCCGAAGAGTGGCAGATGATCACTCAGCTCGGGCGGCACAGCCGCCTCATAGCATTGGGGGATCCCAAGCAGAGGATCTACGACTTCAAGGGTGCACATCCTCGCCGGTTCGATGAATTTATCGCAGCCTTCAACCCCACGCCTTTTGATTTTGCTGGCGAAAACAATCGAAGCCCCGGCACGGCGATCGCGCAGTTCGCCAACGACATCATCGCAGGCGAATACACAGCCCCCGGCTATTTAGGCGTTGCGGTCTCGCGCTATCGTGGGCGTAGCCTCAGACCGCTCAAACAGGAAATCCTCAGAGCTGCGGCCCGCCTGCGCCGCAACGCCGAATGGTCGCTTGCGGTACTCGTTCCCGCGAACGTCCTGGCTGTCAGCGTCTTCGAATACATGGCCGAAGCCACCCACGGCCTTCCCGCCTATCCGGTGGACATTCTCGTCGCTGCCGAGGGCCCAATGCTCGCCGCAGACCTGATCGCCCTCCTGATGGAGCCGCGCCCGAGCGAGCAGCATCATGCCGCCGCCGTTCTGGACGGCCTTGCCGCGTTCGAACTCGGGCGCAGCGAAGAGGCCTCTGCGACCGCGATCCGAAAGGCGGCTCGCTATCGGGAAATTGCCCAAGCCGTCCGTGTGCGAGGGCTGGACGGGCTCGGTGCTCGCGGCATTGGTCCCGGCGTCCGAAGTCTTTTGGCCAACGTCGCAGCCCTTGATCTGACCGGGGATCCCATGACGGATTGGCGCGCAATCCGTGGCCAGCTCGACGCGAGCGACCGAGCTGAGTTTCAGGCGCTCGCCAAGGAAGCCCGCCACATGCGCCTCCTGCGGCGCGGCGCCCAGATCGAATCCAAGCTGGCCGAAGCCTGGCGCACCCATGGGACTTACAACAGTGCCCGCGCCCTGCTCGCTGCGGCCGTCGTGGACGACCAGTTCGCAGCAACGACCCGCCCGCAACAGGGCGTCACTGTGATGACCATTCACAAGGCCAAGGGAAAGGAATTCGACGAAGTGATCGTCTTCGAAGGCTTGTTCTCGCGCTACATCCAGCGGCCCGGCGCCGATGGCGAACGGTCCGCGCGCTTCAATCTCCATGTCGCCGCCACCCGCGCTCGTCGCACGGTGACGATCATGACCCCGGAAATCCAACCGTGCCATCTCCTTCCTTAAGGAACGA
The DNA here is from genome assembly GCF_038070105.1 of Methylocystis sp. IM3. NCBI lineage: Bacteria > Pseudomonadati > Pseudomonadota > Alphaproteobacteria > Hyphomicrobiales > Methylocystaceae > Methylocystis > Methylocystis sp. IM3. The sequence continues at coordinate 1,028,944 of NZ_JBBPBZ010000002.1, read as the reverse complement.
CCGTGACCGACAAGCCGCGCAAACATCACTTCGTGCCGCAATTCTGGATACGCAGGTTCGCGGGCGCCGACGGCAAGCTCTGGGCCTATGATCATCAGACCGGTCGAACCAGCGAGCGTTCGTCCAAGCAACTGATGCAGATCTTCAATCTCTACACGGTGCAGCCGTCTGGAGCCGACGACACGACGCTGGAAACCGTCGATCTCAACAAGATCGACTCCCCGGGGCAGCGCGACATTCGACCGTGTCCTGAACGGTGACCATAGCCAGTCCGCCAGGGAAGAATTCGCTTCGTTCCTCGCCGCCCAGGTCCTGCGCGATCCGGATGTCATGACGTCCTACAATCCCAGAGCTCAAGAGCTGACGCTAAGTCTTCTGGAGGCATTTGACGCCCCCGATTTCGATACCTTCCGTCAGCGCTGGGAGACCCGCTTTCCCGGCACCACCGTCACTGAGGACGAATTCAAACATATCTACTCGCTGGGCCTGCAGGGCGCCGAGGATGCGCTGGAGCAGATCATCACGGCACTCGATGCCACAGAAGGCCTTCCGGAGCTTCCGTTCACCGATGCCGTGCGCAGCTCCGATGGTCGCGACATCGTTCGTACGAAGCTGCTGAACTTCGACTGGACCCTGAAAACGGACCGCTCAGGGCACTTCGTCCTGGGCGACACTGGGGTGCTCTACAACAAGGGGCATATGCAGAGCCTCGCCGTTCCCCTCTCTCGCAGCGCGGCGCTGTATCCCACCCCTTCCGATCACCCAAAGCCGGGCATCTCTTCGATCGTGGCGGCCGACCATGACGTCGAGAACCTCAATCTCGAGAGCGCCGCGCGCTCGCGTCGCTGGATCGTCGGCGATCCAAGCGTACTGAACCGACTTAGCCCACAGGTCGGACGCAACCCGCTTCCCGGCCCTAATCAACAATGATCCGCCGATGACACAGCGTCCGATCGACGTCTGGAACGTCGAAACATTCGACAAAGATCTCACCGCGGTCTTGGAGAAAAACGCCGATCTGATCCAAGCCTATATGAAGACGGACCGTGAAATCTTCCTCGCGTATGATCACTATAGCGGCCCCGATCATCCGCTCGCCCGGCCCGATAACGCTTACGCCACACGCTTCTACGACTTTCAGGAAATGGTCGGCGAACAGATGCGGGCCCCCGTCATTCGCGCCTTCCACTACACGCGCATGACGGATGCCGAAATCGCCATCCTGCGTCGCCAGGGCATTCACCTCTCCACACCGGAGACGTTGCGCGCCCGTCTCGATGCTCTCGTCGCAACGGCAGCCTCTCTCGCGGGACGCCCTACGTGCTCTAGGATGCCAGCCCCTTTCACAGCGACCAGCTTGCGTCGCGGTCGCACAAGTTCTGGATGATCTCTCATCCGCTCGCGATCCACGACTCCGGCGTTGAGCCACTGATGTCGCATTGGGGCGGCGAGTTCGCGTCCATGTGGATGCGAGATCCGGGTCTTCTCGCCTAACTGGCGACAATCGGTTCGGCCCGCGTCATCGAGCTTGCCATACCGGTGGCTGCCACGAACCACCGCTATTCCGCCGGGAACGCCGTCGTCGCGACCTTTGGATGATCGCGCGGCTGCATCCCGGACAAGCACGCATTCGACCTCTACGCGTCGCAACCGTTGCCGCCCGAAGCCATTCTGGCCGTCCACAGCAACGGCGAGCCCAACTTTATCCGTATGGCGCAGGGCTATCCGGCTGGATTTGTCGATGTCAGCATAGGGCGGTGGAAGGAGCTGACCGGCGAGGATGACTAGTGTTCGCGTGCCGGAAAGCTCAGCCCGCGGCCGTCCGTTGCGGCGGCCGCCGGGGCTAGCCTCGGCGAACCCCACGCCTGCCCGCGTAAAGCGGCATTGCGCCCTCGATCCCCGTCCCGTGCCGTCCGGGCTCGATTCTTCCGCCTTGACTCTTTAGCTCGAAAGCTGGAACAAATAGAGAACATGATGCTGAACCCGCCCCGGAGGTCAACAACGAGCTTGCGGCCCGAGCCCGCCAAGGTGAAGGCGCGGAATTTTCGATGACTCGCACCAGTGCGGCCGCCTACCCGGCGATGGTCAACGTCGGAATGAAGCCTCCGACAGAACGATTCTGATCATAGATATGCAGCGGCAGATCAGCCTTCGGCATCAGCACTCGTCCCACTTCGACCGCCGCCGAGTTCGGCACCGCCGGAAAAACGTTGATCGTCGCTTTCTCACCATGGACAGCCTTGATCCGATCGAACAGCCGCCGAAGGTGACGCTTGAACTCGACCAGGTCTTCGGGTCGCCGCATGATATCGTTGTGCGGATTTTCGGCGATGAGAGACCAGATTGCGACATTGCCTCCCAGCACCGCCCGGATCCGATCGTCCGTGATCGTTGCGCTGAGCGCCAGCTTGAGCGCAATAGGCACATCTCGCGGACCAGAATAGTCTCCGACTTGAAACGTGATCGCGGGCTGTTCAGCTTGCCAACGCCACGTCGCCGGCTCGCGGTATCGCTGATGAACCGTGACCGGGACGACATCACCCAATAGATGCCCGAGCTCGATGAGCAGCGGCTGCGGCGCTAAAGCGAAGACGCTGAGCTGTCTTATCTCCTTCTGCTCAATTCGCTCTTTCACCTTGCGGGCGAAAACGCGCCGCAGGTTGTCCTGCTGGACGGTCCAGTAATTCGCTTCATGATCGGAATAGTCGCATCCGACCAACTCGATATCGATCGTTCGCCCCTCTGCAGGATGCCTGTCCGGCGGCATCGCCATGAAAATTGACCGCGTCGAAACGAGGGCGTCCCTCTGTCCGATGTCTGCAGCGAACCGGAGCACGTGAGCAGCCCGTTCCTGCGCCATGCCCGTGACGATGGCGATGCGGTCCTCGTGCTCCGCCTTCATCTCAAGAAGGACATCCTCGGGATGATCCGCGAGATAATCGACGTCCACGCCCTTATGGTGCTTCGCACAAAGCAGCATAAGATTGCTCAGGTCCTTTGCGAGCAACGGCGACCGAATCACATCGCCGCGTGGGCCGTCGGCGCTGTCGGCGACGATATGGGCAATAAAGCCGAACTTGCCATCCTCGCGACCTGCGATGAGGTCGCCGATGAGATCCTCATTGCAGCCACGGTACTCGCAGCGCCCGGCGGCCTTCGCCCAGAGGGCGACCTGAATTTTGTTTGGGATTTGTGTTTTTGCCATGGTGAAGTTCCGATCGAGTTCAGTATAATGTTCACGTTTTATCTTCAAAGCTCAACCGCGCAGTTCGACAATCCACATGCGGCGCCTGGGCTTCATCTGGGAGGCCGATGGTGGACAAGCAGACGCGTACCCGCGAGAGCGAGGAATTTCTCGATGATCTTGCCGAAGAACTGAGCGTGCCGCCCAGCCGGTATGAGCAGGCCGAGCGGAGCTACAAGTCGTTGGGAGATTGGCTGCACCGTGACGCATCGAGCGTCAGGCGGTACGGCCCGAAGGTCTATGTGCAGGGGTCTTTTCGCCTCGGCACGACCATCCGGCCTTCGAACGACGCCGAGGAGTACGACGTCGATTCGGTTTGCGAGCTTCAGAAGCTGGGCAAGACCTCGCTGACGCAGCAGCAGCTCAAGACCCTGCTCGGCGCGGAGATCGAAGCCTATCGCAGGGCGCAGAGCATGAATAAGCCTCTTCGCGAAGGTCGTCGCTGCTGGGTTCTGGACTATGCCGACGGTGCCCAGTTTCACATGGATGTGGTGCCCGCGGTTCCGAATGGCCAAAGCGCCCGCATCCTCCTGGAATCCCGCGGCCTCGACGCTCGCTGGACCACAACCGCCATCGCCATCACCGACAACGAGGGGCCGACCTACACCGCCGTTACAGACGACTGGCCGCGCTCGAACCCGAAGGGGTATTGTGAGTGGTTCAAGAGCCGGATGGCGGCCGCTCTCGAACGTCGGAAGCGCATGCTCGCTGAGAGCGTGAAGGCAAGCGTCGAAGATATTCCGGACTACAAAGTACGCACGCCTCTTCAGGCCGCTGTTATGATCCTGAAGCGCCACCGGGATCATACCTTCGAGAGTCGCAAGGAAGACCGACCGATCTCGGTGATCATCACCACGCTCGCGGCGCACGCCTATAGCGGCGAAGAGACGATCGGCGAAGCGCTCGCGGTCATCCTCGCGGGAATGGACAAACATATCCTGTGGCACGACAACCGGTACTGGATCCCGAACCCCACCGACCCGCTCGAAAACTTCGCCGACAAATGGGCCGAGCACCCTGAGCGGGCTGCCGCCTTTGCCGAATGGCTGCAGAAGGCGAGGACCGAGTTTGCCGAGGCAGCGCGTTCGAGCGACAGGACCGTGATCACCGAGACGGTTGGACGCGGCGTCGGCGGGTCGCTCGCCGGTCGCGCGGCACGCCGGCGCCAGCCGCCAGCACGATCCCCGCTGCTGAAAACCGCGTCGGTGGCGCCGGTGAGCGCCGGTCTCTCCTTTCCGGACAAAAGCCGTGTTCCGACCAAGCCTCAGGGGTTCGGCGGCGCGGAATGATTTGGTGGCTTGAGAACCCGGCACGAGCGCGATCCGAGCGCCAGAGCGTCGTTGATCTCGCAGAGCGCGTAAGCTGGCTGAGAGGCGTGCGCTGGTATCTCTCGGACGGCGCCGCATTCGCCGTCGACTTCGAGATCGAACACGACGGGGATAGCATTCCGCTCACGATGACCTATGCGGAATTCCACCCCAATGCCCCGCCCATCGTCGTGCCCCGAGACGGCAGCCGCCTCTCGAGTCATCAGTACGGCGCCGGTGGAAATCTTTGCCTCGAATATCGCGCCGACAACTGGGAGACGACGATCACCGGGGCGATGATGATCGAAAGCGCGCGTCGTCTGATCGCCGGTGAGCGCGATGCCGATGGTCCCGAACTGCCGTCGGCGCACGCTGTTTCCCTCGGCCAAAGCGTCCGCGGCTCATACTTCCGGTTTCTGCTGACGCTGCCGATCGAGGAGCGCCTGAAGGCGCTCGAACCCGGTCAGTTCATCGAGATCGGCATTGCTGAGAAATATCACGCTGAAACCTTCACCGTGACGATCGCCGAGATCGATGGCGTCGCCGATGCGCGCGCATGGCCTACCGGCATTCGCGAGACGACAAAACGAGGCCATGCCATTCGACTGCCACAGGGAACCGCCATGCCAGCGGCAGCGCAAGAGAGCATCGCAAATCTGCTCAGTAATCTCGGCCTCGCGCCCCTCCGCGAGCAGGCGCTTGCCGCCACCGGCGAGATGGACCTGGTGCTGGTCTCCGAGACCGAGATCGCGCATTTCTATGCCTATGACGGCAGCCAGAAACGCTACTTCGGTCGATCGCGGATTCTGAAGGTCACGGCCGGCAGCCGGCTCCCGGATGACTATGCCGTTCTTCTCGGCAAAAGCGTTGGCATTGTCGGGTGCGGCTCGCTTGGCTCCAAGGTCGCCGCGATGCTTGGGCGCGCAGGTGTGCGCAAGTTTACGCTCGTTGATGACGACGTCATGTTCGCGGAGAACCTGGTGCGGAACGAGCTTGGCGCTGCGGCGGCGGGTGTTCACAAGGTCGACGCTGTCCGCGCCCGCCTCATAGAGATTGCAGGAACAATCGATGTCACAGTGCGACGTGTCGCGCTGGGCGGCCAGGAAAGTGCCCATTCGACAGACTCGGTGATGTCTGTGTTGCGGGCCTGCGACGTCATCATCGACGCCACCGCGGACGCGCATTGCTTCAATTTCTGTGCCGCGGTTGCGAAGGAAAGCCTGAAGCCGTTCGTCTGGGGCGAGGTGTTCGCCGGGGGCATCGGCGGCCTGGTGGCGCGCGTTCGGTCAGGCCATGAGCCTGAACCTCAGACGGCCCGCAACCAGATCAACGCCTGGTGCAATGCGCACGGCGTGCCCGCCCCGCTCGCCGGTCTCTCGGCACCATACGCGGCACCAGCCGAGAGCGGCGGGCCGCTTGTCGCTGACGATGCGGAAGTTTCCGTCATTGCAGGACACTTGGCACGCCTGGCGACCGACGTGCTCATGCGTCCAGAGGACAGCGCTTTTCCCATGCCAGCCTATGCAATCGGCCTACGTCGGGCCTGGATTTTCTCCCAGCCGTTCGAAACCTGGCCGATCGAACTGGCCGGCTCCGAACCCTGGAAGGTTGAACAGGACCCCGCCTCTGTCGCAGAGAGCCTTGCCCTGCTGCGCGAACTCTTGCCGACGGCAGTCGATGGTAACGATCAATCTTCCAAGTAGCCAGAGGGCGCGACTTCGCAACTGCCTGAGACGTGCCGGCCGGCGTGAAATCGGCGGCATTCTCATGGGCGAGCAAGTCGCGCCGGACCATTTTCGGATCATCGACTTCTCGGTCGACGACAAGACCGGGACGGCCGCTCATTTCGTGCGCAGCCCTGAACATCATGCGGAAGCGCTCGAAAGCTTCTTCCAGAAGACCGGATCTGATTTCAAACGCTACAACTACCTCGGCGAATGGCATTCGCATCCCAGCTTTCTGGTCCGGCCGAGCCAAGAGGACATCATGTCGATGCAGAGCCTGGTCCATGGCGAGCGCGACATCGATTTCTCCGCTCTCATGATCGTCAGATTGCGGTACTTTTTCCGCGTCGAAGCCGCTGCCTACATGTTCGCCCGACATGCCGCGCCTGAGGAGGTCGTGCTCACAACCTGATCTGAGGTTTACGGCCGTATCTGCAGCAGAGCGCTACATGCGTCGCCGAACGCCACAACGCCTTCGCCGCTCATAGTCGCGCCCACATGTTCGAACCTCCAAGATGAGGACGCGGGATTTTCGGTAGCATATGAGGTAAGGTAATATTGCCTCGACACATTGCCCCGTCTGGATAGAGAACCGTGGACACTGGATTTGTAGACCTCGACATACTGCTCACCCGAATTCGGCATCCGCAGTCGAAGCTGTACTTTCTGGACGCCGTGAAAGCCTACAAGGCGGGCGCGTTGCGTGGCGCACTTACCTCCGCATGGGTCGCCCTCGTCTATGATCTGATCGCCAAGTACCGCGAGCTGAGCGCCATGGGCGATGCGGCCGCGACGGCTTTTCTTCAGTCGTGGGACAATGCGACCGTCTCAGGCGATATCGCCAAGCTGCTTCAGCTTGAAGGAGGCATCCTCGAAGACGCGACGGCCAATACCCAGGTCGTCAATCGCATCGCCCGAACGCATCTGGAGCGCCTGCGCGAAGATCGGCACCTCTGCGCCCACCCGGCCTTCTCGGCCGAGGCCGATCTCTTCGAACCATCGCCGGAGCTCGTGCGACTCCACCTCGTCAATGCGGTCGATCTCGTGCTGTCGCAGGAACCCCTGCAGGGCAAGGCGATCTTCGACCTCTACGACGTCGACGTGCAGTCGACAGGCTTTCCGACGGCTTATGAACGCATCCTCGACTATGTCGAGCAACGCTACCTCGCGCGCGTCCGCGCCCAGAACGTCCGCAACTTCGGTACGGTGCTCGCGAAATCCCTGCTCAAGGGCGTGCCCCCGCAATGGGAACCGCTCCATCGCAAGATCATCCCCTCGCTGGTCGCGGTGCGCGACCGCGCCGCTCCCGCCTGGCCGGACGTCGCTCAGGCAATCATCAGGCTGATCGACAATCTCGAGCCGGCGAACCGACCGCGCGCAATCGCTTTCATCGCCGCTTTTCCGGATTTCTGGCCCGAGCTTCAGGAACCGACGCGCACCGCGCTGCAGGCGACGATCGACAATGCTGACCCCGCGGCGCTCACCGACTATCGAATCCTGGCGGGCGCGACCGTCCCGCAATTCCGCGCTGCGGTGTTGCCCCTCATTGCCGGCCTCAGCCGCGAGCACCTAGCGGCCGCGATCGCCTCTCAACCGCTCGCCGACCTTTGGCCGCGCGCAGTCGAAGAATATCAGGGCTCCGGCAGTTTTCGAGGATCCGAGGCGAATTTCAGCGACCTCATCACGCCCTACGCCGGCCGTCTCGGCAGCCAGCAGCTCGACCAGCTGCTCGATGCCGTCATCGACAACGGGCAGAACTGGGATGCGGCAGAGACCGACACCCTCTTGCTCAGCGTGCTCCGCAACGCGACGCTCGCCGACCGGCCGACGCATGACGCGCGGAATCGCTTCTATCAGCACATTCAGCGCATGCGCCGCACCGACAAATATGAGGACGTTCTCACCTTCCTCCAGTCCGACGGATGGGTGCTGTCGCCGCCGGAGCGGCCGGCTGACGAGTGAGCCGGCGTCAACACAGGCCGCGCACAACAAGGCGCGCATAAAATTCAGCCTCAGACAGACAGCTCAGGCTCGCTGCGCGTCTTGTCGTCCGGCGTCTGAATCCGCCCCAGCAGAAGCGGCAGCTTGCTGTTCTTGAAATCCCAATCCGAGAGCGGCGCGAACCATTCCGGCGCCGCGTTGCCATGGAGCTGGATCACCTGGTCGCCATCGATGGTCTGCGCGGCATAGTACCGGCTGAAAATGCGACTCGCCCAGCCAATGCCATCCCAGCCCTGATCGGAGGGCTCCTCAGGCGTCGCGACGAACTCGACACCCGCAAACTCGCCGCCGTCGGTGACGGCAAGCGGACCTTCGGTGGACCACTCGCCGTAGAAAAGCAACACCTCTGCGAGCTTGCGGTCTCTGGGATCGATCAGCTCGACGTCACCGCTGAAGAGTTTCGCCGATCCGATGATGAAGTTGGCCAAGCCCTCCGGGCTCAGCGACCGCGGCATATCAGTCGCCGCTCCAAGCACGAGCCGCAGCGGCGGCTTGGTCATGATGATCACCTCGCCGAGCCGCTCGGACTCGTTGGCCAGAAGGGCGTCCTTCATCGTCACCCGAAGACCTCCATTCCGAGTGCGAAAGCGATCCGGCGAAATCACCGTCCAGATGTTCCAGCGCGACCAGAAAATCGCCAGCTTCAGCGGCGTGCCGACCATATCCGCATAGGCCTGGAGCGAGGCGAGATAGGCCGCGGACATCCGCGTCTCCTGCTTGAACGGCTCCTTGATTCGGACATTCTTGACCTCGACCAGCCACTGCTCGACGTCGTCGAGGACCACCCGGAAGTCCGGAGCGCGGAAGGTGCCGGCGGCATGGACGCGGCCGGCGTCCTCGCTCTTCAGCAAACGAAAACGCCCGAGGCTCAGAACCGTCGCCTCGAACAGGCGCTCGGTTCGCGAGCCGTGGATCAGCGCCGGGTCGGCCAACGCCTCCTTCAGCTTGGGTCCCGCGTCCGCAATGAAGCGCTCCACCAGCGACGGATCGTTCAGCGCAATGCCCTGTTCGCGCGCAAACGTGGCCAACGACGCGAGCAGGTCGAAGGCCTTGGTCTTCGGCGGTCTTGGCGGCTGGTCGCTCATGATCCCATCAGCCGCCCAGCACCTCGACATCGGGCGGGTTCATGTACGCTCGGAAGCCGGCGAGATCCTCGTCGCTCGGATTCTCCGCCTCGGGGATGAACCGGATGGTCTCGGCGATGTCGCGGCGCGTGACGTAGCTGATGATCGCGCCACCATTGCTCAGCTCATATTCCATCGAGCCACACCAGCGGTTGGGACGCGCGAGACCCGGCGCGAAGGCGATCGGCTTCTTGTTTCCCTTCTTGCTCACCTCGTGCTTGGCGAGCGCCACCCGGATGAATTCGAGCGTGGTGAAGCCCATCTCCGTGCGCCGCAGGTCGAGGTGCATCTGCTCGACAAGTTCCGGCCGCTCCTGGGCGTCGCGCAATTGCTGGGCGCGCAGCTCGCGATCATAGTGGCGATACCCCAGCTCTCGCTCCAGATGGGCGGCCTTGAGCCCGATGCCCGAATTCTCAGCAAGCTTGATGACCTCCTCGCAGCGCTGACGCCAGGTCCGCTGCAGCTCGTAGGCGGCATAGATCCACATCGGCGAGAGCGCACCCAACAACGCGATCTTCCCACGCGGAGGCTCATCGTCGAACTGATGGCGCATGACCTCCTCCTCGAGCGCATTCAGCGAATTGTCGACGAGGCAAAGCTGGCTCGCCTGCATCGCGAGATAAGGGTTCTCGGCAAAGCCGGCCAGCCCCATAAGGGCTTCATAGAGCTCACTCGTTCCGATCTCGGCGACGTCACGGTAGCGGGGCTGATCGTCCCGTTCATCGTCAAATTCCTCCGCGTCCGTCATGCGATGTCCCCGCCCCTTGCCTCGACTTGATAGGGTGGATCGGTCACCGCCATCGGCAGCGGATCGGCCAATCCCCAGAACCGCGTGGTCGCCCGGATGTAGCGAACCAGGTCGCGCATCCGGATTCTGAGGTGCTCGCTCGGGATGCGCGGCCCCGCCAGGAGATCGTGAAAGTCGTTGGCGGCGGCGTCCCAAAGCGCGGGCGCGGTCGTCTTCAGCTTCTCGCACGACGCCCCTTCGCCGTGGCGAACGACGTTGGCGACCATGAACATCTCGGTCAGATCGGCTCCCAGAGCACCCCGCTCGATGTCGATGCCAGCGCGCCTGGCGCAGAGCATCAGGAAGTCCTGGAAGCCGCGCAGCTTCGGCAGGTCGATCGCTTCATCGCGATAGACGGCGCGCGCCCAGATGCTCAGTTGCCGCTCGAAGACCGCGGCGAGGGTCAGCGTGAACACCTTGGCCGCCTCGTTGGCAGTGTAGTTGTCGACCTGCGCAGCCGCGCGATCGAGAAATTGTTCCATCGTCGCCGCTTCGCCGCATTCGAGCGACGCATGGACCGGCAGCGCCGCCATCGCGGGCTGAATCACCCGCTCGAACAGCCGCGCGAGATTGGCCTGGAAGATGCGAGGCAACTGATCGCTTGTCTGCAATGCCCCCCCTTGTGGCGCGGGGACGGCAACCAGCCCCTCGTGCCTATGCGTGATGTGAATGCCAAGACATTGCCGCCCCCGCGATTCAGGCGCCGTCCTTCGGCATTGGGCCATCACGGTTTCCCGCTAATGGCGCGCCATCCAGAAGGCGAGAAGCAACATCCCCGCCAGTTTAGTCGCTTCAAAGAAAGTGTCGACCGCCTCGAAGTAGGTCTCGTCAGGTCGATGGGGATCATGACCGCTGATCTGGAAATAAGCCATGCGCGTTTCATAGTCGGTGCGGGCGATCGACACCTCGAAATGCTTGCCCGATAGATGCACGAAGTCCGATGTGCGCTCGTACACCGGGCTGATCCAGGGATGTGTTTCCGCGAACTTCTTGCGAATATGCGCGTCCGAAAGCTTGTTCCCTTCCCGGTCCTTGAGCCGGTTGAACTGCTCGCCGTCGAGGACAGCCTTGCACGCCGCGTCCGCGTCATCGAGGATCGACAGCGCATTGACCCGCATCGCCGTGTCGAGCTGCAAACGCAGAATGGCAGCCGCGCAGAGGAAATTGCGCGCATTGATCAGGTCGCGGAAACCGCGCGCCTGCGCCAGCGTCCGGCGCATCGCGCCAAAGATGAAGAAGTCGGCGTGCGACAGGTCGGCCCCGGTGCCGAGGATGCCCGCACCCTTTTGGATCAGTTCATCCTCGAGCTGCTCTAAGCGCTTCAGTCGATCCGCAGGGTCAAGGTCGGCCATGCATTTACCCGTGTTCGAGGTCATCCATCAGGACGACATGTGCTCTAGCCGACCTGTTCGACCTGCAAAGCGCCAGCCGCGAGCGGCCGGATCAACGACTGCGCCGGCACGGAGGGATCGAGCCAATCCGCCCAGGCGTCGCGTTCGAGGATGACGATCTGCCGGTCATGATACGGCGCGATGTCGGGCCCGGGCTCCATCGTCAGCATGGTGAAAGCCTCGCCGACATCCTTCGCCTCGCGCCAGATGCCGGCGATGCAGAAGATCGGCTCGTCGCGCTTGGTGAAGAGCCACTTTTCCTTGCGCTTCTTTCCCTTCTCGGTGGGATCGGTGAACTCGTAGAAGCCGTCGGCAACGATGAGGCAGCGGTTCAACGTGAACTCGCGGCCCTCCGACCTGAAATTGTAGACCGGGCGCTTGTTCTGGCCCGGCCAGCTCCATCGCCGCTGCACCAGGTCGCCTTCGCCGCGCACGCCATCGACCGTGCGGATGATCGGCGCGACATCCGTGATCTTGATGTCGTCCCGCGCCTCGATGTTCGGGGTGCCTTCGCCGAAGCGGACCTTGATCTTCAGGCCGGCGAAGTCCTCCATGATCGAGGCCACATCCACCTTCAGTCGATAATCATTGCACATCGGTCCTTCGTCTCGATCGCCATTGCCTTGCGACCGTGTTCTTGTTATGTTCGCATGTCATGAGCGCGAAGGCTTTCGATTCCGACGCATCGCTCGACGAACGCCGTGTCATCATAAGGCGTGACGGCGGCGATGTTGAGATGGTGGAACTGCCGTGGGGCCTTCAGCCCCGCGAGCGCGGCGGCCGGCGATTCACCGTGGTGCGCGCCGAGGGCCGCACCTTCCCAGCCTATCGCTGCCTTGTACCGGCTTCCGAATTCCGCCATCGCAGCCACGGAAAGCATTACAGCTTCTCTCTTGCCAACGGCGACTGGTTCTATTTCGCCGGCATCTGGCGGCCGGCGACGCTCGACTGGCCCGAGGCCTACGCGATCCTGACGACCACGGCCAACGACGACGTCGAACCCTATCACGACCGGCAGATGGCCGTGCTGCGCCGGGACCAGCGCATGGCCTGGCTCGACCTGACCCGCCCGGAAGACGATCTGCTGCGTCCCTTGCCGGCGGGCAGCTTCCGTGTGTCGTGGCTGCGTGAGGCGCAGGCGTCGCTCGCCTTCTGAAATCCTGAAAGCCGCTTATGCGGATTTGCGATTTTAAGGGGGAAAGCCTTCCCCTGCGGCCGAGTCTTACGTCTCGGCCGCCCCCTTCTGCGGGGAGACCCCGCAACGCCCCCTTAGAGTGAGAGTGCGGACCGGCTTTGCCGTGACGGGTTGAGGGCTGGGAGAGAGGCTTCCGGCGCCCGTCGCGGAGATCCGCGATGTCCAGAAAGACCGCAACCGCTCGCGCCGGCCGGGACCGGACGAGCCTCTATGACGAAATCACCGGCAAAATCATCGGCGAGCTGGAGGCAGGACGCGTCCCCTGGGTCCAGCCCTGGGGAACCGCGGCGACGAAGGCGCCGCTCGCCATGCCGAGGAACGCCGCCACCGGCCGGCATTATTCCGGGATCAACGTACTGATCCTCTGGGGCGCCGTCATCGAGCACGGCTTTCCCGGCCAGAGCTGGCTTACCTTTCGCCAGGTGCTGGCGCTCGGCGGCAATGTCCGCAAGGGCGAGCGCGGCACGACCGTCGTCTATGCCGACCGCTTCGTGCCCGACGACAAGAAGCGGCGGGCCCGCGAAACCGGCGACGAGGCCCAGGCGATCCCCTTCCTGAAGCGCTTCACGGTGTTCAACGCCGCGCAGTGCGAGGGCCTGCCGGAGGACGTCGCGGTCGCAGCGCCGCCGCCGGTGCCGGGCCTGATAGAGCCGCAGGTCGAGGCGCTGATCCGCGCCGCGGGCATAGACTTCCGCATCGGCGGCAATCACGCCTTCTACGTGCCAGCGCTCGACTATGTGCAGGTCCCGCCGCCCCAGGCCTATTTCGAGCCGATCAACTGGCACCGGACCGCGCTGCACGAGCTGGGTCACGCCACCGGCCATCCGTCCCGTCTCGACCGCGACATGACCGGCGGCTTCGGCACCAAGAAATACGCGCTCGAGGAGCTGGTCGCCGAAATGAACGCCGCCTTCTGCTGCGCCTCGCTCGGGATCGTGCCGACGGTGCGGCACGCCGACTACATCGGCTCCTGGCTGGAGGTGCTGCGCGAGGACAATCGCGCCATCGTCCGCGCCGCCAGCCAGGCGAGCAAGGCCGCCGACTGGCTGCTCGGCTTCGTGCCGGCCGATGGGGCCGCGCTGTCGGCCGAGCCTGCGATCGACAGGAGGGCCGCATGATCCTCCTGACCGACGAGCTGCGTGAGCAGCTCCTGGCCAACGGCCGCGACCGCGACGCCGACCACTTCCCCGTGGTGAAATTCTTCAATCCCCTCGGCGAAGGGGTTTGGCTCGCAACCGAACTCGACGAGGAGGGCGACACCTTGTTTGGCCTGGCCTATCTCGGCGAACCCGAGCTCGGCTCCTTCAGCCTCGCCGAGATGATCGCCGTGCGACTGCCGATGGGTCTCGGCATCGAGCGTGACATCCTGTTCGAGGGCCTCTATCCGATCTCGGCCTGGGCCGAGGCGGCGCGCCAGACCGGCGGCATCCGCGAGGCCGAACGCGTGCTTCACGCCGTTCATCGCGCGAGGCCCGACCCATCCGCAAAAGCGTAAATCCATGGAGGTGTGCCTGCGGTTTTACACTTCTCGCCATTTACGACGAGACGCTGTCCTTCGGCAGGCCCGCCTAGACGGCGAGGATCATGCCCTCCAGGTCATCATCCTCGCCGACCACGGCGCTGAAAATGCCGAGCAGGTCGGCGAATTCCCTGACGTCGAGATGGCCGCGCGCCTGCAACGCGGTCACCAGCATCGTCAGCGCCTTTCCGTTGGCGCCGATCAGCGCGCGCTCGACCTTCGACAATCTCGGCCGCGATCGCCTGCGGCCGAGCATCGCCAGCCAATCGCGCCAGGGCGTCTGCGCGCCGTCCTTCACCGCCGTGTCCATTGCTTCCTCCGATCGCCCCGAGCGCCGGGCGATCCGAACACGCGCGAACCTGGCGGGCGCGTTTTCCTCTCCAGCCACACCAAGGGCGACTATTATAGTCGCCTTTCGTCAATGCCAGAGGCTTAGCGCGACGAACGTGTCCAGATCGGTCCGGTCGCCGCGCCCAAGGCACCGGCCAGGAGAGAGTGAGAGGGAGGACGGGATCTTCGTGACGGGTTGGAGGTCGAGAGAGAGGTTCTCGGCCGCCCGTCGCGGAGTAATCCCCGATGGCTACTGCAGTTCAGAAGATCGTCCTGTCGTCCTCGCGCGACATCCCCTTCAACAAGCTGGTCTTGAGCCAGTCCAATGTCCGGCGCGTGAAGGCCGGTGTCTCGATCGAGGACCTGGCGGCCTCGATCGCGCGATGCGGCCTGATTCAGAGCCTCAGCGTCATCCCCGTGGTCGACGCCGAGGGCCAGGAGACCGGCATGTTCGAGGTGCCGGCCGGCGGCCGCCGCTTCTGCGCGCTGGAGCTGCTGGTCAAGCAGAAGCGCCTCGCCAAGATCGCCCCGGTGCCGTGCGTGGTCCGCAAGCGCGACGACGAGGTCCTGGCCGAGGAAGTCTCGCTGGTCGAGAACATCGACCGCGCGCCGCTCCATCCGCTGGACCAGTTCCGCGCCTTCCAGGACATGCGGGTGAAGGGCAAAACCGAGGAGGAGATCGCCGCGGCGCTCTTCGTGCCGGTCCAGGTGGTCAAGCAGCGCCTCCGCCTCGCGGCCACATCACCCACCTTGCACGACGTCTATGCCGAGGACGGGATGACGCTCGACCAGCTCATGGCCTTCACCGTCTCCGATGACCATGCCCGCCAGGAGCAGGTCTGGGAGGCGATCAAGGACGCCTGGTCGAAGGAGCCGTATCAGATCCGCCGCATGCTGACCGAGACGACGGTGCGCGCCTCGGACAAGCGCGCCGTCTTCGTAGGCGTCGAGGCCTACGAGTTGGCCGGCGGCGGCGTCATGCGCGACCTGTTCCAGTCCGACGATGGCGGTTGGCTGCAGGATGCGGCGCTGCTCGATCGGCTGGTGGGCGAGAAGCTGAAGGCGACGGCCGAGACGATCGCCGCCGAGGGCTGGAAGTGGATCGAGGTCGCGGTCGGCTTCCCCTATGACGCCACTCGCGGCCTGCGTGCGCTGCAGGGCGAACCGCTCGACCTGACCGTCGAGGAACAGGCGACGATCGAGGCGCTCAACGCCGAGTACCAGAAGCTTGAAGCGGAATATGAAGGCGCCGACGAGCTGCCTGACGAGGTCGACCAGCGGCTCGGCGAGATCGAGACGGCGCTGTCGGCCTTCGATAACCGTCCGGTCCGCTTCGAGGCCGACGACATCGCCCGCGCGGGCGTGTTCATCAGCATCGCCCACGACGGCAGCGTCGCCATCGATCGCGGCTATGTCCGGGCCGAGGACGAGGCTCCCGAGCCCGGCATCGAGGCCGATGGGGACGATACCGAGCATCAGCCGGGCGAGCCCGTTACGCCGGCCGTGCAGCGCGCTGTCATCACGATCGGCGGCCAGCCCGTCGAGCCGGAGGACGACGAGGACGATGCGTTCAAGCCGCTGCCCGAGCGCCTGGTCATCGAGCTGACGGCCTACTGCACCCTCGCATTGCGCAATGCCGTCGCGGAGAATCCGCACATCGCCATGACCGCGCTCCTTCACAAGCTGGTCTCGGACACCTTCATGACCCACATGTATACGGGCGCCATGGAGGCCGGGGTGAAGCACGTCTTCTTCCCGGCGGAGGACGATGCGCTGAAGGACAGCCCTTCCGCCCGCGCGGTGCATGACCGCCACGCCGCCTGGGCCGGCGACATCCAGAAGGACGACGATACCCTGTGGGACTGGCTCGCGGGCCTGGACGACGCCAGCCGGATGGCGCTGCTGGCGCATTGCGTCAGCTATGGCGTCAACGCGCTCTATGAGCGGCCGAACCCGCGCAGCGCCGGCGGCGTTTCGCAGCACACGCTCGATATGCGGCTCGCCCAGGCCGACCGCCTGACCAAGGCGACGGGGCTCGACCTAGTGGAGGCCGGCTGGCGCCCGACCTTCGGCAACTACCTCAACCGGGTCACCAAGCCCCGCATCCTGCAGGCGGTCCGCGAAGGCGTCGGCGAGCAGGCCGCGCAGCTCATCGACCACCTGAAGAAGGGCGACATGGCCAAGGAGGCGGAGCGGCTGCTCGCCGAGACCGGCTGGCTCCCGGAACCGCTGCGCCTGATCGCCGAAACCGAGACTTCAGGGACCGAGACGCAGACCGGCGGCGAGGATGACGGCGCGGCGCTGCCCGACTTCCTCGCAGGCGATGACGAGGAGGCCGCCGGCGAAGAAGATGAGCGCCACCCCGTCGCGGCCGAGTGAGCGCATGCGGAGCGGCTTTGGCCGCTCCGCATATTGGCCATCCGCTCCCGGCGACCATACATCGGCTCTTCGCGCAATCGCCGCGGCCTAAGCTTTTCGCGGCACCAGATTGATCTGCGGGGAGAGGAAGACCCTCTCTTTTCCGTTTAAATTGTTTTGCGCCCAACGCCGCACGCTCGCGAAATGCTTGAACGTGTCGCGAAACTCATCGTCTTCAAAGAATCCGACGAGATCCCAAGAGTCGCGATCCGAAAACGGAACTGCGAAAACGTAGAGGTAGCAGCCCAATCGGAACTCACCGACGAGATGAGGCAAGCGCAAGTTGTCGTCTTTCCGGCGATAGATGGTTATTTGCGCCGACGGATTGGGCGGCAAGTCAACTAGGGTGGCCGCAACGTTCGGAAGCACGTGGTCGCTGTGCTTCCCCTCGCGCAGCCACGCGATCGTTTTCTTGAGATGCAAGAGCTCCTGCGCGTCGACCACAGAAAGCACGATCTTTACCAGAGCTTTGTAAGCCGCGACCGGGATCATCGGCGCGCCTTTGCCGAGCTGCACCGAAATCGTTTTGGTCGACGCGTCCTCCGACACGTCCTTCGACGTGATGTTTAGCTTCTTTCCGTCGTGAAAGAGCTTGCCCTCCGCAAACTTCAGTTGCGGACGGCCTCCCCGCCCCTCAATGCCGAGAAAGCCTCGCTGAATATCCAACAACGCCACGAGGGATGGCTCGGTTTCTTCCCCGAAATAGGCGTTGCAGTCGTCGCACTCGTTGGCGACCTTCAGATGATCGTTTCCCAACGCGGTCGGAATCGCGTGGGCCACTTTCTTGAAGGTCGCGCCTTCAGCGGCGGTTCGATCGCAAAACCGACACTTTAAATGAGCGCGGTCCATCTTCCCGATGACGGTCAGCCTATCGGTTCGCGGCGACCTCATATCGTAGCGCGCAAGCAATGCCCCGAAGAGATCGTCCATCCCGTCGGTTTCATCCTTCTCATCGGGATGATTCAGGCGATAGACCAAGCGCTCGCGCGCGAGCTGTTCAGCCGTTGAGGCAGCTTTCTCGGGAAGCAGAAGGAAAAACTCGTCATCGCGCAGCGCCTGCACGAATTTCTTCAGCTTATGGAGCTGGGGAGCAAGGGAGCTGTGCTTTGCGACAAGGTTCGCCAAACTCTGCTTGAGAGCGACCGACGCCGATTGCACCGCGTCGAACGACGCCTGACCGCCTTCAACCTTCCCAAAGACGGAAAGCACCTCGGAAACCGCGTCCGCTGCCTCGACAGTGTAATGGAGCTGCAGCTCAGCCCCGTTGCTCTCGCTCATGAGATGAAGGCTGAGCTGCTGCAGCAGCGAAGCGCCACCCGGCGTGAACCGCACACCCGCCGCCTCCAAAGCCTCACGCATGGCTTTCAGATTATTCGACATCGGAACGCGCTGCCACTTTTCGAACTCCGCGATCGTGGAAACGGCGACACCGGCCGCCTTCGCCAAATCAGTTTGCGACCATTGCAGAAGCGCGCGCGCAGAGCGCGCTTGCTCGGCAGTGAGGACGGGTTGTTCACTAGTCATTTTTCTCACCTCAGTGATTTTCACTGACATTATCGAATTTCTCAGTGGAGATAAAGCGCCCTCCCCGCCTGAGTGAGAGGGTGGCCGGGACGGGTTTGAGCCCGTCCGGTCGAGAGAGAGCGCCGGGCCGGCTTACCCTTGTCCCGCTCTCCGAGGTTCCCCTTATGCTCCATGCTCCGATCCCCGCCGCCGAGGCGGCATCACTTCCGCTCGCGCCGTCCGCGCCGCCGGCCGCCGCCATCCTCGCCGCCGCCGAGCACATCTTCTCCCACCTCGAACAAGGCCACACCGTCGATGCCGCCACGCTGCGCGGCGCCATGGAGTGCGCCTTCAACGCCTCCGACGCGTCCGGCGCCTGGGACTGGAAAGCCGCCTATGACGCCTGCGAGGCGGCGACCGTCCTGTTCCTGCGCAAATACGGAAAGGCGCTTTTCCGCAAAGCCGGATCGCCGGCTTTACTGTTGGCAGCCCTCGCCAAGATCGTCGGACTGTTGCCAACCCACACGCGCCGATCCGAGGAGGCGCAAGCCTTCCAGCAATTCTCGACGCCGACCCCGCTCGGCCTTGCCGCGCTGACGGCGGCAACATTGACGCCGGCCGACCGCGTGCTGGAGCCGTCGGCCGGCACCGGGCTGCTCGCGGTCCTTGCCGAGACCGCCGGCACGTCGCTCATCCTCAACGAGCTGGCCGAGACCCGCGCCGATCTTCTCGCTTCTCTCTTTCCGGCCACGCCCGTCACGCGCTTCGACGCCGCCCAGATCGACGACCATCTCGATCCGGCCGCCGTGCCCAGCGTCGTCATCATGAACCCGCCGTTCTCGGTGATGGCGAACGTCACCGGGCGTGTCGCCGACGCCGCATATCGCCATATCGCCTCGGCGCTCGCCCGGCTGGCCGATGGCGGGCGCCTGGTCGCGATCACCGGCGCGAGCTTCTCGCCCGAGCTTCCGGCCTGGCGAGAAGCCTTCGTCCGCCTCCAGGGACGCGGCCGCGTCGTGTTCACCGCGGCGATAGCCGGCTCGGTCTATGCCAAGCACGGCACGACCATCGAGACCCGCCTGACCGTCATCGACAAGGCGCCGGCCGAGGACCCTGAGCGCTTCCCGGACTCTGCCGGGATTGCACCCGACGTCGCGACGCTGCTCGGCTGGATCGACGCGCGGCTTCCCGCGCGCCTGCCTGTCTCGATCGCGCGGCCTGTCGCGATGTCGGCCGCCACGCCACGCCCGGTGCGGGGCTATCTCGCCCGCGTGGCGACGGCCCAGCCCGCCCGTCGCATCGCCCAGCTCGAAGGCGTGCCGCTCGCCTATGAGACCATCGACTGGATGCCGCCGGAGAGCGGCAACCTGTCGGACTCGATCTATGAGGCCTATGCGCTCCAGTCGATCCGCATCGATGGTGCGCAGCCGCATCCGACCAAGCTGGTGCAGTCCGCCGCAATGGCCTCGGTCGCGCCACCGAAGCCGAGCTATCGGCCGACGCTGCCGGCGCCGATCGTCTCTGGCGGCATCCTGTCCGACGCCCAGCTCGAGACGGTGATCTATGCCGGCGAGGCCCATGGCGAATATCTCGCTGGGGCCTGGACCGTGGACGAGACCGGCGATCTCATCACCGCGGCGGCGGACGATGCGCCAAAGGCGGTCCGCTTCCGCCGTGGCTTCATGCTCGGCGACGGCACCGGCGCCGGCAAGGGCCGCCAGTCGGCCGGCATCATCCTCGACAACTGGCTCCAGGGACGCCGCAAGGCCGTCTGGATCTCCAAGTCGGACAAGCTGCTCGAAGACGCCCAGCGCGACTGGTCGGCGCTCGGCATGGAGCGGCTCCTGGTCACGCCGCTGTTGCGCTTCCCGCAGGGCTCGGCCATTCGGCTGCCCGAAGGCGTCCTATTTCTAACCTACGCTACGCTACGCTCCGACGACAAGGCCGAGAAGCTTTCGCGCGTCAAACAGATCGTCGAATGGTTGGGCTCCGATTTCGACGGAGTGATCATTTTCGACGAGAGCCATGCGATGCAGAACGCCGGTGGCGGCAAAGGAGAACGGGGCGACGTGGCTGCGTCGCAGCAGGGCCGTGCGGGCCTTCGGCTCCAGCACGCGCTGCCGAATGCCCGCGCGGTCTATGTCTCCGCCACCGGCGCCACCACGGTTCATAATCTCGCCTATGCCCAGCGGCTCGGCCTGTGGGGCGGTGAGGATTTTCCTTTCGCCACCCGCGCTGAGTTCGTCACGGCGATCGAGGACGGCGGCGTCGCGGCGATGGAGGTGCTGGCGCGCGATCTTCGTTCGCTCGGCCTCTACACGGCCCGGTCGCTCTCCTATGACGGCGTGGAATACGAGTTGGTGGAGCACCAGCTCACCGACGAGCAGCGTCGCATCTACGATGCCTATGCCGGCGCCTTCGCCATCATCCACAATCATCTCGACGCGGCGATGCGGGCCGCCAACATCACCGGCAGCGATGGGACGCTGAACCGCCAGGCGAAGTCCGCCGCGCGCTCTGCCTTCGAGAGCGCCAAGCAGCGTTTCTTCGGACATCTACTTACAGCCATGAAGACGCCGACGCTGATCCGCTCAATCGAGAAGGATATCCAAGCGGGCCATGTCGCGGTCATCCAGATCGTTTCGACCGGCGAGGCGCTTATGGAACGCCGGCTCGCCGAGATCCCGACCGAGGAATGGAACGACGTGCAGGTCGACATCACGCCGCGCGAATACGTCCTCGATTACCTCGCCCATTCCTTCCCGGTGCAGCTCTATGAACCGTTCACGGATGGTGAAGGCAATTTATCGTCGCGGCCCGTCTTTCGGGATGGCCAGCCCGTCGAAGGCCGCGAAGCCGTCGCCCGCCGCGATGAGTTGATCGAACAGCTCGCTTCGCTCCCGTCGGTGCCTGGCGCGCTCGATCAGATCGTCCAGCGCTTCGGCACGGACATGGTGGCCGAGGTGACGGGGCGTTCCAGACGCATCGTCCGCAAAGGCGAACGCCTGACCGTCGAGAACCGCGCGCCTTCCGCCAATCTCGCTGAGACGGCCGCGTTCATGGATGATCTGAAGCGCATCCTCGTCTTCTCGGACGCCGGGGGGACCGGGCGCAGCTATCACGCCGAACTCTCGGCGCGGAACCGCCGCTTGCGTGTCCATTATCTGCTCGAACCCGGTTGGAAGGCCGACGCCGCCATTCAGGGGCTCGGTCGCACCAATCGGACCAATCAGGCGCAACCGCCCTTGTTCCGTCCCATCGCCACCGATGTGAAGGCGGAGAAGCGGTTCCTTAGCACGATCGCCCGTCGTCTCGATACGCTCGGCGCGATCACGCGCGGTCAGCGCCAGACCGGCGGTCAAGGCCTGTTCCGGCCCGAGGACAATCTCGAAAGCACCTACGCCCGCGACGCGCTGCGCCAGCTCTATCTCCTGCTGGTTCGCGGCAAGATCGAAGGCTGCTCGCCGGAACGCTTCGAGTCCGCCACGGGCCTCAAGCTGATGGACGCCAACGGCATCAAGGACGAGCTACCGCCGATCACCACGTTCTTGAACAGGTTGCTCGCGCTGACCATCGAGCTGCAGGGCATTCTCTTCACCGCCTTCGAGCAATTGCTCGACGCCAAGGTGCAGGGCGCCATCGCCAGCGGCGTTTACGATGTCGGACTGGAAACGCTGACGGCGGAGAGCCTCAAGGTCACGGACCGCAAGACGATCTACACCTATCCAGCGACGGGCGCGCAAACGCGGTTGCTCACCCTCACCGAACGGCGGCGCAATCGGCCGATGACCTTTGAGGACGCCTTGGCCTATCTCGACGATGGTTCGGCTAAGCTGCTCGTCAACGCCAAGTCGGGACGTGCCGCCGTTCAGGTTCCGGCCCCGTCACTCATGCTGGACGACGGCGAAATCGAACGGCGTATGCGGCTGATCCGGCCCATGGAGCACCATCATGCTTCGCTGAAGATGATGGCGGAGAGCCATTGGAACGAGGTTGATCGTTCCACCTTCGCGGCGGCCTGGCGGCGTGAGATGCTGGAGACGCCGCCATTTACCGAGAGCACGATCCACATCGTTGCCGGGTTGCTCCTGCCGCTATGGAAGCGGCTACCCAATGAATCGACGCGCGTCTATCGGCTTCAGACCGATGACGGCGAACGCATTATCGGTCGCCGCGTCTCGCCGGCCTGGGCGGCGAATGCAACGGCGACCACCGGGGCGGCGAAGCTCTCCGCGGAGGACGCCCATGCCGCGCTTATCGACGGCCAGACCATCGTCGATCTCGCCGAAGGCCTCCAACTCCGCCGCGTTCGCGTCATGGGCACCAATCGCATCGAACTGACCGGCTTCACGGAAACGATGCGCGAGCGCCTGCGCGCCTATGGTCTCTTCACCGAGATCATCTCGTGGAAGCTGCGTTTCTTCATTCCCGTCGATACCACTGGCGTCGCCGTGCTCGCCAAGCTGCTCGATACCTATCCGGTGACGCGCATCTCCGAGCGGGAGGCCGCGTGATGTCCCGTCACGATGCTTCCGATCTTGCGCACCGTCTCGGCCGACAGGCCGAGGCGGTGTGCCGTCATTATCTCAGCGCCGGCCGACGCCAGGGCAATTATTGGCAGGTCGGTGATGCCCGCAACACGCCCGGCCGCTCGATGTTCGTGCGGCTGAAGGACTCGCCAAAGGGGTTGGCCGGTAAGTTCACCGACGCCGCCACGGGGGAGCACGGCGATCTGCTAGACGTGATCCGCGAAAGCTGCGGATTGGTCGATTTCACCGATGTCGTCGAAGAGGCCCGAGGCTTCCTCGGCCTGCCGCATCCCGAACCAGACCCGCCGCCGAGGAAGCGTGCCACCGCGTCGGCGCCATCAGGCTCGGTGGAAGCCGCCCGCAGACTGTTCGACATGTCGCAGCCTATCACGGGCACGCTCGTACAATCGTATCTCCGCAAACGCGGCATCACGGATTTACGCGGAACCGGAAATCTCCGCTTCCACCCGCGCTGCTACTATCGGCCCGATGAGCATTCGCCGACAGAGACCTGGCCCGCGATGATCGCAGCCGTCACCGACCTTGCCGGCAAGATCACCGGGGCGCATCGGACCTGGCTCGATCCGCAACGCGGGGACAAGGCGCCGCTCGACACGCCGCGCCGAGCGATGGGCGATCTTCTTGGGCATGCGGTCCGCTTTGGCGCAGGCGGCGAAGTCATGGCGGCCGGCGAAGGCATCGAGACCGTGCTGTCCGTCAGACAGGTCTTGCCCGACATGCCGATGCTGGCGGCGCTCTCCGCAGCCCATCTCGCCGCCGTCCTGTTCCCGGACACGCTGCGGCGGCTCTACATCCTGCGCGACGACGATCCGGCCGGTGACGGTGCGCGTGACAGCCTGGTCGAACGGGCAAACGCGGCCGGGATCGAGGCGATCGTCATCTCGCCCAGGCTCGGCGACTTCAACGAGGATCTGCGCACCCTCGGCCTCGATGCACTCCGCAGCCAAACCCGGGTGCAGATCGGGCCACAAGACGTGGCGCGCTTTATGGCGCTCGCGGCATAGCCGGCAGGGAGGAAGGTGGCGGCGGTCGCGCCATGCCCGTCCGGATGCGCCAGACCGTCTGGGAGGACCGCGCCTCGGCCTTCGAGAGGGCGATCGGCCCACAGTCGGGCCGGCTCGGCAATGGCTGTGGCCGACTATTTTCCGGCGGCCCTACAGGCCTTTCCATCGCGAGGCAAAATAGCCGGCCTTCGCCATCCTCCGCTGGCGCTTCGTCCCTCTCGCTTCGCTTCGGGTGCAGCGCCGTCCCGCCGGTGGACTTCGTCGCCATGAAGGCCGCGACGGTCGCGGTCCAACCGACGGAGCATCCCATGAGCGAGCACGACGACTTCGACGCCACCCAAACTTCTTCTCCGACCGAGCATCTCCTCAACGAAATGCAGCTTTACGGCTACCGGCCCTTCGCCGACGAACCCGACCAGCGGCTTCTGCCGGACGGCAATGCGGTCGCGGGTGCAGTCGCCGACATCTTCGACACCCTGATTGCGACGCTGGAGGACACGCGTCTCGAACCCGATCTCGACGATCTCCTCTGGTCGACCGTCAACGTCTTCCATCGCGCCACCGAACGGATCGCACGAGAGCTTGACGACAACGAGCAAGCCCAGAAGCGCTCGCAACGGGAACAGGACGGCAGCGAGGTCAAGTCGGTCGAACTCGAGCGCCAGATCGCTGAGGGCAAGACGCTCATCGAACGCCAGAACGCTTTCGAGCTGATGCGCGACCAGGCAGCCGAACACTACGCACGCCACGTCGGAAAACCGTGGCTCCCGCGCAGCGGATCGAAGGTCAACCATCGCAACCTCACCTCGGCGATGATCGACAGCCGCGACTTCCTGATGGCGAAGAAACGTGCCGAGCAGGAAATCCTTCTGCCTCCCGGACCGAAGATCGTCGTCACCGGCGGACTCGACTTCAACGACCACCGGCTGATCTGGGCCAAGCTCGACCAGGTGCATGCGAAGCACCCCGACATGGTCCTCGTTCACGGCAAGTCGCCGAAGGGCGCGGAGAAGATCGCCTCGCTCTGGGCGACGAACCGCAATGTGCCGCAGATCGGATTCGCACCCGACTGGACGAAGCACGGTCGCGCCGCGCCCTTCAAGCGCAATGACCAGATGCTGGAGATCGTGCCGAAGGGCGTGATGCACTTCCCCGGCACGGGCATCAACGACAACCTAGCCGACAAGGCCAAGAAGCTCGGCATCCCGGTCTGGAAGTTCGGCGGCGCGTAAGCGCCGCCATTCCCTATCTCACGCTGGCGCTGCGCCGGCTGTTCGTCTGCGGCATAGGACGGCTCAGCGATACGCTCATTAGAGTGCGACCGCTTTGTCCCAGTAGTTCAGTATGGCGGCGGTGAAGTCGCTCTCCCGGACGGCAGCACGAATGTCGGCCCCCGTGAGCGGCACCACGAGTAACTCCTCGCGACTGCCTCGCAGCATCTCTTTCGTTACCGTCTCGGCGAACCCATTCCAGGAGACGAGAAACCCGAGCGAGCAGCGCCGGCTTCGGTTCTGCATCTTCTCATGGAAAATGACGAACTCGTTCTTACCGCAACGGCCCGACCAGTTCTTGCACTCTACGAGGATCACCGCTCCCTCGCGTGCGAGGCGAGGCTCGATGCTCCCGTTCACGACCGAAATGTCAATTTCCTCGGTCTCAGTCCGGATTCGTTGTTTTACGACAAATCCGGGGACCAAAGAAAACATGCGGGCACAAAGTTCTTCGAGCGCTCGACCTTTCTCGTCAGCGCTTGTCGCCCGTTCTACAGCGTCGACCAAACCGTCGAGAGTGTTGACTCCCCAGCCTGAGAGTCGTGCCGCAACCTCGGCAATTCTAGCCCCCACTTCATCGGCTGCCTGCTCGGCAGCTTCGGCTATTTCCGCGTCGATCTTGACAACCTCGTCGTAGGCTCGGTCCAACCTGCTATCCGTCGCGGCAATGCGATAGCGCA
Organism: Methylocystis sp. IM3; assembly: GCF_038070105.1. Taxonomy (NCBI): domain Bacteria; kingdom Pseudomonadati; phylum Pseudomonadota; class Alphaproteobacteria; order Hyphomicrobiales; family Methylocystaceae; genus Methylocystis; species Methylocystis sp. IM3. The sequence continues at coordinate 1,002,896 of NZ_JBBPBZ010000002.1, read as the reverse complement.
GATGGATGTAGGCTCCGTCGTCGTCGTGATCGACAAGCGCGACATCGCCTCGTACACGCTGCCGCACCTCGACAGCTCGGCGCACCAGATCGAGATACTGCTCAAGGCCAAGCGGAGAGTGCCAATATTTGCGCGTCCAAGTATGGTCGGCTTCACCGAACACCTTGCCATTCTCGACAGTGAAGGAGCCGTTCCAAGCCAGGCGAACAACGCCGTCACCCATAGTTCCGATCTCGTACCGCACACCTTTCGGTACATCGTCGACTGTTAGTTTTCCCAGCATGGACACGCCGAGCAGCACAGGCTCCTCTTCACCCACCGCGCCTGCGAGCGCGCATTTCGCCGCTTCCGGAGTCATTCAGTCACCAGTCGGGTTCTCGCTATAGCCAATCTCGCTCGCAACGCTACCGATCGGCGGCAGCAGATGTCCATAGTGGGCGCAAAATATGCGTAAGTTCTTTGTATTGATCGGGCTCGCAAGTCCGAGCGGACCACCTTCCGCTTCTTTGCGCTGATCCTTGGTCAGACTGGTCGCTTGTCGCCATCAACCCGTGAAGGGTCGGCTATGCGAGCATGCCGCCGCTGCGGCTACGCCTCACGCGGTGATTGCAGCGATCGGTCCGACACATCGGGCGCCTGTCAGCGGGGAATGGTCCTCCGCTCAAAACAGGAGCCCGATCGATGTACCTCAACGACGCCCACGCCTTCGCCTTCAGCCTCGCCACCACGCTGATGGTCGCCACCATCATCTTCCAGGCCGGCGACGGCACGCTGTCGGTCACGCCCGCCAGCGAATATGGCGGCGACACCGTCGCCATCGTCCATGAGATCGATCCCTTCGCCCCCTAATCGGGGCGACCCGACCGCTCGGGCGGAAATCACCGACGATTTCCGCTCCCGGCGCGTGCGCTCTTGCGCTATATTTCGTGCGCGCCGTGGTGGTGGTGGAAGGCGCGACCGTCAGACTTTGTCCTTACGGAGGCCACCACCATGATCATCCTCGCAATTCTTACGTCACTCGCAGCGATCGGCCTGCTTTGCTGGCTGCTGTTCAAGCTGGCCGTCTTGGCGCTGCCGGTGTTCGTCGGCGTGACCGTAGGTGCCTGGGCGTACGGCACCGGAGCCGGCGTCCCCGGCGGCATCCTCGTCGGCGCCGTCGCGGCGGCCATCACGCTCGCCGTCGGCAATCTACTCACCACCTTCGTTCGGCCCATGTGGCTGAAGCTGATCGTGGCTGCAGCCTTCGTCGCGCCGGCGGTGATCGCCGGATTCCATGCGACCCATGGCATCGTGAAGCACCTCATGCCGTCCGACGCATGGCAAATCACGTTTTCCGTCATCGGCGCGGTCGCGGTTGGCATCACCACGTTCGTGCGGGTCGCTGGAATGGCGGCGACACCGGGCCCGTCGGGCCGGGAACTTGCGCGGGCCTGATTTTCGCCATCGCCATCAAGAGGATCAGAGCAGCAGTGGGCGTGGCCTCTCTCCGCCGTCTCATGTGGGAGCGATGGGCGTTTGTGGTGCGGATCAACGCTCGGCCAAGGAAAGCGGCTCTCGTTGGAGCGCTGCAGGCAGGGCCATGTTTCGGCGGTGCATCCGGATATCTGGCGCGGCGATCTCCCTGAGGGCGGCGGAAGGCCAGGATGCCGCCGCAATGGCCTGCTGGGAGGAAACGAAGCCGATGAGCCTAGGGTAACGCCGGTTTGCCGATGCGGGGCGGCCTCCATTTTCTCCGCTTTCTGATCGTGCCTCGACCGCTCCAAACGGCCTCTTCAATGGCCTGATCTGGCTGAAGGTCGGCTGCGCCTCGATCGCCTATGACGCAACGGCCGCGTCAAACTTTCTTCCCCTGCCGGCTGCGCCGCCATTCCTCGCGAGACAAGAAAGCCCTCCTTGGCTGTCAGGCCCCTTCTGGGTGCGTCGTCGATCGCCTCCGGCCTGCCGATCGCCATCGAGGCCGCAATGGTGCGGGCTCGAGAACGGAAAACGGAGACTTACAATGGCGACCATCGGCACCTTCAAAAAGACCGACTCGAACGAGTTCACCGGCGAAATCTTCACTCTCAGCGTCCAGGTCAAGAACGTGCGCATCGTCCCCGACCAGCGCGCCACCGGCGAGAACGCGCCCAGCCACCGGGTCCTGGTCGGCCGCGCCGAGATCGGCGCCGCCTGGTCCAAGCGCTCCAACGAGGGCCGCGACTATTTGGGCCTCAAGCTCGATGATCCGAGCTTCAACGCCCCAATCTACGCCAACCTCTTCGACGACGAGGACGGCGAAGGCTACAGCCTCATCTGGTCGCGCAGCCGCAAGGCCAATGGCGACTGACTGCAGGCATCCCGCCCGAGAGATCGGGCGGGACATTTTTATGCCAGCTTTTCTGGCCTCTCCCGGGCACGCGACGCCCGAGCTTTATCCGGGGCCTTATTCTTCGTCAGAGTGGGGTCCTTCGCCTTCGTGCGTTCGGTTCCTCGGCCGCGCTTGCCCTCTTCCGCGCGCCGCGCCTCTTCCTCGCGTGCCTCCTCATCCGGATTGACCAGGGCCACCTGGTCGACGCCCAGCGCCAGGGCGATTTCGTAAAGGCTTACGATAGTCGGATTCCGCCTTCCACGCTCCAGATCACTTAAATATTGCTGCGTGAAGCCAGATCGCTCGGCGAACTGTTCCTGCGTCAGCCCCTTCTCGAGCCTGATTCGTTTTAGATTTCTGCCGACCAGCTTGCGCATGTCCATGCGAACAGGCTGGACCGCTACATACTTTTGGGTTTATCTACTTTAATATGTATACGGCACTAATATCGCGCGAGACGGTCTCAGGGGAAATTGAGTAGATTGCCTAAAAGAAGTCATAAATCGCTCCAGGGAACTCCTATCGTGCCGCCTGGCGACGCAATGCCGATTGCCGATATCGCGCCGACGAATGCGCATATCGTCGATTACGATCGCGCCCAAGGCATTGTCTATCTGAGGCTTCTCGACGCCGAAAAGGAAGGGGCAACATGGGAAGAGGCGGCGAAAATCATTCTCGGCATCGATCCGACACGCGAGCCCGAGCGCGCAAAGCGTGCCTATGATACGCATCTTGCCCGCGCCAAATGGATGACGAAAAGCGGCTACAAAGACCTGCTTCGTGGACCGGCGTAATTTCCACTCGGCGGACCAGCCGTTTTGTCGACGTCAGTTCAAGATTGAGAAGAAAGTCGATCTTTCGGCTTTCCTGTGGCATAGCGCTATGCCCGCGACGGGTAGCCAACTGACCAAAAACCGCCAGACATTTTTGTAAGCTTCGACGTCGCCACTCCACGTCGAGCTATTCCATGACCAATGGCGATTGGCGCTCTGCGAGCGCATATGAATATTTGCGAGAGTCCGGCTGGCATAGTTACGCTTGGGAGTTCCTCAGGCGCAACGATGACTATCGGGCCACATACGCCGACCCGATCAGGCGCGCGGAGCTCGACGCCGGAATAGGGTTACGAGGTCAGTGTTGGGGGATTCGATTTCGCGGTTGATCCGTCGATCGACGCATCGGAAGCCGACGTCTTCTGGCGTCCAGACATATGCGCAAGCGTAGTCATTTTGACGAATCGCGTCGTCGTTCCTTCCGATCTCACCTTTCATCCCGACCGATGGCCCAACATCCGCGCACGGCGGGTTGCGACCGATGGCGCCTATTTCCTTTTCGGTCGCGGGCGCGACGAGCATCATGCCTGGCTGCCCGGTCCGCCCGACGAGGGGTCTTTGCTCTCGGCGCTGATTCCTATCGATGACATGAAACAGCGACGTTCTGAGGCGACGCTCCGGCTGATCAAACGCCTCAATGGCACCACGACGACCGAGGCGCAAATAGGCGATTGGCGCCTTCGGCTGTCGCTCCGCGCCCTCGACGGCGTCCGAGACGGAGCCTCCTACCGACAAGTCGCCGAATCGCTGTTCGGTCGCAAACGACTCGACCGCGAGTCCTGGAAGACGTCGTCGATCCGCGCCCGCACGATCCGCCTTGTTCAGGGCGGCCTGGAGCTCATGCGCGGCGGCTATCGAAAGCTCCTGAGACGATAGCCTGCCTTCGCATCGCCCGCTCACGTGATTGAAGTCCTGTCGTTCCCGCCGCGACCGTCCAGGGTGACGAATTCTCATCACCCGATCTTCGTCATCCCTCCCACTCCATTCCCTCCGCCATGGTGGTCGAGCCAAGCCGCCGATAGCCGGTGGCGCGCCACGATCTGCCGAGGCTCATCCATGTCCGCACAAACAGCGCCCCTGCCGCCGCGCTACCTTCGCACGCCCGAAGCCGCGCGATTTCTTGGCCTTTCGGGCCGCACGCTCGAAAAGCACCGCACCTACGGAACCGGTCCTCGCTATTCGAAGCTCGGCGGCCGCGTCGTCTACCGCGTCGAAGACCTGCAGGCCTGGGCCGATCGTGGCGCCAAGGCGTCGACCTCCGACCCCGGCGTCGGGACCGTTCTCCCCGCGCGGCGGCACGCCGAAGGCCTCGCGCAGCGCGCCGCTCAACCGCGCGGCTGACCTGATGGGAGCGGTGAAAATGACGCCCCGACACCGGCAATCGCGCATCTGCGGCGACGAACGGGAGCAGCTCGAACTCTTTCGAGCGCTGCCCGGCGAGCTCGCGCCACGCGATGCGCAGGACCTCATGGCCTATCCCTTCTTCAGCCTCGCCAAGTCAAAGCGAACGGCGCCCATCGACTTCAGCACGGCCCAGATCGCGATCAAGGTCGAAGCGACCGCCGAACACGGCATGGCGACCATCTGGGATGCCGATGTGCTGATCTGGGCGGCATCTCAAATCGTTCAGGCGCGCGACAAAGGTCTCAAAACCTCGCGCCTGATGGCGACGACGCCCTATGAGATCCTCACCTTCACTGGCCGCGCCACGGGCGCGCGCGACTATCAGCGCCTGCGCGCCGCCTTTGACCGGCTGCAGTCGACCAGCATCGTCACCTCGATCCGTCAAACGACCGAAAGACGCCGCCAGCGCTTCTCCTGGATCAACGAATGGAAGGAGACCGCCGATCCAAGCGGCCGGCCGCTCGGCGTCGAACTCATCGTCCCCGACTGGTTTTACGAAGGCGTCCTAAACGAAGCCTTGGTGCTCACAATCGACCGGGCCTATTTCGGGCTGAAGGGCGGTCTGGAGCGCTGGCTTTATCGTCTCGTTCGCAAGCACGCCGGCAATCAGCAGGGCGGCTGGAGCTTCGATTTCGCGCATCTCCACGCCAAGTCCGGCGCGCTCTCGCCGCTCAAACATTTTGCCTTCGATCTCCGCGACATCGTGCGGCGCCAGCCCATTCCCAATTACCGGCTCGACATTCGCCGGGGTCCGCTCGACCGCGAACTTCTCATCTTCACGCCGCTCACCACCGATCGGCTCGAGCGCGCCGTTCAGCGCCTCGATCGACGTCTCGCCCCGGGGGAAAAACTGTGAATAGGCTCGTGCTATCGGGGACCGGAACTATCGTGCTATCGGGGACCGGATCCTCGTGCTATCGGGGACCAATTTGGCGCTCAAGTCATTGTCACTGCGTCATTCACGGCGCGCTTAACTTACTAACTTCGGAATCCTTCGGATTCCTTTTAACGGCGGGTGCCCTTCCCCCGACCGCCGCCGAGCGAGCGAAATGCCAGCCGGGAAAAGAAGAAGCCGCGCGCCCATCCCGGCGTTCGCGACGCGCGCGCAGAGCCGACCATCCGGCCGATAGCGACGCGGTCTTCGCCTCGCGACAATGGGCCCTCGCACTCCGGCTATTTAATCGAAATCGGCGCGCATCGTCTCCGTTCGATCATGACCTTGCTGGAGGTCGGTCATGAGCGCACCGACCGAAGTCGAACTCTATTTCGTCAAAGGCAAGATCGAACGCTGGATTCGATTCGGCAAGCCGATCAGCGAGCGAACGCTCGATCGCCGGCGGCGCCTCGCGACATTCGCGCCGGGCGACACCTTCGCCTTCATCCGCTGGGCGTCGAATGCGCATGGAACGCTCGTCTCGCGCATCGATATTCTTCGCGCTTGCGACGACGGGGAGCCGTGCTCCACCGTTCCGGGGGTGAAGCCCGGAGCAGAGATTTTGCTGCGGACCGTCGGCTGGGAGAAGGTCCAGCGCGTCCTTCGCACCATCGACGCCGTCGAAGCGTTTGGCTTTCTCCCACAGGAAATTTGTCCCGACTATTGGCGACACGTGCACAGCCGTCTTGCAGCCGGGCTGCCGCCGCGCGCCTATTCGCGCGAGCGCCATCGCGCCTGGCTGCTGCGTGTTGGCTTGGAGCGACGCCCATGAGGACGCTCACTCTCGCCTTCTTCGCCGTCTGCGCAATCGCGTCGAACTTCGCCGGGAGTCGTGTGCCGCTTCTCATCTGGAATGCATCGGCCAGCGTGCCCATCGGACTTTACGCCATTCGACCGATTGGCGGCCTCGCTATCACCGATCTCCTCGTCGCTCGGCCGCCCGAGCACCTCGCAAACTGGCTAGCGACGCGCGGCTATCTGCCCAAGGGCGCACTGCTCTTCAAGCGAGTGGCGGCGCTTCCCGGACAGAAAGTCTGCCGAACCGACTTCACAATATCCGTCGACGGAAGCTTCGTCGCCGAGGCGAATCCTCGAGATCACACAGGCTGCGAGCTGCCGCACTGGAGCGGGTGTTTCACGCTCAAGCCCGGGGAAGTCTTCCTGCTCAACTGGGACAATCCCGCCTCGCTCGACGGACGGTATTTCGGGGCGCTTCCAGTCGATACCATCGTCGGCCGTGCGCAGCCCATCTGGACGGAGGCGGAGTGATGATCGATGCATCACTTTGCCGCGACGCACCTTGCAATCGCGCTTGCGTCGGTCGGCGCTCAGCAAGGCTTCGAACAATTGCGCTCCCCTTGCTCTGCGCCTTATCCGCGCTTCCCGCATACGCTGAGACCGCGCGGTCCGAGCCAATAGCGAACGAAACATCCCACCGTCTCGTCATCACAAGCGCGCTTACGAAGGCGTCCAATCGCTTCCGTCTTCCCGTCCATTGGCTGCGCGCCGTCATGCGCGCAGAGAGCGGCGGCGATGCCAAATCCGTCTCCAACAAAGGCGCAGTCGGCCTCATGCAACTCATGCCGGCGACCTACGCCGAGTTGCGCACGCGCTACGGCCTCGGCACCGATCCTTTCGATCCATACGACAACATTCTGGCTGGAGCCGCATACCTTCGCGAGCTGCTCGACCAATATGGCGAGCACGGCTTTCTGGCGGCGTATAACGCCGGTCCGAGGCGCTATGAGGACTATCTTCGCGGTCGCCCTTTACCAGCCGAAACGACAGATTATGTTCAAAGAATTGCGTCCGCAATTTCGTTCGGCGAAGGTTCCGCGACGCCTTATTCGGCTTCCTCGGGCAACCCCGCCTCTCCGATCTTCATGGCGGTCATCGAGTCGGAAGGGCATTGCAATACTCAGCTGAGATACAGCGTCGACACCGGTCTCAGACCCGAAGGATCCGCACGGCGCTCACTCATCCGGTCGCAGCCAGACGTCAGATTATTTTCAATCGATTTGCACGCAGCGAACGGTCCGAACGCTTCATCGCCTGCTGCTCTTTCGCGCGGTTCCAGCCTTTTCGCCGTTCGCCGACCTTTAGGAGCATCCCAATGACGCGGCTCTCCTCTTTTCGCAGAATAGCGCATGTCCTCGCGCCGTTGTGCGCGAGCCCCGCCGAGGGAGCGCAAGCGATCGAGCTAAGGCAGGATAAAAGGGACAGCCTGCGGCTTTGTCCGGCGGTCGGTTTGTCGTTGAACTTCAATGCATTCGCACAGGCTGCGATTTCGATGCGCAGCCTTTCGGCCCTTGCAAGTCGTTGCAACGACGCATCAATTTCCACCTCATCTGCGATTTGCTATGACGCGTGACGACGATATTCGCATCCGACCCGGCCCCATCCGCTCGACGAAGCCAGGAAGATCAAGGAACTTTGTGTCTCGCGTGCTGGCCGCGACACAGAAGGCGGGTGGCCTGCATCATTCGGGCGCGCGCGGAAAGGGGCATGGCTCCTTCGGCCGCGGCCGGGCTGCGAGCCTCTCCGCGCTGCGCGGCCTGACCTCCCGGTCGCGCGGCGTTGTGGTCAAAGCGCGCATTGTAAGGCACCGTCCGAAATCGACGCCGCTCACGACGCATCTTTCCTACCTGCAACGCGACGGCGTCACCCGCGACGGCGCGCCCGGACGAATGTTTGACGCCGCTGGCGACGAGGCGAATGCGTGCGACTTCGCGGGGCGCTGCCAGAGCGACCGACACCATTTTCGGTTCATCGTTTCACCCGATGACGCGCGGGAGCTTTCCGACCTTCGGGCGTTCACCCGTGACCTCATGGGAGAGATGGCGCGCGATCTCGGGACCACACTCGACTGGGCGGCGATCGACCATTGGAATACCGAGCATCCCCACATCCACGTCCTGGTGCGAGGCCGGGCCGACGACGGCGGCGATCTCGTCAGCAGCCGCGACTATATCAGCCGCGGGCTTCGCGCCCGCGCCGAGCACCTTGTCACCCTCGAGCTCGGCCCCCGCAGCGAGCAGGAGATTCGTCAGGGTCTCGAGCGGCAAGTCGACACCGACCGCTGGACGGCGCTCGATCAGACGCTGGCGCGCGAAGCGGGGAAGCAGGACGGCCTCGTCGACCTTCGGCCGGACGCCGGCCAGCAGAACGATGTCGAGCGGTCGATACTGCTAGGTCGGGCGCGGAAGCTCGAAAAGCTTGGCCTCGCCGCACCGCTCGGCCCCGGCCAGTGGATGATCGGCGAGGAAGCCGAGAGCGTCCTGCGCGCGCTTGGCGAACGCGGCGACATCATCAAACGCATCCATCGCGGCCTCAGGGAGCGGGGCGTGGAGCGGGCGACCGCCGACTTCGTCTGGCATAGCGAAGCGCGCAACGAGCCAATTATCGGCCGCCTCATCTCGCGCGGTCTGGACGACGAACTCAGGGGCTCGGCCTTTGCGATTATCGATGGTGTCGACGGCCGCGCGCATCATGTTCGGCTCAGAGACATCGACGCCACGAGCGACGCCGCCCCCAGCGCCATCGTCGAGATAAGGCGGCTTCCTCCCCGCGACGGCGGGACGCCCCATCTTGTCCTCGCCGTTCGATCCGACCTTTCGATCGAGGAGCAAATCAACGCGACGGGCGCGACCTGGCTCGATCGACGCCTGGTTGCCAGGGAACCCATGCCATTATCGGAATCGGGCTTCGGCGGGGAGGTCCGGAACGCCATGGAAGCGCGCGCCAACCATCTCGTCGCCGAAGGGCTCGCCCACCGCCAAGGCCAGCGCCCGGTCTTCGCCCGGGATCTTCTCGACACGCTACGGTCACGCGAGCTGAATGAAGCTTCCGCCCGGCTGACATCGCAGATAGGCCTTCCGCGGCATGCCGTCGCCGAGGGCGAGATCGTCGCCGGCGTCTATCGACAGCGCCTGACTCTCGCGTCGGGCCGCTTCGCCATGATCGATGACGGCCTCGGCTTCAGTCTGGTCCCCTGGTCACCGTTGCTGGAAAGGGAACTCGGCCGGCAGGTGTCGGGCGCAATGATGCCAGGGGGCGGCGTGGATTGGAGCTTTGGACGGAAGAAAGGAATCGAATTGTAGGCGGACGGAACCCGTGTTGCCCTGGATGTCCTCGCTCTCGCAGTCCCTGGGGCGCACCTTGCCCGGTATTTGCACGCCGTAGCGCGACAGGCCGCGACACCTGATCAATTCGTCTTGCCGGCGCGAGCGACGACCCCACAAGCTGACACCCATGTCCGCCACCCGTATCCTCTGGGGCCAGATCCTCGTCGTCTGCGCCATTGTGCTCGCGACCACATGGGGCGCGACGCAATGGACGGCATGGCGACTGGCGCATCAGCCGGAGTTGGGGCCGCCCTGGATCTTAGTCGGAGTGTGGCGTCTATATCCGCCCCCCGCCTTCTTCTGGTGGTGGTATCATTTCGACGCCTATGCGCCGAATGTTTTCGTCGAGGGCGCAATCATCGCCGCCTCGGGCGGCTTCGTCGCCATCGCCGCCGCCATCGCCATGTCCGTGCATCGTGCGCGGGAAGCGCCAAACGTCGTCACCTATGGCTCGGCGCGCTGGGCGACGCCGGAAGAAGTCGATGCGGCCGGGCTTCTCGGGCCGGACGGCGTGGTGCTCGGAAGATTGCAGGAAAACTATCTACGTCACGACGGCCCCGAACATGTCCTCTGCTTTGCGCCCACCCGCTCCGGCAAGGGCGTGGGCCTTGTCGTTCCGACGCTGCTCACCTGGCCCGGCTCCGTCATCGTCCACGACATCAAGGGCGAGAACTGGACCCTCACCGCCGGCTGGCGAGCGCGTTTCGGCCGCGTGCTGCTCTTCGATCCGACCAACGGCGAGTCTTCCGCCTATAACCCCCTGCTCGAAGTTCGGCGCGGACCCGCCGAGGTGCGGGACGTCCAGAATGTCGCCGACATTCTCGTCGATCCTGAAGGAGCCCTGGAGCGGCGCAATCATTGGGAGAAGACCAGCCACTCGCTGCTTGTCGGCGCCATTCTCCATGTCCTCTACGCCGAGGCTGACAAGACGCTCGCCGGCGTCGCCAACTTCCTGTCTGATCCCAAGCGCCCGATCGAAACGACGTTGCGCGCCATGATGACGACGAAACATCTTGGCGACGCCGACCCGCACCCCGTGGTGGCGTCGACCGCGCGCGAGCTCCTGAACAAATCTGAGAACGAGCGCTCAGGCGTTCTCTCGACCGCCATGTCCTTTCTTGGCCTTTATCGAGACCCCGTCGTCGCGAAGGTGACGCGGCGCTGCGACTGGCGCATCGCCGACCTTGTCTCGGCCGAGAAGCCTGCAACGCTCTACCTCGTGGTGCCGCCCTCCGACATTTCCCGGACCAAGCCGCTCGTGCGCCTGATCCTGAACCAGATTGGGCGGCGACTGACCGAGGAACTGGAATCGAGACAACGGCGCCATCGCCTGCTACTCATGCTCGACGAGTTCCCGGCGCTGGGACGGCTCGACTTTTTCGAGTCCGCGCTCGCCTTCATGGCAGGATACGGCCTAAAGAGCTTCCTCATCGCCCAGTCGCTCAACCAGATCGAGAAGGCCTACGGCCCCAACAACGCCATTCTCGACAATTGTCATGTCAGGGTGTCCTTCGCGACCAATGACGAACGCACGGCCAAGCGCGTCTCCGACGCTCTCGGCACCGCGACGGAAATGCGCGCGATGAAGAACTACGCTGGCCATCGGTTGAGCCCCTGGCTCGGGCACCTGATGGTCTCGCGCCAGGAAACCGCGCGGGCACTGCTAACTCCGGGAGAGGTGATGCAGCTGCCGACTGCCGACGAAATCATCCTCGTCGCCGGCCTGCCGCCGATCCGTGCCAAGAAGGCGCGCTACTATGAAGATCGTCGATTGCAGGGGCGGATACTGCCGCCGCCGAAGCGCGTGGTAATCGACGACGGACGATTGGCTTTAAATTCCGCCGACCCTAACGTGGGAGACGATTGGTCTGCCTTGCCGCCGCCCAAACCGGGAGCTGAATCCGACGAAGATCCCGCAAACAGTGGAATCCGCCGCGAGCCGGAACTTCCGGAGCACGAGGACGTCGCGCCGACCGAACCGAACCAAGCCCTAAACCTCCAAGCTTTCACGCTCGATGAACCGGATGACGAAGAAGCGATCAAGGCTCGCCTGCTCCGCAGCCAAGGCCGCGCACTCGCACGACAGACCGCGCTCGATCCCGACGACGGCATCGCTTTATGAGGTGAACCGATGGCGGTTAAGCAGCGTCTCTCTGTCTATCTCGACGCCGACATGATGGCGCGGCTGGAAAATCTTGCCGCAAAGGAGCGCGCGCCGAAATCGTCGATCGCCGAGGCGGCGATCATTTCTTTTTTGACTGCAGACGACGCAGATCGATGGGAAGCCGCGCTGACACGGCGGCTCGACAGGCTAACGTGCTCCGTCAACCGCGTGGAGCGCGACCTCGAATTCTCGGTCGAAGCACTGGCGCTCTATATCCGTGCCTGGCTCACGGCCACGCCGCCTTTGCCCGAAGGCGCGCAAGCGGCGGCGCAGGCCAAGGGGCGGGAGCGATACGAGAGCTTTATCGAGGCTTTAGGGCGGAGGCTGGCAAGGGGGCAGCGATTGGCGAAGGAGGTTTTGGAGGAGATCCAGCCCAAAGCCAATGACGATACCTCGTGAAAAGGTTGCATCGAGCGCTCTCCCTCAGAGGGACAAAAAATTTCAACACGGCCCGCTCATGACCTTGGTTGTATGAAACGCGTTCTGGTAGGACACCCGCCGACATGTGCCTAAAGCTGGGGGTGGCGGTGGGCATTTCGTCATATGCGTCTTGGGCCCTCGGCGGGTCGCGCGATGAGGGCGCGACCCTGTATCGCCGCCACCAGCGGCCTTACGCCCATGATATTCAAGACGCGCGTGAGATTGTTCGCGAGCACGTTCAACGCCATTTCGCTAGCGACGTTCGGCAGCCGCTTAATTAGGAAACGGGTGGCGCCTATGCGGACCTTAATTGTGCCAGAGGGGTGCTCAACTGTCTCTCTTCGCGTTCTCATAGTCTCGGGATTGGTATCGAGCCGTCGTTGGACTTCTTCGACCACATGTTCATGCTCCCGCCGGGTGATCCGGCGTTCCTTGTAAGGCGTGCATTGGTTCTTGATCGAGCAGGCCCAGCAGGCGGTCTTCGACCCGTAAGGACGCAAGAAAATCCCCTCTCTACAACGGTATAACTATAGGGAAGCAGTTCGCCAGTCGGACAACGATACACATCTAATTCCACCAGATAGGCGAAGTCTTGCTTGCCAAACCGCCCCTCCGCCTTTGCGCCTGAGGTCATAGGTTTCGGCAGAATGACTGTGACGCCAACTTCGATGCACGCGAGGATCTCATGGCCATCGAAGTAGCCGCGATCGGCGACGACATCGAGTCCGTCTACGCCTAGCGCTTCCCCTTAGCCAGCTTCGACATCCGCGCGAGTCGCCCACTGTCCTTGCCCGTCATGGGTAGCGATTAGATGGTGTTCCGGGTCGACGGCAACTTGGACGTTATAGCAAACCACGCCCGAGCCCCGCTCGCTCATGGCCATTGAACGAGCGGGGCTCGGTGCAGCGAGACGTCGCTGGCGTTCGCCCTGTTGCCGATTGCGCTGCGTCTCAAGGTACGGGGCAGCGGCGGCGAGATAGGGCGTGGCCTCAGCCGAGGGCGTGCATCGCCAGCGCAAAGGCGATCCAAACGAAGCCGAGGGAGGAAACGACGAAGCTCACCGCCGTGTAGACCCGCCACAGCGGCTTGTCCCAGAAATTGGGATCGAACGACGCGATCGTGAAGACGGTCGGGTTGGAGAAGCCGCCCACCGCGACGCACCAGCAGGCGATGACGGGAAGCTCCACCCCCGAGCCGTAGAAGCCGACGCCGAACAGCGCCATCAGCGCATAATCGACATGCGCCCGGATCATGGTCTTATAGTCGATAACGAAACGATCCACGGCGGCGATCGGAAACCATTTTGCAAATGTCATCAGCCATGCCGTCGTGATCAAGGCGACGATGCAGGCGGCGGAGCCGATCAGCAGGATTTTCATTCAAGCCTTCCTCGTTTCAGGTCGATAGGTCGGCTCCTCCCACGGGGCAGGGTTCGAAGCCTCAGAGATTCTCCCGCCCGGTTTTGGGCAATTTGCCCGACGGCGGCTTCTGCGCCGATCGCCTCCTTGCAACGAGCAGACGCCACACTCTAAACTCCAGCTTCCCGCCTCCGGAGCCCGAGCATGCAATTGATGGCCCGCCTGATCCTTCAACTCATCGGCGTCGTTCTGCTGTGCCTCCTTGTGACTGCCGGCGGCGTGATGACCAATGTCCATCGCTCGATCGAGGAGGAAACGGCGGCGTCGAGCGAACGGGTCGCCCATGGGCTCGCCAATCTGTTCTGGCGGGAGATCCTCTGGCGACAGAGCCTGCGCGGCGACCGACTGCTCCTACCGTCCCCCGAGTGGGAGACGCTCTCGACGTTGAAACTGGTCTCCCCCGGAGTTTGCGTGACCTTCCACCCTGCCGAACCGCAAGCGGCCCGGACCTTGTGCAGCCAAACGGAAGGAGTCGGAACCCCGGCGCCAGAGTGGTTCTCGATGGCCTATCGAGGCTTCTTCGGCCCGGAGCCATCCGTCGCCACGCCTGTTTCTATCAAAGAGCCCGGTGCCGTCGTCATCGCTACGCCTGAGCCCGCGGCGGTGGTTCGACAGGCGTGGCGGCAGGTGTCCGTCATCCTTACGATCGCCAGTGCCATGGCCATTGGCATCTGCCTTCTCGCTGGCGCCGTCATCGCACATACCTTGGCGCCGACCGAACGGGTCGTCGGGGGGCTTCGTCGCCTCGCGGATGGCGACTACCGGCATAGAGTGCAAATCGACTCGAAAGGAGAATTCGGACTGATTTCCCGCGCGGTGAACGATCTGGCGAGCAGGCTCGCCCAGGCGAGCGCCGAACGCGTGGCGCTCACGAAGCGTCTCTTCGAGGTGCAGGAAGAGGAGCGGCGCGCTCTCGCCCGCGATCTGCACGACGAATTCGGTCAGTGCCTGACAGCCACCATCGCCTTCGCCTCCTCGATCAAGGCAAGGGGCAGCGACCGTCCCGATCTCGCGAAGGATGCGGACGCTGTCATTGGGACGGCGAAGCGCATGATGACGACGCTGCGCGAGGCCCTCGCCCGTCTTCGCTCACAAGATCTGGAGGAGGTCGGACTGGAAGCGAGCCTCGTTCATCTCGTTGGGGATGGAACGCGCAGGCGGCACCCTCCGCCATGGTCCATCTCGATCTCCTTGGCGATCTCGACACCCTGCCGCAACCTGTCTCGACGAATATCTACCGAATCGCGCAGGAATGCCTCACCAACGCGATGCGCCACGGGAAGCCGGGCGACATCCGTCTCAGGGTTGAGCGCCTGATCTCCGAGGAAGGATTCATCGCGCTGACAGTGGAGGACGACGGCGGCGGAGACCCCTCGCGGCTCTCGGCCGCGCCAGGTCACGGCATCCTCGGCGTTCAGGAGCGCGTGGCGGCCTTTGGCGGCAGCGTCCGGATCGGACCCTCGACGCGTGGCGTGCGCGTCTCGGCCCGCATCCCGCTGACGGCGTCCAGTAGGCAAACGACTCGCGTTGCGGCGTGAACGTGCTCTCGATCCTGCTCGTCGATGACCATCCCGTCGTGCGGGAAGGATATCGCAGGCTTCTTGAAAGCCAGCCCGGCTATCGGATCTTGGCTGAGGCGGAGGACGCTGCGGCGGCCTACCGCGCCTACAAGGAGGTGACGCCAGATGTCGTGATCATGGATATCTCCCTTCCGGGCGCCGGGGGGCTCGAGGCGGTCCGACATATCAGGCAATGGGACAGAGGCGCGAAGATCCTCGTCTTCACCATGCACGCCAACACCGCCTTCGCCTTGAAAGCCTTCGAGGCCGGCGCCATGGGCTACGTCACCAAGAGCAGCGACGCCAGCGAACTCATCCGCGCCGTAGGAATCGTCGCACGCGGCGGGCGGGCGCTGAGCGACGATATCGCCCATGCTGTCGCCGCCGAGCGACTCAGCGCCGATCGCCTGCCGACGGACGAGCTTAGCCCGCGCGAGACGGAGATATTGAGACTTTTGGCGTTTGGCCGCACGACGGACGAAATCGCCGATCTGCTCAACATCAGCGCCAAGACGGTGCAGAACTATCATTACCAGATCAAATCGAAGATCGGCGCGCGGACAGACGCGCATCTGGTCTGGCTCGCCGTCGGCGCTGGCCTCGTCAACGCGGGTGGGCCTACCTAAGGATATTAGTCTTGCGCGATCCGCTTTTGGGATTGTGTTGAAAAAGCTCGGCTGTTGCCGGGTGCCGGGACTCGCGATTCACTTTCCCTGCTGATTCGCAGGAAACGCGGCAATGATCGGGACACAAGCCACAGCCGCTCGGTTTTGCTACGATTTCTGCCTCGGCGATCATTACTCGATCGCGCTGTTATCCGACTGCCGCGGATCCTTGGCGACGCCGTCGGTGACCACCACCGTCTTGATGTTCACGAATTCCTTGATGCCATAATGGGAGAGCTCACGGCCGTAACCGCTCTCCTTGACGCCGCCAAAGGGAAGCTTGGGATCGGACATCACGGTCGCGTTCACGCAGACCGAGCCCGCCTCGATGGCCTCGGCGGCGATGCGCTCTCCGCGCTTCAAGTCACGGGTGAACACTCCGCCTCCGAGGCCGAAGACCGAAGCATTTGCAGCGGCGACGCCCTCGGCCTCGTCCTTGACGGGAATGATCGAGGCAACCGGACCGAACAATTCCTCCTCATAGGCAGGCATGCCCGGACGCAGGTCGGTCAAGACCGTCGGCGGATAGAAAGCGCCGGGGCCGCCCGGCACCGTGCCGCCCAGCAGACACCGCGCGCCCTTAGCGATGCTGCTCTCCACCTGCTCATGCAGCGCGTCGCGCAGATCCACGCGGGCGAGCGGGCCGACCGCCGTCTCCGGCAGCGTGGGATCGCCGACCCTGGTATCGGCCATCACCTTCACGAAGGCTTCCTCGAAAGCCTCGCGCACGCTCTCGACCACGATGAAACGCTTGGCTGCGATGCAGCTTTGCCCGGAATTGATGAGCCGACCGGCGGCACAGGCGCGCGCAGCGAACGGGATGTCAGCATCCTCCAGCACCAGGTAAGCGTCGGCGCCGCCGAGTTCGAGCACCGACTTCTTCAGCATTTCGCCAGCCTTTCGCGCCACGGCGCGCCCGGCTGGTCCGCTTCCGGTGAGCGTCACGGCGCGCACCAGAGGATGGGCGATGATCCCGTCGATCGCGCTCGAGCCAACCAGCAGCGTCTTGAACAGGTGCTCGGGAAAGCCCGCCTTGCGGAACACGTCCTCGATCGCGAGCGCGCACCCGGGCACATTGGATGCATGCTTGAGAAGGCCCGCATTGCCCGCCATCAGTGCAGGCGCTGCGAAGCGGAAGACCTGCCAGAAGGGAAAATTCCACGGCATAACGGCTAGCACGGCGCCGATGGGCTGGAACGTAACGAAACTCTTGTTCGCATTGCCTTCCACTGGCTCAGGCGTCAGGAAGCTCGCCGCGTTGTCAGCGAAGTAGTCGCATGCGGCTGCGCATTTCTCTGCTTCGGCAATACCCTGCTGGATCGGCTTGCCCATCTCTTCGGTCATTAGCCGCCCATAGGCGGCCTTGTTGTCGCGCAGCACGCCAGCCGCGGCCTTCATGAGGCGCGCGCGCTCGGCATAGTCGCTGCGGCGCCACTTGCGGGACGCTGCGTCTGCCTTCTCGATGGCGGCCGTGATCTCGCCCTCGGGCGTCGCCTTGTAGCGGTTGCCTTCGCGTCCGGTGGCCGGGTTGATGACGGTAAACGACATGAGAACGCCTCCTTGGTCGAAGACGGGGAACGCCGCGATGGCGGGACGCCAGGTGTTGGACCGATTTTTCGAAAGGCACTCTGAGCTCCCGGCCGGTTTCGCGCCGCCGTCCCCTGTGGACGCCGATCGCGGCCGTGCGTGTCCCCTGGGTGACGTAATTCTGCTCGGCAAAGGCGAAATTCTCAAAGTCTTTGTTGACCGGCGCAAAAACCATCTCGACGATTTTGTCGGGACCGATGACGACGTCCGCATAGTATGGCGTATGCTCAGCTTCGAGCCATTCGACTCGTGGGCTCATCAGCGCGACGGCTCCTGCGACGTCGCCGCGAACGAGCGCCGCGTATAGGTTGCGCACGACGCTTTATAAGGTTTCGCCGCGCGAAGCTATCTTTAGATAGATAGAGGCGTAATTGTGACAGCAATGATTTCGCGCCTTTTCTCGGAAAGGGCGCCGACCAAACCAACTCCGCGTCGTGGCAATCGCGATACCCCGCGTTTAGCCGCCTCACTATCGAGGTCGATGACTTGGTGAGCGGAAAGCGCGATTACGAAGCGGCGAACCTATGTCGCCGGTGCTTGGGAATGTCGTGATTGCGCCAGTAGCAGCCCATCGCTATCGGCTCAGTTCCATTTCAATGAGACGGTTAGCGCAAGGCGGATCATTGCTGCTCGGGTCAAGGTGCTGAAAGCGGAGGCCACGGCGCGCCCGATCCAAATCCGGATGGGCCGACGCCGCAGCCGCACATCCTCCGGGTCTTCGACGCGAGCGAAGCGCGGTCACGATCGGCGAGAGTGCATCCGCGCTATCACGACCAACGGCAAGCTCTTCGGGGACAACAGCGTTCGCTCGTCGTCTGTGTTGATGGCGGCGGCCCCGGCAGCCACGCACCTCTCGACCGCAATGACCGACAACGGCATTTCGATCATGCCGATCCGCCGCCGACATCCCGGGCCACGCAACCCCGCTTTTCCTGAACCTCTCAGGACCATCGCCCCGGCTGACATTCGCTGGCGGGCCGATGCCGCGCGCCCTCACCACAGGATAAAGACTTTCGTCCTTCCGCCGCAATTCGGCCGGCTGGCCCTCCCAGCGACGCAAAAATCATGCGGTGACGAATGCCAAAGAGCCCCACCATAGTGTCCTATTGATAGATAGATTAAAATCGTTGTTTTTGATCGCCAGAAGCCCTACCTATCGAGAGATAGCCACGGGAGCAGGCCCTAATGAGTGATGTCGCTGCCGCCATCATGGACGCCGCCGAGCGGCGGATGCGGAAAGGCGGCTTCAACGGTTTCAGTTATCGCGAGATCGCTGCTGACGTTGGCGTGAAGAGCTCCAGCGTGCACTATCACTTTCCTACCAAGGAGGATCTCGCTGCGGCCGTCATCAAGCGCTACACGGGAGAGACCGCGGAGCTGATCGAGCGCGAGCTTCAAAAAGAAGACAACCCGATCAAGGTGTGGGTGAAGGCGTTTCGAGGGACTCTTCACTCCGAGGACCGGATGTGCCCGTGCGCCGTGCTGGGGGCATCATCGCGGGACTTGCCGCCAGAAGTGGCAGCCGAGGTGAAGCGTTTCTTCAAAATGTGCTACGACAAAATCGTCAAGGAGGGTCTCTCGCCAGATGAGGCCTCTCAGTTGCTCTCGACAATCACCGGTGCTCTCGTCGTCGCCAATGCGGTCAACGATTTCGCCATCTATGATCGTGCCACTCGTGAATTCACCAAGGCCAGAAAGCCGGTGGCTGCAAAAGGTCAGCGCCACTCCAAGTAGCGATTAGAGGCGGGCGGCAGCCTGAAAAATGGTGGAGTCAGGAACCGTCGCGGGAAGAAGGCTCTTCTATAAGAAGGCGCACGGATAAATTTTCGCTAGCCAAAGCTACACTCATTGTCTATCTATCGATAGACAGGAGAGACTCGTGAGTGGAACTGCCAAGCGTTTGATGGATCTCGCCGAGGCCCACATCCGTGAGAGCGGGTACGCCGGGTTCAGCTTTCGCAATCTCGCGGCCGAGGTCGGCATCAAGAGTGCCAGCGTCCATCACCACTTCCCGACAAAGGCTAAGATGGCCGCCGCTGTCACGCGCCGTTACGGTGAACGATTTCTTGCGTCGGTCGTAGCTGAGCCAAATGAAAACGCCGAGGACGCAATTGCCGCCTATCGATCAGCGTTCCGAGGCGCGCTCGAGCGGGATGGTCGCATGTGCCTTGGCGGCGTCCTCGGCGCCGAGGCTGGCGTCCTGGCGCCGGAGGTCAGGGCCGAGGTACAATCATTTTTCCGCGGCTGCATCGACGACCTTGCCCGGCGACTGGGAGGCCCAGGGGCTACAGCTCGAGCGTATCATATCATGGCTACGCTCGAAGGCGGTATGGTGCTGGCGCGCGCTTACGACGACATCGATGCTTTCGATCAGGCGACGTCCACACTGGTACGGGCCTCGAGCGTGGACACGGCCTGAACCCGGCAATCACAATGTCAGGCATCCCTCAAAGCGAAGCTATGCGTTGACAGGACTGCCTGCTCAATCTTGCGTGCCTATTCGAATCCCCCTCGGTGTCGGGAGGCGTAGTTCCAAAGCTCACATACCTCGCCGTCCGAGCTGATTGCATGCAAAGCAATTCCCTGACTTTGGTTGAGAGCCACACGAGCTTCTACGTCGTGATTAGCGGGCTTGACGAGTCCTCTGGCGAATTTCTGCCCGCGCACAAAGGCCATGAGCCGAAGCAGCTCCTGTATTCATAAACGGCGACAGGAGACAAACGTTGAACTCATAGACTCTTAGGCCGTCAGGGTCATCTTACGTCCTTGCTTTCCTTATCCTCGGGACTGCAATCGTGACCAGCACTATGGGTACGCCAAACATCGGAGTTTAAGCGCTGGACTGTTGCCCGTGAGGGCTTGCGCGATATGATTGTTGCCACTCATGAGATCCGGCGGAGCGGGTCGAGCGCGGAGTGCCTTCTCACTCGTTTAGCGCGGCCTTCTTGGCCCTTGTCGTGAACGTCTCCGCGTGGCATGGGAATTTTGGAGACGGCGCTTAGCTCAGCCTGGTTGTTGACCAGATTCTGATTTGATATTGCGGGCTGCCCAGTAATCGAAAGCCCTTTCTTGAATCGCTCGCACGAACGCTGCTGCATCGGGGCCGGTTCGCGAGCCTGTATATCCGTGTTCATCGGGGGGCGATGTCCACCACCCCTGGCCGGGGAGGCGATCGCTTTCTCGCACTACTAATACCGCCATCTGAGGTTCGTCCATCACGGCAGCCGCGATATCGATCGAGCTCAATGTTTTGCAGAGTGCGCGCATCTTGGGTCGGCTGAAGCGATAGCCTAGTGTGGCGAGTAGTTCGGAGTAGCTGACCGTTCGCCGATCGCGCGCCGCTGCCACCAGCAATGCGCGCACACGACTGACGTCGGCTATAGCGCTGCCTCTCTTCGTTAGCGCATTTTGCTCGGTTCTCTGCAAGGCATCGTCCTGGGGCGAAGACTCTCCGTGTCGTCACATCCCCTCTGGAATCGGGTAGACTCGGGACCTATTCTCAGCCAATCTAGGCACCGGGAGGCTCTTGGTCGATCGCCCGGTGGCTCACATGTGCGTGATCAATCAGTCGGCCGGTCGAAATCTGCGGCATCGTGTCGCTCTCTCAGGGCACCGAATAGATCGCCCTGCGTCTTGTTGACTTTGCGACCGCGTTGCACAGCAGGTCGAGAGGCGAGTTTCTCTGACCAGCGGATCACGTTTGGATACTCCTTTACGTTGAGAAACTCCGCGGCGTCGTAATTCCATCCCAAAACTAGCCCGCCATACCAAGGAAAAATCGCGATGTCGGCGATGGTGTAGTCCTCCCCGACAACGAACGGCCGTCCCGCTAGCCATCGATTGAGGACATCAAGCTGCCGTTTCACTTCAATGGTAAAGCGGTCGATGGCATATTCCAGCTTAATCGGTGCATAGACGTAAAAGTGCCCAAACCCGCCGCCGACGTAAGGCGCGCTTCCGACTTGCCAAAAAAGCCATGACAGACACTTCATACGCTGAGGCATGTCCTTTGGCAGGAAGCGGTCGAACTTCTCGGCCAAATAGAGCAGGATCGCGCCCGACTCGAAGATGCGGACCGGCTCTGGTGGACCGTAATCCACCAAAGCCGGAATCTTGGCGTTCGGATTCAGCTCGACGAATCCTGAGCCGAACTGATCGCCTTTGAATATGTCAATGAGCCATGCATCATAGTCTGCGTCTTGAACGCCAGCTGCCAAGAGTTCCTCCAAAAGGATCGTTACTTTCATGCCGTTCATCGTCCCCTGCGAATATAGTTGCAGGGCATGTCGTCCACGCGGCAGGTCCTGCTGATGCCTCGCACCTGAGACAGGACTATTAAGGGGCGCAAAGATTCCGCCATATTCCGTATTTTTTGTCCAAACTCGAGGAGGCGTATATGTATCGGCGTCGTTCACTTCGATTCTCCTTGCCGCGCGCAAACATCACGTGACTGCCACCGTGACGAAACCGCCGCCGTCCCGAGGACAACTCGGTTCCTTCCCGTTGAGCCCCTGAGCTTTTGCTCGGCCCCCCCCTGCGAGGTTGACAATTAATGCGAGTTGCGTTGCCACTCAGTCTTTCAACATAACGGCCGGAAGATTTCGCCCGTGAGGCCTCAAGCAACGACCATGGCGAGCCGACTCGCGGTCGGGTAACTCTATCTACTGATAGATTGATGCCGCTGTCAACTCAACTTTTGTTCTTTGTCTCTCTGGCGGTAGATAGAATGAGCAGACTCATGTATGATCGCTGCCGGATTGCGAGCTCAGCTTGCGATTGCCTTCGCCAGCTTGCGGGGCAAGCAGTGACTCGTCAATCTAAGAACAAAGGTCAAAAGCAACGCGGGCACCTGACGGTAGGTGCGAAATTGAGATACCGATCCGGGAAAAGCTTTGAGTGCACCTTTTGCCGCGCATGCGCCGATTCAAAATTACTGGATCGATTAATTTTATCGACCCATGAGCGAGGGAGGCGATCGATCTAATGTTAGATAGGCAAATCGATTTTCTGAAACCTACCCAACCGATCTTGCCGCCAGAGCAATTACTAATCGCGGCGCGTTTGTGAAGCGGTCAGCCCTTGGGCATTTTGCCTCACCGGCGAACGCAGAATGCTTACTCGGAGCAACGTCTCAGGAGATTACGCTAATAATCGATTTCGTCTCACTTTCACAGGCACTAGTCGTCCTCGATCATGGAAGTTTCAGTCGGGCGGCGAAGACTCTCGCTGTCCGACAGTCCGCTGTCAGTCGTCGGATAGCATCGCTAGAAAACGAACTTGGTGTTTCGCTGTTCGAACGCCATTCGGACGGAATTCGACCGACAATAGCGGGAAGACGGTTCCTCGAAAGGGCGCGCGCTGCGCTCTTGGAAATCGATGCTGCGGTAAAGAATGCGTCTGCTGCGGGTCGTGGTGACCAGGGCACGATTCGGATTGGACTTCTTCCGTCCGAAGATTGGAAATTCATATTTGACGTGGTTTGTGCGTTCCGTGATAGGCATCCAGCCGTCTATTTTGAATTCATTGAGAACTCTCCCAGGCAACTTATCTCGGGAATCTCAGGCAGAAGTCTTGATGTTGCAATACTGACGGACAATATCGGGGCTCCGGGCTGCGACACAGAGAGGCTATGGGAGGCTCAAATTGGCGTCGCTTTGCCGGCGACGCATCCCCTCTCGGTCTGCGAGGCGATCGAATGGGAACTGCTCAAAGACGAATGTTTCCTTTTTGGGATGGAGGCGAGAGCGAGGGAACTTGATCGTCATGCGCTTGAGAATCTGAAAAGATTCAGAGGTCATGCAACGCTGGCAACGTATGAGATCTCACAAGATTTGCTTTTGACACTAGTAGCGCGAGGATTCGGGGTCACGCTTATCACGCTCCCGGGCACAGATGTTTCAATTCCTGGCGTTAACATTCGGCCAATTGCAGGCCACGCTGAACGCTTTTCCTTTTGCGCAATATGGCTTCCAAGAAATGATAATCCGGCTATGCGCCGTTTTCTTAGTCTCGTGCGTTCGACGTTGCGGGAGGGGTCGAAGGCTCTGGAGCTGGGTCAGCGGGGAGACGCGTCTTCCGCGCTTTGCGGAATGCCCGATCACTTGCAATGAATTTCTCCAGCATTGGCGCGATAAGCTTTTCCGGCTCGATCGCGTTCCCCAAGTCGCGCGCGAGTATTTCCGCGTAAGCGATCAAGTTCCGATGCAGCGTTGCGGACAGCGTCACGGTGACTTTTCTTGGTTTTTCGTCTTCGACCGCGGAGAGTTTCAGCTTGGTCATGGCGCGCTCCCTGTCGCTGCGACGTCACCGGGCTCGCGGTACGGAGCCAGCACGAGATCGCGCGTGACGATCACCCGCACCGGAAACCCTGGCCGAATGGTGAGCGTAGGCTGGATATTGAGATTGCGCCCAACGATCTGTTGTCCCGTCTGATTGAGGCTTTGCGCGCCGCCGCGGCGCAGCGCCTGAATGAGGGCGTTTTCGGTCCCTGTCGTCCCGATCTGCGTCCCGACGCCGAGGATGGTCGACAGCGCAGCGGCGCCGGCGAGACGAAGCCAGTGATGATCGACGCCATCTTCGAGGCCGGAATAACCAGCGACGTCGGCGCCGGGCTGGCGCTCGAGAACGATGGAGCGTCCGTCGGGGAGAATGAGGCGATTCCAGACAAGGAGCACGCGCGATTGCCCGAAGGCAATCTGCGAGTCGTAGACGCCGACGAGCTTTGAGCCCTGCGGGATGAGCAGGAAGCGCCCGGTGGGGCTGTCATAGACGTTCTCCGTGATTTGCGCAGTGATCTGCCCGGGAAGATCGGAGCGGATGCCAGTGAGGAGCGCGGCGGGAATAGCCGCGCCCGCCTGAAGGACATAGCGCGACGCCGGGGCGGCGAGACGATCGGGGCTGACGGTGCGCCGATCGGCTGGCGCATTGACGAAAGCGAGCTTGAGATCCTGCATGTTCTGAACGTCGCCGGGATCGACTGGGGCCGGCTCGGTTGGAAGCGGCAACGTTTGGACGCCTATCGATCTCTGAGCCGCCTCGGCACTTGCCAACGGCCGCTCGCGCACGTTCGTCGTCGCAAAGAGTTTCGCCGTCCGCGCCGCCTCGCGCTCCTGGCCGATGCGCTGCTGCTCGGGATCGGGGCCGGTCGACGGCAGTTGCCCCTGGGCGGCGAGGATCGGACGGCCGAGATCGCCCGGGAGCGGCGGCCCCAGCTTGGAGACGTTCTTCGGCAGGCCCGCGTAATCACGCGGCAGGGACGCAAGGCCGTCGGGAGTGATCTTCGCTTCCGTATTGATGAGCTCCGGCGCAGGGCCCGAGCGGGAGCGCCCCTGCAACGCCCAGATGGTCATGCCGAGAAAGGCGGCGGCGGAGACGCCGGCGAGCGCGATCAACACGCGCCGCGACAGGCGCGTCACCGGCGGGCGTTCGGGCCGCAGGCGCAACTCCTCCGCAAGCTTCTTCTCATGCTCCGGCGCGCTCATATAGCGGACCTTCCATCGCTGCGCACTATGCGGACGATCTTCTGGTCGTCGGAGCCGAAGCGCAGTTCGGCGGCGGCGAAGAGCCGGTCGACGATCATGTGATTGCCGCGCACGCGATAGTTGACGAGCTGGCTGTCGCCCGAAGCCCCGGTGACGAAGAGCGGGGGCATTTCGCCCTGAGAGACGCCACGCGGGAATTCAATATAGACCTTGCGGCCGTCGTCGAAGGCGCGCAGCGGCCGCCAGGGCACGGCGTCGCCATCGATCGCGTAGCGGAAATTGAGCCGGGCGAGATCGAGGCCGACATCGACCGGCGCGGCGGCCTCCGCGGCGACGTTCTGGCGGCGCAGCGCAATGAGTTCGTCCTGCGGATATTGCCATGAAACCGAGGCCATATAGGTCTTCTCGGTCGAGCGCAGCTCCAGATGATAGGTGCGCCGGTCGGAGTTGATGACGAGATTGGTCATCAGATCGGCTCGCGTCGGCTTGACCATGATGTGGGTCTTGCGGGCGTTCCCCGCGCCGCTCTCCGTGTCGCCGATGATCCAGCGCACCGTGTCGCCGGCGGCGACGGGGCCGGAGCCCACGAGCTGCTCGCCGTCCTGCAGGGCGATGTCGGTGATCTCGCCGGGGGCGGCATAGACCTGATAGAGCGCGCCTTCCGTGAAGGGATAGATCTGGACGGCGTTGATATAGCCGGCGCGGCGCGGCTCCATGCGCGCGGCGGCGTTGGCCTGTTCGATCCGCGCTTTCGGATCGATGGGTTCGGGGCGCTCGCTTTTGCCCCGCGCAAGGGATTTAAG
Organism: Methylocystis sp. IM3; assembly: GCF_038070105.1. NCBI lineage: Bacteria > Pseudomonadati > Pseudomonadota > Alphaproteobacteria > Hyphomicrobiales > Methylocystaceae > Methylocystis > Methylocystis sp. IM3. The sequence continues at coordinate 977,157 of NZ_JBBPBZ010000002.1, read as the reverse complement.
CTGGCCGGGCAGCGGCAGGATCTTCGGCACTTCGACGATCTTGACCGGGCCGGGCGGATCGCTCTGCAGGCTCGCCGGAACCGGCAGATCGTCATAGGCGATCTCGGGCCGCTTGAAGCTCGAACAGGCGCCGAGCAAAGACGACAAGAGAGTGAGGCTCATGAAAGCCCGAAACGAGAGTGGCGTCATTGGCCAAGCTCCTTCGACCAGTTGATGGCGTGAATGAAAAGGCCGAGCGGGTTCTTGCGCAGGCGCTCGGCGTCGCGGGGCGGCTGAACGGCGATGGTGAGAATGGCGGTCCAGCGCTCGGTCGCGGCGAGGCTGGCGTTCTCGTAGCGTCGCTCGGTCCAGGCGACGCGAAAGGAATCGTCGGAAGCGCGAATGACGCTGGCGACGTCGACGGCGGTCTGAACCTGTCCGATCTTGGCGAAGGGATCGTTGGCGCGCGCGTAGTCGTTTAGGGCCAGCGCGCCCTTGTCGGTGACGAAGTCGTAGGCCTTGAGCCAGTTCTGCCGCACCACGATGGGGTCTGCTGGGATCGAGCGGACATGCTCGACGAAGCGGGCGAGAAGCCAGGCGATTTGCGGATCGGTCGGCCGATAGTCGGCGACAGCAGGGGCGACGGCCTGCGCTTCGCCAGATTTGTCGATCTGAACGACCCAGGGAACGACCAAGCCGCGCGCATTCTGCCAGACGAGGGCAACGGCGAGACCGCCCGCGAGGAAGAGATTGCCGAAGGCGATCAGCCGCCAGTTCTTGGCCTGCACGCGCGCTGAGCCGATGCGCTCGTCCCAGACCTGTGCGGCCTTCTGATAGGGCGTTTCGGGTTCGGGCGTGCGCCCGTAGCGGACGGAAGATCGTTTGAACATTAGCGGGCCTCGGACAGATTGACGGAAGCGCCCCCGCCATGGGCGTCGCCGGAGCGAAGGGCGTGGGCGGCGATGGAGACGCCGTGCGAGATGGATTGGGAGCGCTTAAATCGCTTCGCCCAGGCGGGTTCGACGGATGGCGCTGGATTGACGCCAACGCCTGCGGAGGCGCCATCAAGCGGAGGGGCCGACGCGGCGTCTGGCGCAGCGAAAGGCCGCGCAGCCGAACCTCCCGACCCTCCGCCAGGACCGCCAGGGGGCGCAGAGGGCGGCGCGCCGCCTGCGGGCGGCTGCGGTTCCCGCGAAGGCGGCAATGCCGCCGCGGCCTGCGTCTCGCTCCTTCCAGCAAGCCCCGAGACCGTCCCGCCCGCAAGACGCAGGGCCCCAAATCCGCCGGCTCCTGCGCCGCCCGCGACAAGCCCGGTCCCGACAACGGCACCGGCGCCAAGCTGGGGCCCGCCCGAGACGATCCCATTGGCGATGCCGGGGCCGAATATTCCAAGACCGAGAAGCGAGAGGGCGGCGAGCACCAGCGCCATGGCGTCGTCGACAGTGGGTTGGTCCGTGAACCCTTGCGTGAATTGCGCGAAGAGCGTCGAGCCGATGCCGACGATGACAGCGAGCACCAGCACCTTGACGCCCGAGGAGACGACATTGCCGAGAACGCGCTCGGCGAGAAAGGCGGTCTTGCCGAAGAGGCCAAAGGGAATGAGGACGAAACCGGCGAGCGTCGTCAGCTTGAATTCAATGAGCGTGACGAAGAGCTGGATCGCCAGAATGAAAAAGCTCAGGAGAACGATGAGCCAGGCTATGAGGAGAATGGCGATCTGGATGACGTTCTCGAAGAAGGAAACATAGCCCAGAAGCTGTGAGAGGGAATCGAGCAGGGGCCGGCCGGCGTCGATGCCGACCTGGGCGACGCGGCCGGGCCGTAGGAAGTCGGCGGCGGAAAGCCCGGCGCCGGCGGCCTTGAGGCCCAATCCCGAAAAGCTTTCGAAGACGATGCGAGCGAGATTATTCCAATTGTCGATGAGGTAGGCGAAGACGCCGACGAAAAGTGTTTTCTTGACGAGACGGGCGATGATGTCTTCGCCGGGGCCCATGCTCCAGAACAGCGCGGCGAGGGTGACGTCGATGACGACGAGCGTCGTCGCCAGAAACCCCACCTCGCCGCCGAGCAGGCCGAAGCCTGAGTCGATGTAGCGGGTGAAGGTCTCGAGGAAGCGATCGATGACGCCGGTTCCGGCCATGGCGCTACTCGCTCTTGCGCGCGGGCTTCGGCGACGCGCCGTCGGTGGGCGGGCGATAGGACGGGAACATATCGATGAGACGCTCGGCAGGTTGCGCCGGCACGCCATTCCGGAGAAACCTCTTGCGCTCCTTCGCCCACAGAGCCTTACAGGCGGGATCGCCAGCCTCTTCGATGGGAAGCTGGGCGCAGCGCAACAGCTCGGCGTCGATCGCAGGCTCTGTCGACGGCGGCCCGATCGGCGAGAGCGAGGCGGGTTTCGTCCGCGCCGCGACATCGGCGTCACAGGCGGACTCGACGCCAAGGAGCGCGATCGCGCCGATGACAATCCCAACGGCGACAAAGCCGATATTCTCGGGCGCGAGCCATTCTCTCCAGTTCATGACGTCGCCCTCGCTCAATGAAACATCGCGACATTGCCGGCCTGATAGGCCTGGCCGGGCGCAACGAAGCGGCGTATCTCTTCGCGCGCCTGTTCCTGCGCCTCGGCGTTGCGCGCGAGTTCGAGCGATTGGGCGCGGCCTTGCGAGGCGAGGAGCGCCGTGACGTCTGCGAGCTGCTTGCTTTGGAGCGCAAGAAGCTGATTGCCGGCCTGCGACGCCTGAAGCGCACCGAGAGCGGACTGGCTCGACGAAATCAGCGCGCCGGCTTCCGAGCGGGCGGTGTCGATGGATTGAACGATGCCGGCCTGAACGCGCATGGCGTCCTGAAACGCCGACAAGGAATTTTGCCAGCGCTGTTTAGCGCCGTCGACAAGGCTCGCCAAACTCGTTGAGGCGTTAATGGCGCCATATTGGGCCGAGAAGGCCTGATCGATCTGCTGCACGTCATAGGCGATGCGCTGGGCCTGTCCTAGCAACTGCTGTGTTTGGGAGACGGATTGCTGGATCGTCTGCAGCGACGAATAGGGAAGGCTCGCGAGGTTCCTCCCCTGATTGATCAGCATCTGTGCCTCGTTCTGGAGGCTGGTGATCTGATTATTGATCTGCTGCAGCGTATTCGCCGCGGTCATGACGTTCTGGGCGTAATTGGTCGGATCAAACACCATGAATTGCGCCACCGCGGGCGCGCTTAAGTATGCAAGCGACAATGCGAAGGCGCTTGCGGCTGTAAGGCGACTAATGCGGGTCATGACGACGTCTCCAACTCGGTGGGGGCAGGAAGAAGATCGGCGGCCCAATCGAGGCCGCGCACAGACAGCCAGGCGCGGGCGAAGCCTTCGCGTCCGGCGCTCGCTGAAATCTCGGCGATGAGTTTTTGGTCGGTCTTCGAAGACGCGGCGCAAACGGCCAGAGCCACGGAACCGAGCCCCAATTCGAAGAGGCGATTGCCGCGCCGCGACTGGCAGTAATAGTCACGCTTGGGCGTCGCCCGCGCGATGATCTCGATCTGCCGGTCGTTGAGGCCGAAGCGGCGATAGATCGACAGGATCTGCGGTTCGATCGCGCGCTCGTTGGGCAGAAAAATCCGCGTCGGGCAGCTCTCGACGATCGCCGGCGCAATCGGGCTCGTCTCGATATCGGCGAGCGACTGGGTGGCGAAGACGACGGAAGCGTTCTTCTTCCGCAGCGTCTTGAGCCATTCGCGCAATTGCGCGGCGAAGCCCGGATCGTCGAGGGCGAGCCAGCCTTCGTCGATAACGAGAAGCGACGGCCCGCCGTCGAGCCGGCCTTCGATCCGGCGGAAGAGATAGGAAAGGACGGCGGGCGCGGCGGCCGAGCCGATCAGCCCCTCCGTCTCGAAACATTGGATGTCGGCGGCGCCCAGAACCTCCGCGTCGGAATCGAGAAGCCGCCCATGCGGACCGCCGAGGCAAAAGGGTTTGAGCGCGCGCTTGAGCGGGTTTGATTGCAGCAGGACCGAGAGGCCGGTGAGGGTGCGTTCCTCGATCGGCGCGGAGGCGAGAGACGAGAGCGCCGACCAGAGATGCTCCTTCGCCTCCGGGGTGACGGCGACATTTTCGCGGGCGAGGATGGAGGCAACCCACTCGGCGGCCCAGCCGCGCTCCGCGGGATCGTCTACCGCGGCGAGCGGCTGCAAGGCGACCGGATCGACGTTGTCGGCCGATAGCGCGCCGCCGAGATCATGCCAGCTGCCGCCCATGGCGAGCGTTGCCGCCCGAGCCGATCCCCCGAAATCGAAGACGAAGATCTTGGCGCTTTCGTAGCGGCGGAACTGCAGCGCCATCAAAGCGAGCAGCACGCTCTTGCCCGCGCCAGTTGGCCCGATGACGAGCGTATGGCCGACGTCGCCAACATGCAGCGAGAAGCGAAACGGCGTCGAGCCCTCGGTCCGGCCAAAGAACAGCGGCGGCGCGTCAAGATGCGCGTCCGTCAGCGGTCCCGCCCAGACCGCCGAAAGCGGGATCATGTGGGCGAGATTGATTGTCGAGACGGGCGGCTGCCGGACATTGGCGTAGACATGGCCGGGAAGCGAGCCGAGCCAGGCTTCGATGGCGTTGACCGTCTCGACCATCGATGTGAAGTCGCGGCCCTGGATAACTTTCTCGGCGAGTCGCAGCTTCTCGTCGGCAAGCCGGGGATCTTCGTCCCAGACAGTGATCATCGCCGTCACATAGGCTTCGCCGATCAGATCGGAGCCCAAATCCTGTAGCGCCGCATCGGCGTCGAGCGCCTTGTTATGGGCGTCGGTGTCGAGGAGAACGGAGGACTCATTGGTCATCACCTCCTTCAGGATCGCCAGGATGGATTTGCGTTTCGCGAACCATTGCCGGCGGATGCGGGTGACGACTTTGGTGGCGTCCGTCTTGTCGAGCGTGATGGCCCGGGTCGACCAGCGATAAGGAAAAGCGAGGCGATTGAGCTCGTCGAGAATCCCGGGATGGGTCGCCGACGGAAAGCCCATGACGGTGAGAATGCGCAGATGCTTGCCTCCGAGCCGGGGCTCGAGGCCGCCGGTCAGCGGCTCATCAGCGAGGATCGCGTCGAGATGCATCGGCGTCTCGGGAGCGCGGACCTTGTGGCGTTTGGTGGAGACGCAGGAATGGAGATAGGTCAGCGTCTCGCTGTCGGAGAGCCATTCGGCTTCTGGCGCGAAGCCGTCGATCAGCTGCAACAGCCGGTCGGTTCGGTCGATGAAGCTGGAAAGAACGGCGTTTGGTGCGCCTTCCTGCGAGCGGCCTTCATAGAGCCAGCTCTCCGCTCCTGCCGCGTCGTCTTCCGGCGGCAGATAAACGAGGGTGACAAAATAGCCGCTCTCGAAATGCGCCCCTTCCTCTTCGAACTGGGCGCGGCGCTCTTCGTCGACAAGGGCGGAGACGGGATCGGGGAAGGCGCTCGCTGGATAATCCTGCGCAGAATTGCGCTGCGCTTCGAAGAAGATCGCCCAGCAGGACCCGAGGCGCCGCAGCGCATTGTTGAGCCGCGCCGTGACGCCGACGAGTTCGGCTTGCGTCGCGCTTTCGAGATCGGGACCGCGAAAGCGCGCCGTTCGCTGAAGCGAGCCATCCTTGTTGAGGACCACGCCCGGCGCGACGAGCGCCGCCCATGGCAGGAAATCGGCGAGGCTTTGCGGCTTCTTGCGATATTCGGCGAGGTTCAGCATGCTCGCTTCTCCTCACACCCCGAAATGTGCCGGGTAGCGCAGATGCCGACGCACTACCTCGACGAAGTCGGGATCGCGCTTGGCCGCCCAGACCGCCGCGAATTGTGCGAGGACCCAGAAGGCGAGGCCGGCGAGCCAGAGTCGCAGGCCGAGGCCGAGCGCGGCGGCGAGCGTGCCGTTCAGGATGGCGATCGACCGCGGCGCCCCGCCGAGAAAGATCGGTTCGGTGAGCGCGCGCCGGACGGGAACGCGAAAGCCCGCGATGGCGCCGTCGATGGGAAGGGCCTCGTTCTCCATCAGATCAGCGCTCCGCCGCCAAAGGAGAAGAAGGACAAAAAGAAGCTCGAGGCGGCGAAGGCGATCGAGAGGCCAAAGACGATCTGCACGAGCCGCCGGAAGCCGCCCGAGGTGTCGCCGAAAGCCAGCGTCAGGCCGGTCGTGATGATGATGATCACCGCGATGATCTTGGCGACGGGGCCTTCGATCGATTGCAGGATCTGCTGGAGTGGCTGCTCCCAGGGCATGTTGGAGCCGGCGGCGAAGGCCGGCGTGGAAAGTGCGGCGGCCGAGATGAGGAGGGAAAGCTCAAGACAAATACGAGCGCGCAACCGATTTTGGATCGGAAACCTATTCATGGACGTCTCCAAAGGTGACGGAGGTGAGGTCGGCGAGTGCGTAGTCGCCGCGGGCGTCGAGGCCTTGGACAGCGGCGAGTTCGATTAGCCGCCGCTCCTTCCCGCGGCCAGCGAGGACGGCGATGATCTGGATGGTCTCAGCGATCAGCGCGCGCGGTACGGTGACGATCGCTTCCTGAATGAGCTGTTCGAGACGTCGCAGTGCGCCAACCGCCGAGCCAGCGTGAATGGTGCCGACGCCGCCGGGATGGCCGGTGCCCCAGGCCTTGAGCAGATCGAGCGCCTCGGCGCCGCGCACTTCGCCGATCGGGATGCGGTCGGGTCGAAGCCGGAGCGACGAGCGAACCAGATCGGACAACGAGGCGACGCCGTCCTTGGTGCGGAGAGAGACGAGGTTGGACGCGGCGCATTGTAGTTCGCGCGTGTCTTCGATTAGGACAACGCGGTCGGAGCTCTTGGCGATCTCGGCGAGCAAGGCGTTTGCGAGCGTCGTCTTGCCGCTGGACGTGCCGCCGGCGACGAGGACGTTTTTGCGCTCAGCGACAGAGGCGCGAAGGATAGCTGCCTGATGTTTCGTCGTGACGCCAGCCGCGACGTAGTCCTCGAGCGAGAAGACCCCGACCGCCGGCTTGCGAATCGCAAAAGCCGGGGCAAAAACGATCGGCGGCAGAACCCCTTCAAAGCGTTCGCCTGACTCCGGGAGCTCCGCTGAGACGCGCGGCGTCCCGGCATGCACCTCGGCGCCGACATGGTGTGCGACCAGCCGGATGATCCGCTCGCCGTCCTCCGCCGACAAACGCGCGCCCGTATCCTCGAGCCCGCTGGTCAAGCGATCCAGCCAAAGCCGCCCATCGGGATTGAGCATGATCTCGACGACGCCTTTATCGTCGAGCCAGCCTGCGATCTCCGCGCCGAGCGCGGTGCGCAACATGCGCCCGCGGCGTGATAGCGCTTCGGCATTGTCGTTTTGAGAGCGCACGTTCGTCCCCGGTTTCCGCCGAACCGCGAGGCGGCGGTTCGGAGCCGGGGTCGATTAAGAAAGGCGCGAACGGGGGGAATGCAACAAGAGAGTCAACGGCGTAGGGTTCTGGCGAAAAATGACAGGGAAAAGGGAGGGAGGCAATGCCTCTAGCCGGGTCGTTGAAAACCACCGAGCCATCAAGGCTGCTTTGCGTCGATTTCGTTGAAAAACGTTGCGGTTCGGCGTCGACAGCCTCCGTTGAGGCGTTTTCCGAGACTTTGAGACTGCGGGTTCTTCGCCTGAATGGCCGTGAACCCGCCATCGCGGACGGCTCATGCCGCCACTTCAAGCACCTCCGCTCGCAGCCGGGCGAACCGTCGCAGTCTTGCGCGGTAACAGCGAGTAGGAATTCGTCTTTGGCGTCACACGAGCCCCGTAGCCGCAAGCGCCCAAGTCGCAATACGCGTTTGAAATGGGCGAACAACATCTCTATTTTCTTTCATCGTCGACAGGCCGTTTCATATTCACGCGTCCCAACGAGCGCCCGCGCAACGTCGTGGGAATCTTCATCCATGTCGCGAGGAATCTTCCGCGCCACTGCATTCGGGCAGCACCTCGCTTTGAGCTCACAGACGTCGTAATCTTTCTTGCTGGCGCGGTAACGGCGCGTGCCGTCGCTTGCGGCCGAAGCGCTCTGCCGCGCGCTCCAACATCGTTCGCGCAGCTTCGCGCCGCGCGGAACGCGCCATCTTTCTCGGCAGGATCCCAATCGCGGGTCGGAACCGAGTGCCGCTTGTTGGCGCCGGCGGCAATCACGAGATTGAGATGCACTTCTTCGCACAGGCGACGTTCGAGCGAATGTCCAGGCTGTAGCCGACACGAAGCATGCGGATCATCAGGTCCAGATCAACCGAAGGGCGGCCGGTGCTGCTGTAGAACGGCTTCGACGCGGCGCGGATGCCGTCGAAAGTGAGATGTCGATCGATCCCGCGCAACCGATGGTCCGTGGCGCCACCTGGAACCCGATGACCGGCTGCACGAAGATCACGGCCGGGTGCGGCCGCAGCTATGCGGCGCGCTCTGCCGAGCGATTTCGCAAGTCTCGGGACATCCCGTATGAACCGGGCGCAGATCTCACCCTACGACCCGAGCGATTAAAGCAGCCCCTGGGCTGGAAGCGGTCGCGGATGATCTTCGTCGATTCGATGAGCGACCTTTTCCATAATGATATCCCGCCAGCGCATATCGAGATGTTCGATACGATAGAGGCTGCCCACTGGCACTGTTTCCAAGTGACCAAGCGCGGCTCGCTGATGCACGACTACGCGCGGGACCGATACAGGAGGCGCTCGCCGCCTGCGCACATCTGGCTCCGCGTCTCCGTCGAGGACGCAGCGTTGAAGAGCCGGATCGAGCATCTGCGCCCGACGCCCGCGGCCGTGCGCTTTCTCTCGACCGAGCCGATGCTCGGGCCGTTGGGCTCGGTCGACTTCACCGGGATTCATTGGGTGCTGCTCGGCGGCGAGACCGGCCCCGGCACACGTCCGATCGACATTGCGCGGGTCAGCGAAATCCGCGTCCAGTGCGTGGCGCAGTCGGTGGCGTTCTATTTCGAGCGATGGGGCGGTTCACGGCCGAAGACCACCGGGATGTCGTTGGACGAGCGCGAGTGGAAGGGGTGTCCGCGCATGCCGATCGCCGAAAAAGTCGCCGCTTGAGTTCATCGGCGGCTCCGCGGCTCGCACCTCGCTGCGTGGCAAGCGGAAGCGGTCAGGGGCTCAGAACCGCACCGCTTTCGGTCGCCCGGCCACGCGCCTGCATGTAGTAGCCCCACAGCAACAGGGCGGCAATCCCGCGATATGGCTTCCAGATCTCGGCTCGCGCATAGAGCGCCTTTTCCGTCGGACGCGATTCCGAGCCTTCGAGCAACCGAAAGCCTTGCTGCAGCGCGATGTCGCCCGCGGGGAAGAAGTCGAGCCGTCCTTCCGAGAACATCAGATAGGTTTCTGCAGTCCATCGGCCGACGCCCTTGATTGCGACGAGCGCTGCGACCGCTTCCTCGTCCGACATGGAGTCCAGCCGCTCGAACAGGTCCGCGGCCTCCGCGATCGCGCGGACATAGCGTATCTTCTGGCTCGAGAGCCCGAAGCCCCGCAGTTGGGCATCGTCTGCGGAGAGTACCGTCTCGGGGCTGAGCGTGCCGAGGCCATCGATCATCTTTCGCCGGATCGCGTCGGCGGCGGCCATCGAGACCTGCTGGCCGACGATCTGACGCACGAGGCCTCGGAATCCCCGCTCGCGGACGACCCAGGTGCTTGGCCGCACCTCGGCATGAGCCTTTGCCATGAGTGGATCGAGTTGAGACAGCTTGGCGCGTGCGGCGTGAAGTTCAACGTCGGTGGGAATCATAGAATGAGAACCTTGTCGATGAAAATCGCAGTTCCTTGCACGTTCCGCTCGCACTCCCACTACGGAAGAGCCTCGCCCGTCCCGTCACGGAAGGATTCCCGAATCACCGGCAGACAGGTGTTCGTGCCCTACCGGTCCGTATCCGGCAGAGGTGCTGCGAGATTTTTCTGCGTGCAGTGGATCGGGTGGCGGCTCCTCGTAACACGGATAATCGGTATAGCCGCGGCTGTCGAAGCCGTAGAACGTGCTGCGATCATAGGGATTGAGCGGCAATCCGAGTTCGATCCGCTTGGGCAGGTCGGGATTGGCGATGAAGTGCCGGCCAAAGGCGATCAGGCTGGCATCGCCATTGGCGACGCTCGCCTCCGCGGTATCCGGGTTGAATCCGCCCGCGGCGATCACCGGTCCCCGGAAGATCTTGCTCAGTTCCTGCGCGGCGACGGGCTCCTGCGTTTCCGCGATCGTTTCGCCGCCCTTTACGCGCGGCTCGATGAGATGCAGATAGGCAAGGCCGAAGTCGTTGAGCCGTTCCGCAACGTGGCGGAAGAGGGCGCGCGAGTCGCTGTCGCCCATGCCGTTGAATGTGCCGCTCGGCGCGAGTCGGACGCCGACGCGATCCGCGCCCCAGACGTCGACCAATGTCTGCACAACTTCGGCAAGAAGCCGCGTCCGGTTCTCGATCGAGCCACCATACTGATCGGTGCGCTTGTTCGTGTTGTCCTGCAGGAACTGGTCGAGCAGGTGGCCGTTCGCGGCCATGAGCTCGACGCCATCGAAGCCGGCGGCCTTCGCGTTCTGCGCAGCGGTGTGGTATTGGTCGAGGATCGCGGCGATCTCCACCGTCCCGAGCGCACGGTGCGGCGACGTCGGCTTGAAGCCATCGGGCGTCTCGACAGTGATGCTCGTATCGGCCCAATAGGCGGGGTCGACCGAGGCGGCGACAGGCTGCGATCCGGTGATCGAGATGTGCGTGGTGCGGCCCGCATGCCAAAGCTGCGTGAAGAAGTAGGCGCCTTTCGAATGGACTGCATCGGTGATGCGCTTCCACCCGGCGACCTGCTCGTCGGCGTAGAGACCAGGCGCATGATAGTAGCCGCGGGCGGAAGGCGCGATCGCGGTTGCCTCCGTGACGATGAGACCCCCATCGGACGCCCGCTGCGTATAATATTCGAGCTGCAGATCGCTTGGGATGCCGGTCCCTGGTTGTGCGCGGAGCCGGCTCATCGGCGGCATGACCACGCGGTGCTTCAGCGTGAGTGGCCCGACCTGCACGGACGTGAATAGTTTCTTGTTACCCTGTCTATCCATGGAAGCTCTCCGAGTACTGAAATTTCGCTGATGAGCAGCTTGAAGCTCGCGGCCGAGCGGCATGATCGCGCCGAGGTGATCATGTCGCCTGTGCGCCAATAGATGTTGACCTACGCGTGCAGACTGCCGAGATACGCATGGATCTGAGCCACCGCGGCAGCGCCTTCGCCAACTGCGGCCGCGACACGCTTTACCGAACCGGATCGGACATCGCCGATCGCGAAGACGCCAGGGCTACTGGTCTGCAGTGGGAATTTCAGATTGTCACCGGTCGTGACGAACCCTTTGTCGTCTAGCGCGATCCGTTGATCGAGCCATTGTGTATTCGGATCGGCGCCGATGAACAAGAACAGGTGCTGAGCGTCGACGCTCTGGTTGTCGTCGATGTCGCGAGATTTCATGTCGACGCTGCTCAACGTGCCATCCGCGACGCCTGACAGTCTTGTCACGGTGGTATGCACTCGCAGCTCGATACTTGGAGTCGCCTTGATCCTGTCAATCAAGTAGCGCGACATGGAGGCATCCAACCCGGAGGATCGGACTATCAGGTATAGCTTTCGTGCATGGGCGGACAGATAGACGGCGGCCTGTCCTGCCGAATTTCCGCCTCCGACAAGCACGATATCGCGCCCCTCGCACAGCGTCGCTTCGATCGGCGTCGCCCAGTAGGAGACGCTTGTTCCCTCGAAGCGATCGAGGTTCTCGATCTCCGGCCGACGATAGCGCACACCCGATGCGATTACCACCGTTCGGCCATAGATCGAAATCCCATTGTCGAGCGCCACGCGGTGCAGCGGCAGTTGTGAGCAGTCGAGTTCGAGCGCCGAGACGGGCACCGCAAACTGCGCACCGAATTTCTGAGCCTGTAGAAACGCGCGGGCCGTCAGCGCCTGACCGGAAATGCCGGTGGGAAATCCGAGATAGTTCTCGATTCTCGACGAGGCACCGGCCTGGCCGCCAAACGAGCGGCTATCAAGAACCAGGACGCTGAGACCCTCGGACGCCGCATACACGGCGGCCGCCAGGCCTGCGGGCCCTGCCCCGACGACGATGACGTCGTACACCGTATTCGACTCGATATCGGGCACGATCCCGAGGCCGAAGCCCGCCTCGGCATCGCTCGGGTGCCGCATCACCGTTCCATTCGGGCAGATCAGAATCGGCAGATCGTCCGGCAGCACGCCAAGGCGCTCAACGAGAGCCTTACCGTCATGCCCATCAGCGTCAATCAATGAGTGGGGGTAGCTGTTTCGCGTGAGCAGGCCGCGAAGACGAACCGTGTCCGGCGACGCTGCTTCCCCAAGTATGACCGAGCCCACGCTGTCCCCCTCCAGCAGCGCCGCGCGCCGCAGGATGAAGGCCCGCATCATCACCTCACCGATATCGGCACTGCTGATGAGCAGGGTACGCAAGTGGGGCAGATCAAAGGGATAAGCGGAGCATCCATCCGGACCAGCGCACACCATCGCCAAGGAGGCATGACCGGCGAGATCGCTGACCTCGCCGCTGAACTGGCCTGGACCGCCGGTAGCGAACAGCCCTTCCCGCCCGAGGCCGTCGCGTCTGCTCGCAACGATGCTGCCTTCGATGACGAGCCAGACGATCGTATTGCGGTCGCCGACATCGAGAAGCTTTTCGTCCGGCGCAAAAACCCGCTTGGGACCACTCGCGAAGCGCAGCGCAAATTGAATCTGAGCGGGCGTCAGCGTAGGAACGATTTGCGCAAGTCGGTCTTCCAGCAGCATGCTGTCTGCCTCAGGACTGGTTCGTTGTGTGCGACTGGATCGTCACTTTCGGCGCGGGTCAGGCAGTCCAATGATCACGCAAGAGTTCATTGAAAGCGTCCGCTCGTTCGAGCGGAAAGAAAAGTCGCGCCCCCTCCAGCTCTACAGGCGGCTTCGCGCCCGGGATCGTTTTTGCCAACCAATTCGCCCACTGTACCGGAAAATAGACATCGTCGGTAGCCCAAACGATCAGCGTTGGCACGGTGAGCTTAGCCAGCATATCGTGGATTGCCAAAGTATGCTTGTTGTCGAAGGCGCCGACGAAACGTTTCAGATCAAGGGTACGCTGCTCGCTGCGAACGTGAGGCCGCAGATAGATCTCGATGTCTTCGTCACGCTCGATGCTCGGATCCTCATAAGCGGGGCCCAGCGCGCCAGGCGAACGGTATATGGACTTGTCACCGAGCATCGCGTTGATCGTCTTCGGCAGTCCACCCGCCGCCACCATTTCGACGAACGGCTTGAACGCCTCAGGCGGCCAGTTGTCGTGCGTATCGCAGTTGGTCAGCGTCAAGCTCCGGACGCAATGGGGATTGAGCGCTGCGAAGATTTGGCAGATTCCACCCCCGCTATCGTTCCCGATCAGATCGACCTGAGTGATTTGCAGCGCATCGAGGACTTCCTTCAGCATCTTTGCGTTGGCGGTCACAGAGACGTCCTGGTCAGCCCTAATCTCGGTGTCACCGTGTGCGAGCAGGTCGACCGCTATGCAGCGGCGGATGTCCGAGAGTGCGTCAAGCTGACGCCTCCACATGTGCTTGTTGAGCACGACGCCATGCACGAAGAGAGCGACGGGTCCGGAGCCCGCCTGCACATAAGCGATTCGCCCTGAAGGGGTCTCGACGTTGGGAACAATCGACGAATCTTGGACAGTACTCATTAGCTCGCTCTCGCCTCTATCGATAGGTAGAGAACCGATAACTCTGGAAACTTCCGTCGTCAACATCTATCTATCGATAGGCAGGCGATTGCAACATGAGTGACGGGCAGTACGCCTTGACCGTACACCGGGCGGGGCTGGTTAAGCACTGAGGCGGATGAACTCCCAAGGGGATTGGAACTTCAGGCCCGAGTGCGGGTGGCCCTCACAATAATCCTCGATCTAGCCGGGCAACTTGGCAAGGAACGTTTCCTCGTCCGGCAAGACGGCGAGCCGCGCATAGTCGCGCTTGAGCGTCTTCACGAAACTCGCCGACATTCCATTGCTCTCCGGGCGGCGGACCGGCGTGAACAGCAGCGTCAGGCCGAGCGCACGCGCCGTATCGGCGGTGTCGGCGGAGATGTAAGCGCTGCCATTGTCGGAGAGCCTCTCGACTTGGTGCGGGACCTTCAAGGCGTCGAAGCGTCGCTCGACCGCTGCGATCATTTGATCACGCACACGCCCGAGACGCCTCCATTGGCCACGCCCGACTAGGCGATGATCTCGCGGTCGCAGCCGTCGATGACGAACAGCACGCACACGACCTCGCCGTTGCGGGCTCCGATTTCAAGATGATCCGAACACCAGCGGCAATTCGAGCGCCGGTTCGTCAGCGCGCAGATTCGCCGATAGCCATAGGTTGGCCGTTCGTCGACGATGGCGCGGGTAAGCGGCGTCAGTTCCGCGGCCGCGGCTTTGCGGAAGCGCCCGCGGGGCTTGGTCGCACCTTTCTTGCGCTCGGCGAGATTGGAGCGAGCGACGCCCAGCGATTTGGCGCGCAGCTCATTGGGAAGCATCCTCCTTCCACCACACGAGCGGCAAGGTCGGTTTTTTGCGCGCGCTGCGTCGAGAGCCTCCCGGAGGATTTCCGCCTCCATCGTTTTCTTGCCGAGCAGACGCTCCAGCTCGCGGACCTTTCTCTCGAGGTCGGGACCTTCAAGGCGCCGACGACGTCCTCGTCGGTGCCTCTCTTTAGGACAACGGTTTGTTTGCTTTGGGCACCTTGCTCGCCCGCGCCATCGTTTACCTCGAGTCAACTAATTCATGGACGCTGAACAAGCTTTGATCGTCCGTCCACACCCGCCCGGCGGTCCAGCCCGCCGACTCGGCGATGCCGTGAAACTCCTCAATCGTGTATTTGTAAGCGTTTTCGGTATGGATCGTTTCCCCTTTACGAAAACCTAATTCCCCGTCGCCAACGCCGACAATCTGATCCTTCAGGCTGACAAGATGCATTTCAATCCTGCCTTCGATAGGATCGTAGATCGCCTCGTGGCGAAACGCCGGAAGATCAAAGGCGCCGCGTAGCTCCCGGTTGATGCGAGAGAGCAGATTGAGGTTGAATGCGGCGGTGACGCCCTTTGCGTCATTGTAGGCTCGAAGAAGTTGACGAACGTCCTTTTTTAGATCGACGCCGATGATAAGCCTCTTCCCCGGGGACAGTGTAGCGCGCATAGCCCCAAGCAGCTGTGTCGCCTCTGACGGCGCAAAATTCCCGATCGTCGATCCAAGGAAAAGTCCAAGTTTTTTTCGCTCGGCCAACTCCTCAGGAAGATTGATTTGATGTGAAAAGTTCGCGAGCAACGGGCGGACCCTGATCTGGGGAAAACGGTTCTGCAGCCGCTGTCGAGAGTCCTCAAGAAAGCTTTCCGAGACGTCAATTGGCGCATATGCATATAGCCAGTGCATCTCACGCAGGAATATCTCCGTCTTCACACTAGAGCCGGGCCCGAATTCGATCAGAATGGTTTCATTCAACGATTTCTTGAGCATTTGCGCCACATTTGAATTGAGGATGGCGATCTCCGTTCTTGTTAGATAATATTCCGGTTGCCGCGTGATTTCTTCAAATAGCGCGCTACCGATCGCGTCATAGAAATACTGGCAGGGAAGGCATTTGCGTCGTCGTGACAATCCTTCCAGCGCATCAACGGAGAAGCGGTCGCCGCACCCCGCGAGCGGAGCCATGCTTTCTGTCGCATTTGACATCAGGCTATCTCCGAAGCGAGGCGTAGGCCAACGAATTGCCAGCGTTGATGAGGGTAAAAGAAATTGCGGTAGCTCGCGCGAATATGGCGTTCCGGCGTCACGCAAGAACCGCCGCGCAGCACGTGCTGATTGACCATAAACTTCCCATTATATTCTCCCAGCGCGCCCTTCGGGGAAGTGTAGCCTGGGTAAGGTAGATAGGCGCTCTGGGTCCATTCCCAGACATCGCCAAACATCTGGCGGGGCGAGCCACTCGGTTCGATTGCCGCCGGCCGGGGACGCAATGCGCCTGTCCCGAGAGAATTTCCATGTTGGGATACTGTTCTCGCCGCGACCTCCCACTCGAATTCGGTCGGTAACCTTTTGCCCATCCAGCGGGCGAAGGCGTCGGCTTCGTAGTAGCTTACGTGCGCAACCGGCGCATCGAGACTGAGCGGCTGCAATCCTTCGAGTGAGGTCTCAAGCCACTCGTCGTCGCGTGGCTCCCAATAGAGCGGCGCACGCCAGTCTTCGCGATTAACGATAGCCCAGCCATCCGACAGCCATAGGCCCGGCGCCTTATAGCCTCCGTCGGCGATGAATTCTAACCACTCCCAGTTGGTGACCAGGCGATCCGCGAGTCGAAATGGGCAAACCAACGCGTCGTGGCGGGGTCCCTCATTATCCCAGGCGAAGCCATCTCCATCATGGCCGATCCGACAAACGCCGCCCGGAAATTCAATCCATCCCCCCGGCTCCCTGCGACATTTTAGGGGGAGTTCCTGCGCAGGGCGGTAAGCGGGCTTGAGTGGATTGGCGGCGAAGAGGGAAAGGATGTCCGTGAGCATGAGCTCCTGGTGCTGCTGCTCATGGTTGATACCAACCTCAAGCAGGCTCTCCCAGAGCGGGCCCGACGCGCGTTGTTCAACGATGAGCGTCGCAAGCGCCGCGTCCACATGCTCTCGGTAAGCGAAAATTCGATTCAGCGACGGTCGTGTGAGAAGTCCACGCTTTGATCTCGCCTGGCGAGCCCCCAGGCACTCGTAGTAGGAATTGAAGCAATAGTGGAAGGTCTCATCGAATACGGCATAGCCTGGAAGATACGGGGCCAAAACAAAGACCTCGAAAAACCAGCTTGTGTGGGCGAGATGCCACTTTGTCGGGCTGGCGTCCTCCATCGCTTGGACGGCCATGTCTTCGGCGCTTAAGGGCGCCGTTAGATCGATCGAAAGCTGGCGCGTTTCCCAAAGGCGCGCACTCAAGTCCTGAGCGGATAATGTAACAGGAGCCGGAGCCAATCCAACCATCTACAACTCCCTGGATGTCGGCGGCTGCAAGACCAATCAGGTAGATTCCAGGATGCATTGCCTGACTCGTATTAGATCGATTGCTTCCTCGATCAGGTATCCACTAAATTAATCCGCCCAAGAAAATCCATCTTTCCGACATCGACGCCATTGTTGCGGAGGATTGCGTAAGCCATAGCGATATGAAAAAATACATTCGGGACAGTCATTTGGAGAAGATAGTCTTGACCGTTCATGATCTTACCCGGGGTCCATGATAGGCTTATTTTGCGATCGATCGCCCCGATATATTGCTCCTCCGTTACGCTTTGTGCGAAAGCGATGGTCTTGCATATCCGCGCGCGCAGTTCATCAATCGTCTGTTCAAAATCCTCGTGTTTGGGCGGCGTTTGTCCAGATAGCCAGCCTGCCGCCGCTTTGACGTAGTCACACGCACTCTGGATTTGATAGATTAGCGGCTTCATGTCGGGTGCAAGTCGCCCATGTAATAGGATAGAAACATCGAAGCTCTTCATGGCAGCATATTCTTCCGCCTTGTCGAGGCAAGTCTCGAAATTTTTCAAAGACTGCGCGCATTGCGCCACTAACTGATAATACATAGACTGCCCTCCGTTTTAATTGGTCGGCGGATTGTCCATAGGCACCTTTGATCGGTGTCCGACGCAGCCCTCTTGTTTGAGCACCCGCACCTTAGTGGGTGGAAACTCTCCCAATTTGCTCGCGGGCCGGATCGGCCGCCGCTCGAATCCGCCTCCGCAGTTTGGGCAAGCACCGAATAATTTTGAATCGGCGCATTCCCGGCAAAAGGTGCACTCAAAGCTGCATATCACCGCGTCGTCTGCATCTGGCGGGAGATCCTTGTCGCAGCATTCGCAATTAGGCCGAAGCTCCAACATACTTGCTTCTCCTGTATCGGATTCTCGATTTCGGTGAGATAGAGCACATACCGTCAGGCGCCTGCGTTGCTTCTCGGTCTTTGTCCATAGATTGAAGCCACCCCGCAAGCTGAGCTTGCAATCCGGAAGCGATCATTTATGAGTCTGCGCCTTCTATCTACCGCCAGAGAGACAAAGAACAAGGAATTCTCTCATAGGTTTCCGAATGCGCGTCCTCATCAACCGCGCGGGTGTGTGCCCGTTTACAGCGACGTCAAGTTATCGTTAGATAGATCGTCGGACCGCGCATCCTCCGGCCGCCATGTTGTAAGGGCGAGAGGCAACGCAACTCGCTTCAATTCCTCCGCACTCATTAGCTCGCTCTCGGCTCTATCGATAGGTAGAGAACCGATAACTCTGGAAACTTCCGTCGTCAACCTCTATCTGCCGATAGGCAGAGATTGTAACATGAATGAGACAGCCGGCCGACTAATGGAAACTCTAATCCGCGAGGCCGACTACCAGGGCTTCAGTTTTCGCGACCTTACCGAGGAAATCGACTCCAAGAGCGTGACCGTTCATCACCATCTTCGGATAAGGAATGGCGGCAGTCGCCCGTCGATATGGCAAGCGATTCTTTGATGTTGTCGCTCCGCCGCGTGATGGCAGCCCGGACGATGTCCGAAGTTGTCGACGAAATCGAGACTTTCCCGCGGTGGTGCATCGACGACTTTCGAAGCGGATTGGCGGGCCCGATGTCGTGGCCCCGCGCCTTCCCGTCGTGGGTGTCTTGGAGGGCGGGCGCGTCGTCGCGCGAGCCTATCGCGAGATCAGCGCATTCGACCATCAATCACGAACTTGACGGAACTGGCCACCGACGGCCTAGCTCGTCGGGGCTCAAGGTCAGCACATGAGTGAATACGACCCGGATATCCTCGCCAAGAACCTGACGGTGATTTTTTGCGGTCTCAATCCAGGAATGACCGCTCAGACGTCAGGGTACAGCTTCTCAACGCCGAGCAATCGTTTCTGGACTGTCCTTCATCTTGCGGGCTTCACAGATGTACGTCTTGAGCCCAACGACGAACGCCAGTTGCTCGCTTATCGATGTGGGGTTACGGCGATTGCTCGCAGGGCAACACGACGCGCAAGCGAAATCCCGCTTCAGGAATTCCGCCAGGCTCGACCGGAATTCGAAAATCGAATGCGCGACTTCGCGCCGCGTTCGCTCGCCTTCCTTGGCAAGCGTGCATATGCGGCCATGATGGACGTCGACGACGTCCAATGGGGCCGCCAGCGCGAGACGTTTGCGGGGATCGCCACGTGGATCCTGCCGAATCCCAGCGGCCTCAATCGAAGGTTTACGCTCGGCGCGCTCGTACGCGCATATTCCGAGCTCCGGATCGCGTTTGGAAGCTGAGGGCGTTCACCGGGCAAGAAGCTTCGCAGCATCGGCTTCAAGGGCGGACATGGCCTTTATGTACGGAACGAGGCCGTGGCTGATCCGGGAAACACCCGCTTTGACCAACTTTGAAATGGACGGCATTCCGTCTGAAATCTCGACATTCACCGGCAGCTGCACTTCTTTGGCGATCTGAGCGATTGACGCGATATCTGTGAGTCCAGGAATAAAAAAACCCGACGCACCCGCGGCGCCGTAAACTACTGATCGTTCAATTGCCTCACGAATTGATCTGTGCGACACCCGGCCCTGAAGAAAGACATCCGTTCGCGCATTTATGAAGAATGGAAGACCTTTCTGATCAGCGATCCGCCGAATGACGGCAATACGCCCCGCCTGCCGTCTCGCCGAGTAAAGTCCGCCTCGCCCGATGACCTGATCTTCGAAGTTGATCCCAATTACGCCCAGGTCCATCAAACGTGCGACGTTTGAAGCTAGCTTTTTGTTGTCGCTGCTGTAGCCTCCCTCGAAATCGACTGTCACTGGAACGTCGACAGTCGCCGCAATTCGCGCTACGATTTGCTCAACAAACTCGCGGGGAATTTGCTCCCCGTCCTCATACCCTTGAGCGTCTGCAACCGACCAGCTGCTGGTGGCGATCGCCTTCGCGCCAGCTCCCTGGATCGTCACCGCACTGCCAGAGTCCCACGCGTTGTACAACAGAATTGGTGCCCCCTTTTTATGAAGGGAGGCGAAATATTTGGCTTTTTTGGTTTGATTCATCGCTCCTCCTCTCTCTCGTTGGCGACCCAGTTACGAAACCCGTGCGCGTGGTCGCCATTGCTTCTCACTATCGATAGAGCGGCGCCGGGAATGAGCGGAGCTCCAGCGGACTTACTCGCCCGATGGACCGCGGCCGAGTCTAAAAGTCCGAAGCGTAACAGAATAACGCAGCACATCCATTGGCGCGAGGCTGTGCTGCCAGACGGTGCGCGCCGGCCCATGAAGCAAGTAGACCGACCGCGGCTCGATGTATGCGGATCGGCGCTCCCAGCCCTCGCCCATTTTCCGTCGCAGGCGCAAGGTACAGGGCGCGAGAAACGACACGGCGACGATATCTTCATACGATGCCCGGTCGAGATGCCAGCCGATCCCCGCGCCGTGGGCGTACTCGGTAATCATAAGCTGCGCAAAAGCCTCCGCCGGCTCCCCGCTGATCTGGCTCGCTATTTCGGTTAGCGGCAGGAGGTAATCCGGAATGCTTGCATCATCGCGCGGCTCCTGTCCCGCGAAGATATACTCGTGGCCAAAGGTATAAATGCGACGGTTGCCTTGGTAACCATAGAATTCGAAGGGCTTCAACGGTAGCTTTTCGAATTGCGCGACGAGGCTCTTTTCCTGTGCCGGCGTGATGACATCCGGGATGTAGCGGAAGCCCGCGGGCAGCTTCGCTGAGGGTTTGGCCCGCAGATCGGGTTGACCGAACAGGTCGCTCATGCCGGCGCCGGCGCTTCTGGTGGATCTCTTCGCCGAAGGGGAGTTCGTGGGCATTGCTTCATGGAAAATCGCGTTGTTGGGAGTCGGATGAGGAGAGCGGGCCTATTTTTCGCAAGCCTTACCTTCGTTCCGAGCGTTGACGGCTTGCAGTGGGGCTGCCGCGAGCTTCACCTCGACAATCGAGCTTCGCTCTATGACGCGCTGGGCACCGCCTCAAGTGTCCAACAGCCTCGCGATTTACTCGTTGAGCTGGTCTTGCCAGTCCGCGGGAACACGACCCTCCGGTCCAAGACAAGGCTGGTCGAGCGGCCGCGACCGCGGTGGCGTATGTATGGGCCCATAGAACGGCTTTTCCGTGCGATAATTCCAGAACCAGTCCTCGCCCGGCTCGAAACTCGTCGTGACGAAATGACCGGTTTCGCGGAAATGCGCTGTCGCGTGCTGATTGGGCGATGTATCACAGCAGCCATTGTGCCCGCACTTTGCGCAACGCCGCAGGTGAAACCACCACTGGCCGTTGGCGAGGCATTCGACACATCCGGTCCCGCTTGGAGTCACATGAGGGTCGATGGCTTCTGATACGTCGTTCATTTGCCGCTCCGATATCGCGCGTGCGGAAGTGATCTAATCATTTTCCAGATGCGCGCGCGGTCTGCAAGCTCTCCTTAGCCCGTAACTTGACGCCTGTCTATCGGTAGATAGATGTTGACCGATATTTTCTCCCGAGCTATTCAACAGTGACTATCTATCGATAGGTCATGAGCACAAGGGAGAATGGCATGCGTTTCAAGGACAAAGTTGCAATCGTTACCGGCGGAAACTCCGGCATGGGCAAGGAAGTGGCGCGCCGCTTCGTGGCAGAGGGTGGCCGGGTGGTCATCAACGGCCGCAACGCGGCAAAGACAGAGGCAGCGGTCCAAGATATCGACCCAACGGGTGAGCTAGCGGCCGCCCAAATAGGCGATGTCGCGTTGCCGGCGACCGGGGAGGCAGCCGTGAAAGTGGCTCTCGACCGCTTCGGGCGGCTTGACGTGCTGTTCAACAACGCGGGGATTTTTGCCCCGAGGCCGTTCCTCGAGGTCGATGAAGCCGAGTACGACCGTTTCGTCGACGGCATCCTTAAGGGGAGCTTCTTCACCGCGCAGGCCGCGGCCAAAGCGATGAAGACCGCCGGACGAGGCGGCGCGATCGTTCAAACCGGTTCGATGTGGGCCTTGCAAGCGATCGGCGCCACGCCGTCGGCGGCGTACTCTGCGGCCAAGGCAGGCGTGCATGCTTTGACGAAAAATCTCGCCATCGAGCTCGCGCCGGACAAGATCCGGGTAAACTCCATCGCGCCGGGCGTGATCGAAACCCCAGTGTTCAACACCTTCCTCACGGACGAGCAGGTCGCCAAGGTGCTTCCGACATTCAATGCGATGCACCCTCTTGGCCGCAACGGCCAGCCAGAAGATGCCGCGGAGGCACTGCTGTTTCTCGCCTCGGATCAAGCGAAATGGATCACCGGCGTCATCCTGTCCGTCGACGGAGGCATCATGGCCGGGCGACAGTAGACACCCAGCGACGCTGAAGCTCGGCTACCGAAGACGGCGACTGCCCTGTTGTGGCTTGATAGACCGCTGACGATGGTCGTCGCCAGGCGCAATTCAAGGGTGGCGGGCAGATCCACAAGCGATGCTACCAAAGCGGGCGCGTGATGGACTGAGGTTTTGCGCAATAGCGAGAAACGCACATGGACGCACGCAATAATCAGAGCGCATCCTGCTACAAACTGGAAGTCGATCGAGAAACGGCGATCGCTACATATCCGGCTGAAGGGCAACATCATCACCTTCATCCCTACAGAAGCGCTGCCGGAGATAAGCGGCCAGGGAGCTGTCGCTCGTCTCATCGCGGTCGCACTTGAGGATGTGCGCGCGCGTGGCCGGAAACTCCGCTCGATCTGCCCGTTGGTTACCTCCTATGCCCAACGTCATCCAGAAGTCCACGACCTGCTCGCAGGAGGAACGACGTGAAGCGCAGTGCGGCCAAGAGCCCGCCCAGCTCTGAGCCCCGCGTCTCGGCAGATTTCTTTTCTCAAGATGTTGAGAGGGTCGCGCGCGGCTTGATCGGGATCACACTCCTTATCAACGGCGTGGGCGGGCCCATCGTCGAGACGGAAGCATATGACGCCGCCGATCCTGCGTCGCACAGCTATCGCGGCCGATCAGCTCGAAACGGAAGCATGTTCGGACCTCCGGGGCACTCCTACGTCTATCGCAGCTACGGCATTCATTGGTGCCTGAACCTTGTCTGTGGCGCCAAGGTTGGCGGCGCGGTTTTGATCCGGGCAATCCAACCGGTGTTCGGCGTCGATGTCATGGCAAAAAGGCGAGGCCTGACTGATCCTCGCGGCGTCTGTTCCGGACCCGGCCGACTTTGCCAAACACTCGCAATCGATGGAAGGCTTGATGGCCAGCCGCTCGACCGCCCGCCGTTCGACCTCGCTGGCCTTCCCCTCACGAGCGTTCGGGCAGGTCCGCGGATCGGCCTCACCCGGGAGAAGGAGAAGCTTTGGCGCTTCTGGTTGGCGGAATCTCCCTTTGTCAGTCGGCCCGTACCACGCGCCCCTCAGAGGAAAGCGCAGGGATGATCCCAGGTAATGTCCGAAGCTCTAGCGCTTCAAATGAGCCCGCATCGGCGCCATATTGCAGGGGGACAAAGCAGCATGGTGCTGCGCACTCATCTTCAAACGCCCGTCGTCTAGGAGCAGCGCATGAGCAATGCGTTCAAATCCATCGCGTCCCCGGTCGGGTTGCTCAAACTCGTCGCGAGCGACTCAGCTTTGATCGCGGTTCTGTGGGAAAACGGCGATCCGAAACGGGTCTGGCTCGGGCCCCTTGTCGAAGACCTCGAACACCCCATTCTTTGTGAGGCGGAGCGACAGCTCGCAGAGTATTTTGCCGGAGCGCGCAAGTCATTCGATCTCCCGCTCGCTTTTGTCGGAACAGCCTTCCAGAAACAGGTCTGGTCTGAGCTGCTCAATATCCCGTTTGGACAAACACGGACCTATGCCGATGTTGCTACCGCGATCGGCAGGCCGAGCGCCTTCCGCGCCGTCGGCGCGGCAAATGGAAAAAATCCGATCTCCATCGTGGCGCCGTGCCATCGCGTGATCGGCAAGGACGGCTCGCTCACGGGCTTTGCCGGTGGCCTCGAAGCCAAGGAGTTCCTCCTCGGAATCGAAGCTGTATAGGTTACGTTCGGTGGCCTCGGCGCAAGTCATGGCGGAGTCCTGCCGTTTCGCCTTTCATTAGGTCACGAACAAGATCTGGCGGCTTTTTCTGACGCGGTCGGAGAAGCTGCCCAGAGGTGTTGCGCGGCATAAGCACGCCAAGGGCGCCACGCTTCGGCGCGGGCCAGCAGCTCGACGGCGTTCGGGCGTATGCCCGCCTCATTGGCCAAGGCGCGCATGAGACCGACATCGGCGGCCGGAAAGGCATCGGGCTCACGCATGCCTCTGAGGGCGATGTATTGCGCCGTCCATTCGCCAATGCCCGGCAACGCTCTCAGGCGCGTGATCCCGTCTTCGAGACTGCGACCGATGTCAAGTAGCTTTTGGTCGGCGGTGACAGCCGCGGCAATGGCGCTTATCGCACGCGCGCGCGCATTGGGCATGCCGAGCTGTACCTCTGCATTAGCAAGGCGTTCGGGCCTTGGAAATGCGTGGGTCAGCCGCGTGTCTCCAGTGGCGGAGGTTTGCGCGGACTCACCATAGTCGGCGACAAGCTTGGTAGCGAGGTCAATGGCGGCTCGCACTGTGACCTGCTGGCCGAGGATCGCGCGCACGGCCAATTCAAATCCATCCCATCCACCAGGAGCTCGCAGGCCCGGCCTTGCGGCGATCAGCGGCGCTAGAGCGGCATCACGCAACAGGTGTTCGTTGATCGCCTGCGGGTCGGCGGAGAGATCGAATACCCGACGCAGCGTCGCGATAATGACGGGCAGCCGGGAAAGGTCGTGGAATCGCACGCGGGCGATTAGCGCATCCTCGTCTCGAGCTGGCGTTATCTGGACGGCACCGATCTTGCCATCGATATCGATCACGCGGTTGTATGCGCCGCCATCGACCAGCTCCACGCCTGGAACAGCACGGGCAGCGAGGAAGCCGAGCATAGCCTGCCAGTCGTACGGCGGCCGATAGCGCAACCGCACAGTCACTTCGCCTCCCAGGCCCGCCGAAATCTCCTCGGCCGATGCGCGCCGCAGCGCGCTCGGGCGCCGACCGAAGAGTTTTTCGAATGCCATGTTGAATCTGCGGATGGTTCCGAAGCCGGATGCCAGCGCGATCTCACTCATCGGGAGACGTGTCTCGTGCAACAACTGTTTGGCCAGATGTACTCGGCGTGTCTGTGCGACGGCGGTTGGTGACGCCCCAAGATGTTGACGGAAGAGCCGGCGTAGCTGCCGCTCGCCGACGCCAAAGCGTTTGGCGAGCGAAGTTACATCGCAGCCGTCGTCAAGCGCTCCATGCTCGATCAGAGTAAGTGCGCGATTGACCGTATCGGACGCCCCTCGCCAGGCACTGACGTCAGGAGCGGTCTCCGGGCGGCAGCGCAAACAGGGCCGAAACCCCGCTTCCTCGGCCGCTGCTGCCGTAGGATAGAAGACCAGGTTCTGTCGTTTCGGCGTGGTAGCCGGACAGATCGGGCGACAGTAGATCCCCGTAGTCTTTACCGCGCCGAAGAATCGGCCGTCGAACCGCGCGTCGCGTGTCCTGACAGCGCTGTAGTAAGCATCCTGACCGAGGTCCATGACGTGCAATATGGGGACGCGCGACCCGACAGTCTCGCGGCTTTGGGACGTCGTCGGCTCGCGCAATGGAGCGAACCGAGTGCCTCTACAACGCTCTTTCACGCGCTCTCAAGCAACGCCACGGTGCCTTCGCCTCCGTCAGCGCATACGCTGACGATTGCTCGTGATCCCTTCGGCATCAACGCGAGCTCCTTGACGGCTTGGCTCAAATCGCGCGCCCCGGTCGCACCGAATGGATGTCCGATCGCCACAGAGCCACCGTGCGGATTGACGCGATTCCAAGGGAAGCGGCCGAAATCACGTGCGATCTTCGTATGCTCGGCAATCCAGCCCGGCTTTTCCATGGCTGCAACGTTTGCTAACACCTGCGAGGCGAACGCTTCGTGGATCTCCCACAGGTCAATGTCCTCGAAAGTAAGGCCGTGCCGGTCCAGGAGTCGCGGGATGGCAAATGACGGGGCCATCAAAAGACCGTCGATAGAAAAATCGACGGCCGCGATCTCATAGTCGACGAGTTTCGCCGAAGGTACCGTGTTGGGCAGCCGTGCGCGGCCCTTGGCGGACACGACCCAAACGGCGGCCGCGCCATCGGTGATCGGGGACGAATTTCCCGCCGTGAGCGTGCCACGTCCGCTCGTTCGATCGAATGCAGGGGGAAGTGCCGCAAGCTTTTCGAGCGACGTGTCCCGGCGCGGATTGGCGTCCTTTGCAAGTTCTGGAAGCGGCAGGACGAGGTCATCGAAGAAGCCGTTGTCCCAGCTAGCCACGGCGCGCATGTGGCTCTGATAGGCCCAATTGTCCTGAGCATCGCGACCGATGCCCCACTCCTTCGCGGTGTCCTCCATGTGGTCGCCCATGGTGCGCCCGCTCATCCGGTTCGCCCAACCTTTGGTCGGGAGGATGAAATCCGCCGGCGTCAAGCTGGAGAGCGCCGTCATTGCCTCAGCCGGGTTCTTAGCGATCAGGCTGCGCAGTCGATCGCTCGTCGTCAACGAAATGCCAATCGGTGCGCGGCTCATCGTCTCGGCGCCTCCCACCAGCACGGCATCGAGATCTGGGCCGATCATGCCGGCCGCAGCGAATGTCGCCGTCATGCTGGTCGAACAAGCGAGCACAACCGAGTACGACGGCACCGTCGCGTCGAGCTTCGCCTCTAGCCAGATCTCTCTTGCGATGTTGCTCCAGCCGAGACTCGGAAGGACCGTGCCCCAGACCATGAGATCGGGCTTTTGATCGATCACTTGCCTTGCCATTGCCTTGACAATAGGCACAGACAGGCCGATCGCATCGTACCCCGCAAGCGCACCACCTCCGCGGCCGAACGGAGTCCGCAGCCCCGAAGCGAGATAGATGTCTTGAGCAAAACGCCCCATGGATCATTCCTCAGATAGGCTTTGACTTTATTAGCCATTGCGTGGAGGTCAGTCGCTCCCGACACGCGCCGGATGTCTCGCAGAGACCAATTGACCGGGATCAGTCGTTCTCAAAACATCGCAGAGGCTATGAATAGATCTGAGCAGCCTTCTTCTGCAGCGCTTCCATTGTCTCGATGTACGGGATTGGGCCATAGCTCACGCGAGCAACACCCAGCTTCGAAAGTTCGTCGATTGGCGGCACGCCCTCCATCACCATGACATTAACGGGCAGCGTCGTTTCCTCGACGATGCGCCTGATCTGATCCGCGTTGGTCACGCCTGGGATAAAGAAGCCGGACGCTCCGGCGACGGCATAGGCATTTTCCCGGTGAAGCAGTTCTTCGACATCAGCACTATTTCCGAGGAAGACGTCGGTCCGAGCATTGATGAAAAGAGGGACATTCTTGTTCTCTGCCGCACGCCGAATTGCAGCAATGCGCTTCGCCTGCCTATCGATATCGTAAAGGCCTTTGCCTTTCACGATGCGATCCTCAAAGTTGACCCCGACGACTCCGAGATCGATCAGCCTTGAGATATTGGAGGACAGCGTGTGATCATCATCGCTGTAGCCACCTTCGAAATCAATAGTGAGGGGCACATCGACGCTTGAGGCGATCTTTCCAATCACCTGCTCCACGATGGAGATCGGAAGATTTTCCCCATCGTCATATCCTTGCGCAGCGGCAACAGACCAACTGCTGGTGGCGATCGCCTGCGCGCCGGATTTGACGATAGCTTTAGCGCTGCCTGCATCCCAGGCATTGTAGAGAATAAGCGGCGCCCCCTTGACATGAAGCGCCGTGAACTTCTCGGCTTTTTCGAGTTGTCCCATCGTCCATTCTCCTCGTTCGGAAAGCCGCACTACCCCTATCGATGCGAGTAAGGATGGGGACAGTTCGCTTGCCCAAAAGCCCTATCTGTCGTTAAATCGGTGGAAAATTAGTGCTTTGAATCGGGACTGTCAACGCCTATCTATCGATAGAGAGCCGTGATTTAAGCACTGGCAGTCGCGGTTTAGGCCGGTTGGCAATTTGCAATCGACACTAGGTGTCCGCTTTCACTGCAAAGGTGAAGACAGAAGCAGCGAAATGGCGCACCCGGAGCCCTTTTTGGCAAATTTGCCCACCTGTGGCCGGCGGGGCCTTTGCTAAGTCTCTGTAAGCAATGTCCACGAGCGCGATGAGCGAGAACAATCCATCATGAACCAAGATGCGAAGCGCGAGTGGCTCAATACCAATGTCCTTTACGCGGTTGCGGTCGCAATCTGGATCGTAGCGATCTGGATAACAGCGTTTTATGTCGCAAGCGCTGCTGTCGCGGATGAAAGCGCTGGCGTCGGCGGGAATAGCTTCCTGCTAGGTGGTTCCTTGGCGACAGCTGGTGTTCTCACAGTCTTTTCCGTTCGCGAACTCATCGGTGCCTATAGAGCCTGCTTCGCAACGAGTGCAGAATACTCTGCAAATAGAGTTCAACCCACCCCCACAAAGGAGACAAAAAAAATGACTAAACCTGGACTGTTTGTTGCTCTTGAAGCCAAGCCTGGAAAAGAACAGCAGTTGGCAGATTTCTTGAGAAATGCGTTACCCCTCGTCGAGGCTGAACCGGCCACGGCAAGCTGGTTTGCGATTCAAATAAGTCCATCGAAATTCGGAATTTTTGACACCTTCTCCGATGAGGCCGGACGGGAAGCTCATCTGGCGGGAGAGGTGGCCAAAGCTCTAATGGGGCGTGCGGCGGATCTATTGGCGAGCGCCCCGTCGATTGAAAAGCTCGAAGTATTGGCGGAAAAGCTCCCGAATCTGCGGTGAACGCATATCAAGGTTGCGTTCAGATGTCGGATGCGGCGCTTGTGGAAAACAACGAAAGTCCTTCGACTTCCAACGGGATCGCTATGGAAATCGTCGTCCTCGGTTTCAACAGCTGTTTAGGAGCAGGATTCGTTGGGTCCGTCGATATGTTGAAGCTCGGCTCGCAAATTATCAGCAAGGAAGGCAGATATCAGTCTTTCAAGGTTTTGACCGCAAGTTTCAATGGCAAACCGTTCGAGGATAGCAGTGGGCGACTTTTGAATGTCGAAACAGAGATAGCAGCGCTTACTGGTTTAACTGCGATACTGGTGCCGGGCTACCTTTGCGATGATAACGCTAAGTACCTTTCGACTCCAGAGATTGCGGCCCTGGCAGCGTGGATTCGTCGCCAGCACGCAATGGGAGCGTTGGTATGCGCATCGTGCAGCGGTGTATTCATACTTGGCGAAGCGGGCCTGCTCGATGGACGTCGCTGCACCACCACGTGGTGGCGTCACGACGAGTTGAAGGCAAGATATCCAAGAGCGGACGCTATATGGGGTGCTCCGCTCATCGAAGATCAAAGGGTCGTAACCTCTGGCGGTCCGCTGTCGTGGATTGACTTGTGTCTACATATTATTCGTTCGCTTTGTGGTGACGATGCGGCGAAGTTAGCTGCTGATTTTGCGGTCGTAGATACCGCGCCCTCAACGCGCACGGTGTATGTTCCGCTTAGCCATTTATCGGCAGCCAATCCATTTTTACTTGAAGCGGAACATGCGGTCAGGGTTGCAGGTGAAGAAACTGTGACAGCGCAAGATCTCGCTCGAACGCTGGGTACTTCGGATCGGACACTGAATCGGCGATTGAAAGAAGCCACCGGCGAGACCCCCAAGCAATTTATAGACCGTGTACGTTTCGAAACCGCGCGCCTGTTGCTCGAAACAACCAACTTTCCTGTGAAGCAACTAGCTGCAAATTCCGGGTACTCGGACGCAGCGAGCTTTCGTCGAGCGTTCTATCGATACTCCGGCATGACGCCTGGTGCCTACCGCCGAAATCACGGCCGAGTAAATTAGTGCGACCGTAGCTGCTCAGACACTATATCGTCGACGCGCCATCTGGCGAAAGTTACTAAGCACGGAGCGACTCGACCCCAATCGCCCAGCAGAAAATGATGTGAAATTCCGTGGTGCGCCAGGGTCAAAGCTTGCTCGTGAAAGTGGTTATGTTGACGCGCGCCGGGAACCACGGCGGTCGCAGGCGCGAAGACTGTCTTTTGTTTTCGTTCGCGAAGAAGATTCTGACAAGGCATCTGGGTCAGGAACCCGCTCGAAGAGAAACACGTGTTCGTCATCGCTGCCGCCATGGCGAACAAAAATGGCGGATTGCCACGGGCGGTCATGATCAAGCGAAATGTAAACCGCGCGATGTGGACTACCAAGGAACCTCGAGACATTACGCTGCACCGTAGCCGAGACGATGCGAAGCGCGAACGGAAAATTGAGGCAAGCTAGCGAAGCGAGGGATCGAAACAAGCGCCCGTGAGGGCGAGAGCCGATCTCGGATTTTAATCAAGACCAGTGGGCATATGGGCTGCTCAAAAGCGCGGGCTTATGACTGCAACCGACCAAATTGAGAAAAAGCCCCAAACGTCCTTGCTGAGGACGCGTCCATACATGCACTCCAGGTGATTGACATTTGTTCAGTTCCCAGCATATTTTCATGACATCTATCTATCGTTAGATAGCCCATGCGCGAACATCAGTGGGGCCAACGATGAAAAGTCCGCTTTGGCAATTAGGGGCAGGTTCGGTCGCTCGTCATCGCTTCGCAAAGCTAGGCGTGAGGTTTTGGACCGGCTCGACAATAGCGGCTTTAACGAGCGCTTTTATTCTGACCGCATATTGTCTCACCGCACCCAATAGCACGGCCGTAGCGCCAACTCCCCCGAGCGTTACTGTTAGCGTGCCACTTCTTCGCGATGTCGACAGCAAAGCACAATTCCTTGGTCAGTTCTCTGCCGTCGATTATGTTGAATTGCGGCCTCAAGTGGGAGGCACACTCACGCATATCGGCTTCAAAGACGGAGATATCGTCGAGAAGGGAGAACTCCTGTTCGAGATCGACCCCACGCCCTACCAAATTAAGTTGAGCGAGGCGACGGCACAATTGAAAAGTGCAGTTGCGCACCTCGATCTTGCGAATCGGGAAAAATTGCGGGCGACAACGCTCGGTCGGACCGGCGCAGGAACTACTCAAAGCGTCGATCAGCGCAACGCAGAATTTCAAGCCGCGCAAGCCGCCGTGGACAACGCAAGAGCCATGGTGCGGGATGCGCAGTTTGATTTAGATCACTGTCGAATCGTCGCGCCTTTTAAGGGCCGCATGGGTTCCCACCTCGCATCCATCGGAAATCTCATCGCGGGCAGTCGCGCGGGAGCAAGCCCCGCTACTCTACTTGCCACGATCGTGTCGACTGATCGCATATATTTAAATTTCGACATGAGCGAAGCCGACCTCCGGGACTTCTTACTCCTCCATCACAAGATCCAGACCCTCGCGAGCATAGTGGATGTATCTCTAAGCGACGAGGCCGGCTTCACCCATCAAGGCGTGTTAGACTTCGTCGATAATTCAATTGACCGTTCCAGTGGAACAATACATGCGCGTGCGACCATTCTCAACGAAGATCTATTGTTGACACCAGGTGGGTTTGCTCGAGTCCGGCTGCAAACCACGCCCCCCTCACCCACCTTGCTTCTGCCAGACGCTGCTATCCTTCCCGATCAGTCGCAACACATCGTCTTAACCGTAGGTCCGAACGACACTGTCGTGCCAAAACCCGTTCAATTGGGCGATCTTCGAGGAGGCCTCAGAGTCATTCGTTCAGGGCTGACTTCGACTGATCGTGTCCTAATCGACAGCATTCCCACGGTCGCGCCAGGGTTAAAAATCATTCCCCATACCGGCTCGATCCGATTCGTCTCCGGTCGGGACTAAACTAAGGTCTACCTATGAAACTGTCACATTTTTTTATAGACCATCCTCGGTTCGCCATAGTGGTGAACATCTTCATCGTCGCATTCGGATTGCTTACGATGGCATCCTTGCCCATCGCTCAGTACCCGAACATAGTACCTCCGACGATCCAGATTACGACGCGTTATCCTGGTGCCTCAGCCGAAACCATAGCCCGCACTGTCGCAACGCCATTGGAACAGGCCGTCAACGGCGTAGAGAACATGGATTACATCTCTAGTCAGTCCACAGGAAACGGTTCGCTTTCCATCACAGTGATATTCAAAGTCGGCACCGACGCGAATACTGCGCTTATGCTTACTCGCAATCGTGTGCAGGACACGCTATCTCGACTCCCGCAGGAAGTTCAACTCCAGGGCGTACAAGTCAAGAAGACAATCCAGGCGCTCCTGCTCGGCGTGCACGTCTATTCACCGGATGGCTCTCGTAGTGCGGAATATCTATCAAACTACATGCTACGTGTCAGGGATGAGATCGCGCGCATCCCGGGTGTGGCCGACTTCTGGGCCCTTGGCGAACGACAGTACGCTATGCGGATTTGGATCGATCCGGATAAGGCGGCCGCTTATAATATCAGTGCAAACGAAATTCTGAACACTCTTCGAGCCCAAAACGCGCAAGTTTCCGCCGGCACGCTAAACCAGCCGCCGGTCACGACAGACGCTGCCTATCAGGTAAATGTCGAAGCGCTTGGTCGCCTCACAACACCCGAAGAGTTCGCTAACATCATTGTGAAATCAGATATTCATGGGCGCGTCACTCGCATTCGCGACATCGGGCGTGCCGAGGTCGGTTCGGTAGATTACGGCTCCAAGGCTTATGCGGATAACTATGTATCGGCACCGTGGTGGGTCATCGCCACTCCCGACGCAAACGTCGTGCAGCTGCACCACGCGATCTGGGAAAAAATGGCTGAGCTCAAGAAAGACTTTCCAACCGGGGTTGACTATATCGATCACCTCTATGACCCGACCAATTTCGTCGATCAGTCGATCGAAAATGTCGTCCTCACGATCTTCGAAGCAGTCTTGCTCGTGGTCGCAGTAGTCTTCCTATTTCTGCAAAGCGTTCGGGCAACGATCATTCCCGTGGTGGCCATCCCAATATCACTCGTGGGTACCTTCAGTATTCTTGCCGCTTTCGGCGCATCGATTAATAATCTGTCGCTGTTCGGTATGGTGCTGGCCGTTGGCATCGTAGTGGATGACGCCATCGTGGTGGTTGAGAACGTCGAACGAAACATGGCGCTCGGCAAGACGCCTCGAGAGGCAGCCCATCAGACAATGGATGAAGTATCTACAGCGCTGATCGCAATTGCACTGACGCTGTGCGCTGTGTTCATTCCGACGGCTTTCATCTCGGGCATTTCGGGACTGTTCTTCAAGCAGTTTGCGATAACGATAGCCGCCTCGACGTTGATCTCTGCCTTTGTTTCTCTCACACTAAGTCCGGCACTTTGCGCAGTTTTTCTCAAGCAACACAGCCATCATTCCGAACGTTTCGAGAGCCGGATTCTGGGGACTTCTTTTCAACGTTTCAACAGCGCCTTTGAATGCCTGTCTTCGAACTACAGCGAATTGACGCGTCGGCTGGTCCGAGGGACTGCGGCTATGTTTGCTGTATACATCGGGCTAATAGCCTTAACGGGCCTGCAGATGGCTCGAATGCCGACAGGCTTCATTCCAGATCAGGACATCGGGTATCAGGCGATCGTTGTTATGCTGCCGCCAGGCTCGAGCTTGGAGCGCACTGACGCGGTCGTCCGCCAAGTCAATGAAATCGCCCTGAAAACACCAGGCGTAAAACATACTTCTCCAACGACTGGGTTTGACGTGACAACCAATACAGTCGCGCCAAATGTTGGAACGATCTTCACATCGTTACCTTCACTCTACGGTGAACACGAGGCCGGCGTTAACGCAGCCGCGATGTTGCCAAGATTGCGAAAACGGTTGGCGGGCATCAAGGACGCAGTTATCATTGTGGTCAACCCGCCTCCTGTCCAAGGCTTGGGAGCGCCGGGTGGCTTCAAATTTATTCTCGAGGATCGAGCCGACCTCGGAGCCCAGGCGCTCGCGAAGGCGGCCAACGATCTTGTCGCCGCGGCCAATAAGGATAGTAGGTTCGCGAACGTATTCACTCTCTATAATTCTGGCGCGCCGTCTTTGTACGCCGATATCGACCGGATGAAGGCTGAAAAGCTTGGTCTCGCGCCATCAGATGTGTTCTCGACCCTACAGCTGTATCTTGGCTCCCAGTATGTAAATGATTTCAACTTTTTGGGCCGAACATATCCGGTATTCGTCCAAGGGGACCAGCAATTTCGACAATCGGCGCAGCATATCGCGGGATTCAAAGTCCGCAATGCAAGCGGGGAAATGGTGCCGATTGGAGCGGTGACAACGTTCAAAGATCGCACATCGCCGTACCGTGTCCCGCGCTACAATCTCTATCCGGCGGCGGAGATACAAGGCACTGCGGGGCTCGGCGTCGCATCCGGCACTGCGATGCGAGCCATGGAAGATCTTGCGAGGCACGTACTTCCGCCTGGAGTCGCATATGAATGGACGGACTTGGCTCACCAGCAAGAGCAACAGGGTATCTCTACCCTCGCGATTTTCGCGGCCTCTGCCGTCTTCGTCTTCCTCGTACTCGCAGCCCAATATGAGAGTTGGAAGACACCGTTGTCGATCGTACTTATCGTTCCAATGTGTCTGCTTGCCTCGGTCACCGGCTTGCAAATCAGGGATATGCCCATCGACATTTTAGCTCAGATCGGATTCATCGTGCTGATTGGACTTGCAGCGAAGAATGCGATCCTGATCGTGGAGTTCGCAAGAAAGCGAGAGGATGAAGACGGTGTAACAAGCGAAGAAGCTGCGACACATTCAGCTCGAACCCGACTCCGTCCGATCTTGATGACATCATTCGCCTTTATCCTTGGCGTTGCGCCTCTTGCCGTTGCCACTGGCGCGGGAGCGGAGATGAGGCAATCACTTGGGACAGCGGTCTTGTTTGGCATGCTCGGCGTCACCGTGTTTGGGCTCCTATTCACGCCGACGTTCTACGCCTTCGTGCGAAATTTCGGTCACGAGGAGCGAGCTTAATGCGAATTCTAGGAGCTCTCCACCTAATTCGGTGCTGGCTACTCATAGGCATGACCTTGACGAGCTGCACTGTTGGCCCGAATTATGAACCGCCGCGACTTGAATTCGTCTCCTTTCGGTATGGAAGCGAAAACTTGGAAAAGAGGGAACGCGCTGCTCCACCCCTCGATCGCTGGTGGGAAGGATTCAGTGATCCAGTACTGGTCGCGATTGTGCAAAGGGTGTTGGATCAGAACTTTGAGCTCGCAACAGCTTTCGCTCGAGTGCAGGAGGCGCGCGCTGTCGCAGCCGAATCCGACGCACAACGCCTACCCACGGTTGCTTTCGATACTTCGACGACATTCGAACATCAGAGCCTTGATGGTAAGTTAGGTACGATTGCAAATGGTCTTCCTACCTTTTACCGTGATCAACGAGATTATCGTATGGGCCTTGTCGCGAGCTGGGAGATAGATCTCTTCGGAGGGATTCAACGAGGCGCCGCCGCGACGCAGGATGAAGCACAGGCAGCCGAAGCTGACCAGGCGGGGAGCCGTGTAATCGTTGCGGCTGATGCGGCGGATGCCTATTTTCAAATATGTGGCTTTCGTGGGCGGCTTGCTATTGCCGAGAGCCAAATTCAAACTGATGAGCGCCTTCTCAAATTGGTACGAGATCGTTTTAAAGCCGGTGCTGCGCAAGCGCGGGAAGTAGCGCAGGCGGAGGCGCTTTTGCAACAAGCCCGCGCAACTGTTCCATCACTCCACATCGCGCTCGACCGACAGTTGAACCGGTTAGATGTTCTTATGGGTGTCCAACCTGGCACATATAGCCGTGAAATCGCGATTTCACGTGACATTCCATCTGTCCCGGCAATCCCACGAAAGGCTCAACCAACCGAGATCCTCCGTCGTCGACCTGACGTGATTGCCGCAGAGAGACGACTCGCTGCTACTAGTGAGCGAATTGGAGCAGCAATCTCCGACTATTATCCGAAAGTGTTCCTTCCTGGAGTACTGGGGCTTGATAGCGTGAGTGGCGCGCGGCTTTTCACTCCCGGAGCTCTTGGAGCGTTGGGAGCTGGCGCTCTGCGGTGGAGATTATTTGATTTCGGCAAAGTCGATGCGGAAGTCGCAAAGGCGCGCGGAACCAACGCCGTCGCACTGGCGAACTACCGACAAACCATGCTTCGCGCGATTGAAGACGTTGAAAATTCTCTATCCGTCTTTATCCAGACGCAACACGACTCGGCTGAGCTCAAAGCAGAAGTAAAAGCGCTTACCAAGGCGCGTGATTTATCGGAGCAGGCCTATCGCGCGGGTTCGATTACGCTGACAGACGTGCTAGACGCAGACCGACAACTCCTGTCTGCCCGAGATCATCTCAGCGCTAGTCGAGCCGACGTTGCAAGAGCGGCCGTAGGCGTCTTCCGATCGTTTGGTGGCGGCTGGACTCCATGAGCGCCCCTCCAGGATAGAAAGAGGCTCGTCTGAATTAATCGAGCGGCCCAAGTGTCGGAGCGGAAGACGGTTCATAATCATACGCGTTTTCGCCCTAATCAGCTTCTGCACAGGTGGAGCGAGTTGGCACCATGGCCGCGGCGGCGATCTTGGTGAGACCAGCAGCCCGAAAGCGAGATAGAGAGCGCCGGCCGCGAGCAACGCGCCCGCGGCGTTGTAGCTGAAAGCTAATAGGAGTTCTGGCGAATATTCCGTGTCGTGGCGCGACAGGCGGTAGATAAGCACAATGAAGGTTACGCCGTGGAATGCACCCTGTTTTGACCGGACACCGGGCATAGCCGATAAGGCATAGGCGTAAACCTATGAATACGACTATGACCAATGTTCTCCAGACCCCGGTTTCGCGTCGAAGCCATCACATTCGTCCGGCGTCGCCGGCGTTGGAACGCCGCCGAGAAGGTCCGTCTCGTCGAGGAGGCCTCCCAGCCGGGAATGAGCGCTTCCTTCGTCGTCCGCCGGTCCGAGATCGCGCCCTTTCAGCTCTTCGCCTGGAAGCACTGCATGGCCGAGGGCGGTCAGGGCTCCGTGGCGACCGACGAGGACGTCGTCGGCGCCTCGAAGATCGCTACCTCGAGAGAAAGGTCCGCGAGCTGGAGCGCCTGCTCGGCAAGAAAGCCATGGAGGCGGAAATCCTCCGGTTGGCTCTCGACGCAGCGCGCGCAAAAAGCCGACCTTGCCGCTCGTGTGGTGAAAGGAGGATGCTTCCCAATGAGCTGCGCTGCCAAAGCGCTGAGCGTCGCTCGCTCCAATCTCGCCGAGCGCAAGAAAGGTGCGACCAAGCCCCGCGGGCGCTTCCGCAAAGCCGCGGACGCGGAACTGACACCGCTTACCCGCGCCATCGTCGACGAGCGGCCAACCTATGGCTATCGGCGAATCTGTGCGCTAGCGAACCGAACGTTGCGGACCGAGGCAAGTCGCCCGTGAACGCAAAGCGTGTGCTGCGGATCTTGCAGAACAACGGGCTGACGCTCGAACGTCATACGGCGCGCCGGCCGGGTCTGCAGCTATTATAAGAGCACCGCTGACAACGCCGCCGTTCGAGCGAGCATTAAGAGCCTCGATTCGGATGCGCATAACCGAACTTCCTTCTATACCACAGCCAAAATCCGCCAAGAGCGCTGATGGATAGGAATGAAGTCGCTATTAATTCACGGATCGACGTCTCGCCTACCGTGAACTCGAAGGTTGCATTGTACTCTTTTGATCCATTTTCGTCCCTCGCTCTAATAAGAGCAACATACTTCCCTCGTTCTAAGAAATTGTGTTCGTAAGTTAGAGTCCCGCTGTTGAATTTTGTGGGAGGGAGATATGCTTCAAGTGATTTTTCATTCCACGTCATCTCGCCGTCTATGCTTCCAGTAGCCTTGATTAGGCGAAGCTCAATGGTCATATCACGCAGCTCATCTTGCATAGAGTCGACTACGATTATAGTAGGGCCAGTTTCCGGAATTTCCTCGCAAAATTGATTTCGAGACCTTAGCGGCTGGTAGAATGCAAAGGTAAGGACATCAGGCCCTATCCTTGCAACGCATTGCTCGACCTGCTGGATAGGGCCTCCCGTTACCTGCTGAGCTTCCACTGGCGCTTGAAGCGAGATTGCGGCGACGAAGGCAAGTAGCAACCTCATCATCGTTCTTTCACCTGCTTGATCCAACAAATTGATCGGTGCCAAGATTTGCTTCCCCCCTGACGCGATACGCAGCCATGGGCTCCATCGCTCCTTGGGGATTGGCTTGAGACACCGAATTCTCGGATAGATTGGGATTCGGGCTCTCATTGTCGGGAGGTGTGACGTCCATGCTTTCGCGCACTGGGCGTTTGCCCTGCAGAAGGTGCTTCATCTCCTCGCCCGTCAGCGTCTCGAACTCCAGCAGGCCATCGGCCAGCGTGTCGAGCTGTGCCTTCTTCTCCGTCAGGATCTGCCTCGCCTTGTCGTAAGCCTCCTGAACAAGCCGGCGCACCTCGGCGTCGATCATCTGCTGCGTCGCCTCCGACAGGGTCTGCTGGCGCCCGAGCGAATAGCCCAGGAACTGCTCCTGCTGCGGCTCGGCATAGGCCACCGTGCCCAGCTTGTCCGAAAACCCGAGCTGCGTGATCATCGCCCGCGCCACCCGCGTGCATTGCTGGATGTCGGAGGCGGCGCCGGAGGTGACCTTGTCGTGGCCGAAGATCAGCTCCTCGGCGACGCGGCCGCCCATGGCGATGGCCAGCATGGCCGTGAGCTGTTCGAAGGTCTGCGACACGTGATCGCGCTCGGGCAGGCCCTGCACCATACCCAGCGCGCGGCCGCGCGGGATGATCGTCGCCTTGTGGATCGGCATCGCGCCCGGCACGGTGAGCTGAACCAGCGCGTGGCCGCCCTCGTGATAGGCCGTCAGCTTCTTCTCTTCCTCGGTCATGCTGAGCGTGCGGCGTTCCGCGCCCATCATGATCTTGTCGCGCGAGTCCTCGAACTCCTGGTTCGTGACGATGCGCTTCGAACGACGCGCGGCGAGCAGCGCCGCCTCGTTGACGAGGTTCATCAGATCGGCGCCCGAGAAGCCCGGCGTGCCGCGCGCGACCACCTTCAGGTCCACATCCGGCGCCAGCGGCACCTTGCGGGAATGAACCTTGAGGATCTTCTCGCGGCCGATGAAGTCGGGGTTTGGCACCTGAATCTGACGGTCGAAGCGGCCCGGACGCATCAGCGCCGGATCGAGCACGTCGGGGCGGTTGGTCGCGGCGATGAGGATGATGCCTTCATTCGCCTCGAAGCCGTCCATCTCCACGAGCAGCTGGTTCAGCGTCTGCTCACGTTCGTCATTGCCGCCGCCGAGGCCGGCGCCGCGATGACGGCCGACCGCGTCGATTTCGTCGACGAAGATGATGCAGGGGGCGTTCTTCTTAGCCTGGTCGAACATGTCGCGCACGCGGCTCGCGCCGACGCCCACGAACATCTCGACGAAGTCCGAGCCCGAGATCGAGAAGAAGGGCACGCCCGCTTCACCCGCAATGGCGCGGGCGAGAAGGGTCTTGCCAGTGCCGGGCGGGCCGACCAGCAGCACGCCGCGCGGGATGTGCCCGCCGAGCCGCTGGAACTTGCCCGGATCGCGCAGGAACTCGACGATCTCCTGCAAATCTTCTTTCGCCTCGTCGACGCCCGCGACGTCGTCAAATGTCACCTTGCCGGACATCGCTGTAAGGAGCTTCGCTTTTGACTTCCCCAGTCCTGTTGATCGGATGCCGCCGAGCCCGCCGGTTTGCGTGAAGCGCCAGAGATAAGCCCAAATTGCGATCAAAATGATCGGCAACCCGATTGTCAGCACGGTCCACCAAAAGCGCGTCCCTGCGCTTTCAGGCCTTGCTGTGATTTCGACCTGAGAACTTAAAAGTCTCTCAGACACGTTCGTGTGCGGCGGCGAGTAAGTTTGGAAGGTGCGATTGTCGCTGAAGTGACCGACTATTTCCTGCCCGGAAATGGTAACATCGTGGATGCGACCTTCATGCAACTGCGATAAGAAATTGCTAAAGGTCATCTCGAGACCAACGTTCTTTCGCTGGCTTTGAAGGTAGAACGTCGATACGAGCAGACCAACGACCACGAAAAAGAAGATCCATGGCGATAGACGCTTCCACACGGAATTCATAATGCACCTCTTACCGCTGATCCTGTCTTGGCTCTTGCTTGTGCTCGGTGGTTCGCTAGTTCTGCGGTCGTTCAAAATCGGATGGTGCACTAAGGTCATTAAGTCCCCTCTCGGCCTGAGAACTGCCGAGAGGGGTAAGCATCGCCGGGAGCAATAGACACAATCCCCGTGCTGCCTTTCGTTAGGAGGTCCGACGGACAGCGCGGGGAACAGTCGTTACTCGCCAGTAAGAAGGGCGACGCCTTCCTTGCCCATGAGGCGATGGATGTTCAGCAGAAGCTGCAACACGACGCCAAACACACCGAGCGCCATCCACCCGAAGAACACGAAGCCCCAGTGTAGCGGAGCCACGAACAGCTCTTCCATGAACCAGAAGGTGTGGCCCCATTCATTGAGACCAACGTTCGGGATGATCATGAACGGGCCAATCGACACGATCAGGTAGGCGAGCGAGTATCCCTTCGAGAAGTAAGGAATCCGCGTCTTCGCATGGAAGAAGCAGCCGATCGCCAGGATCGAGTAGATCGGATAGCTCATGTAGAATTCGATGATATGCGACGGAGTGAAGTCAGTGTCGCGAATCACCGTCATATGCCAAGTGCCATCCTGCTCGGTGAAGAAGGAGGCACCCCAGTAAATAGCCGCGGCGTAGGCCACGAGCCACTTCACGTTATCGACAATGGCGCGCATTTCTTGACGCGGCGTCACCGTCGACATGTCACGAACGCGAGTCTTCCAGAGATAGCCTGCGAGAGCCAAACCAGAAATGAGTTCCAGCGGGATTTCTGTCCACAGAATGCTCATCCAGTAGGTCTGGAACTCGGGAGCAAAGGAGTCGAGACCTGCGCGCCAGCCATAGATCTGCTCGTAGATGCGCACGATCAGATAGAAGCTGTTGAGAAGAGCAAGTCCGATCCATAGGCCTCTGAGGTCAACGATTGGCTTGGCTTCATCAGCCACGCCGACCGCAGTCTGCGTAGATATGCTCATTTTCATCCTCCGGTTTCCGGGGGGGAACGTTTCCTCCGGTGACGCAAATGTCCTCGACCTTGCGATTGTTTGCAGCTAGTCTAGTTTGACAATAATGATACCGGGTCTGCCAGCGTGTTTGCCAGATTCGATACAAAGTTTGCCAAGCATTGGGGCGAGCGATGAATGTCGTAGTTCTCGGCTACCGCAACTGCATCGGATCAGCGTTTCTTGGCGCTGCCGACTTGCTCACGATGAGCCTCCGCATGCTCGCACGGCCGACCAAGCCTCTACCATTTGAGCTCGTCACCGCCAGCTTCAGCGGTGCGTCTTTCGAAGACGGAAGCCGAAGGCGCCTAGAGGTCGACAGAGGACTTGAGTCAATCAAATCCTGCAACGCCATTATTATTCCCGGTTACATATGTGATGGAACAAACCGTCTTGATCTCTCACCTGAGATCGGCGCGATCGCGGCATGGTTGAGACGCCAACACGCACTTGGAGCGACCGTGTGCGCCTCTTGCAATGGAGTTTTCATTCTCGGAGAAGCTGGTCTCCTTGACCGAAAGCGGTGTACAACCACGTGGTGGCGTCACGACGATTTAAAAAGCATATATCCGCGAGCGCAGGTTGTATGGGGCGCATCTCTTGTCGAAGATAATCGTATTGTTACCGCGGGCGGCCCGCTGTCGTGGATTGATCTTTCGCTCCGTGTCGTACGCTCCCTTTGCGGCGATGACGCCGCGAAAAAGGCGGCGGATTTCACGGTCGTCGATACCGCACCTTCAACTCAAACGGTCTATGTTCCTCCTGGTCATTTAGCAGCGTCCAATCAGTTCTTGCTTGAAGCGGAACGTGTGATCCGCCAAGCTGGCGACGCGGCGCTTACAGCTAGACAACTCGCCATCGCACTTAATGCATCTGAAAGAACGCTCCATAGACGTCTCAGGGAAATCTCTGGAGAGACGCCGAAGCATTTTATCGACCGTGTCCGTTTGGAAAAAGCTCGGACCCTGCTTGAGACCACGGGTCACTCAATCAAAGAA
Source organism: Methylocystis sp. IM3 (assembly GCF_038070105.1). NCBI lineage: Bacteria > Pseudomonadati > Pseudomonadota > Alphaproteobacteria > Hyphomicrobiales > Methylocystaceae > Methylocystis > Methylocystis sp. IM3. The sequence goes on along the minus strand of NZ_JBBPBZ010000002.1, from coordinate 935,125 downwards.
TTAGCTCAGTCTTCAGGATATGCAGATCAAACAAGCTTTCGTCGCGCCTTTCTGCGATATTCTGGAATGACGCCAGGAGCCTATCGGACGTGGATTAAGGCCCGTAATGGAGGTGCGCAGAAATCGCACTCAAACGGCGAGATGCAAAAGTGATTAGAAAGTTCTGTGTCCCTCCGCTTAAACGCATAAATCGGAGCAATGCCTTGCACGTTCGAATAGACGTCTTTGACGCCTTCGGGACCATCTTCGACGTGCATTCCGCGACTATCAGGCATCCTGATGTCTTCGGCGATAGAGCGGATCAGCTTTCTTCTCTTTGGCGCGCGAAGCAGCTCGAATATACCTGGGTCTTAAACAGCCTCGGACGTTACGAGCCGTTCGACTTGTTGACCGCCAGAGCATTGGATTTTGCTCTTGAAGCTCTCGGCCTCGGCGCGAACCGTTCTGTTCGCGACGAACTTCTCCAGGCTTACACACAGCTCGCAATATTCCCTGACGTTCTTCCGGCACTCGAGCGTTTGAAAACAGCTGATCACAAGGTGGTGATATTCAGCAATGCTCCCCTCCGTATGCTAGACGCCTCGCTGGCGTTCTCAAATATTGATCATATGATTGATGAGGTGATTTCGGTTGAGCAGGCTTTAGCTTTTAAGCCTGACCGGAGAGCTTATGCCCTATTAAACCGATGGCGAGGAGACCCGAAAGGGCCGGTATTTTATTCGTCAAACCGATGGGATATTGCAGGAGCTTCATCAGTAGGGCTGCGGACCATTTGGATCAATCGGAGAGGCAGTCCGGATGAGTATTCTGATTTAGCACCAGCTTCCATCGCTGAGACGATGATCCAAGCGATTTCAATGACGTAAAGACTGCAACCAAATCCATAAAACAGAGTTGCCGCAGGTTGAATTAGCGTCACTTCTCGCGTGCTGGACCCGGTCGCCTGGCACAAGCTCAATCATTTGATGCTGCGCGCCGGCAGAGAGTGCGTTGAATCATAGAACGCCGTGCGCGCCAACCCGCTGTGGCGTCTGCTGACCCGTCCTTGCACGTGGGGTTTCGCACGACTGATAGCGTCTCGCAGTCAAGCCCGGATGCGCCCCGACGGCTCTTGGACGTTGAATCATCCCGCCGTCGTGGATCGTCGTATGAAAGCCGCTTGATCAATTTGTTTAGTCCCGGACTATGACGGCATATATTCGCGAGCAATCAAACGGGATGCCAGATACTTCACGGGAGCGCTCGCACGACAGAGGCGGCACTTCGAGCGATACAACGAAGTCAAGAGAGCATTGGGACGCTCGCGAGCCGCTACGGAACCAATCCGAAGACGGTAGCGAAGTGGAAGAAGCGGACCACGCCAGCCGATGCGCCGATGGAGCCGAAAGCGCCAGCCTCGACAGTGCTGACGCTGGAGGAAGAGGCGGTCATTGTCGCTTTTTGCAAACACACGCTCTTACCGCTGGACGATTGCCTCTACGCGTTACAGGCGACGATCCCACATGTGACGCGTTCGTCCTTGCACCGCTGTCTCCAGGCATGGGATCAGCCGGCTGCCGGACATCGAAGGCAATAAGCCCGTCGGAAAGAAGTTCAAGGCCTATCCGATCGGCTTCTTCCACATCGACATCGTCGAAGTGAGAACCGAGGAAGGAAAATTCTACCTTTTTCGTGGCGATCGACCGCACAGCGAAGATCCCCCTCTCCGGGCTCACGCCCTATGAATACGTCTGCAAAAAATGGGTAGACGAGCCGGAGCGGTTCACAAGTGATCCGATCCAGCTCACTCCGAGACTATGCACCTAAGCGGAACGCACCCCAAACCGCTCCCCAACATGAAAAAGCCCGTTCTGTGCGCGAGCGCCCGCCGACTTCTAACCGTAGATAGTCTCTTTCCCTACGCCCACTGAGCGCGGGCTTCCTCCCCCGCACGCTCGTGTTACACCCATTTCCGTGAAGGGGCGTGACCGGCAAGAATCCAGCAAGCCCAGAGGTGGCTTTAGATGATCGACCGACTAAGGAGAACAACCGCGCGCTCGACTATCAGTTTGGTCGGCAGCATGACATCGAAGCGCAGCCGTCAGTGGCGGGAGGCAGTATGGAGACCAAGTTTCTAACGCCCGAAGAAGTGAGCGAGCGTTATCGTGGAAGTGTGTCCGTGGGAACGTTGCGCAATTGGCGAGCCATGAAAGTTGGGCCCTCGTTCGTGAAGATCGGAAAGGCCGTCCTCTATCCGATTGACGAGCTTGAAGCTTGGGACCAGAGGAATAGAGTGCGCTGCCGTGCGTTCAGGCGACTCGACGAGTCTGTCGGTGATCAGGCGTGACGATCACGATTGGGCGTTCAAGACATACCCCACTCCACCACACCACCAACTGATGAAATCTGAAAAAATGGCAATATTTCATAGCGTTATGAAATCCGCAGGGGTGGCCCATAACCATCCGTCTGGCGATCCGACGCCCTCGGCCGCAGATATTCGCATGACGAAGGAGATCGCCGCCATCGCCCAGCCTTTCGGCATCTCCGTGCACGATCATCTGATCGTCGGGCGCAATGGGCAGACGAGCTTCCGGGGGCTAAAGCTGATTTGACCCCGCTCGCGGCCCTCACGCGGGCGAGACGCTCGGTCCTCGTCACCCCGCTCATCATCGCCACCGCGCTTTTCATGGAGCAGCTCGACGGCACGGTGCTCGCCACCGCTCTGCCCGCGATGGCGTCGGATCTTCACGAGGACCCCGTCTCGCTCAAGCTCGCGCTCACCTCCTATCTCCTGTCGCTCGCCGTCTTCATTCCTCTCTCGGGCTGGGCGGCCGACAGATTTGGGGCGCGCCGGGTCTTTCGGGCCGCGATCGTCGTCTTCACCATCAGCTCGGTCCTGTGCGGCTTTTCGCATTCGCTCGTCGAGATCGTCGCGGCGCGCATCCTTCAGGGACTGGGCGGCGCCATGATGGTTCCGGTTGGCCGGCTGGTGCTTCTGCGCACCTCTCCGCGTCACGAACTCGTGCGCGCCATGGCCTGGCTCGCCATGCCCGCGCTCATCGGGCCGCTGATCGGACCGCCGCTCGGCGGCTTCCTCGCGACCTTCTTCGACTGGCGCTATATCTTCTGGATCAATGTGCCAATCGGCCTCCTTGGCGTCGCGCTGACCACGCGCTTCATCCCCGATCTCAAGGAGGAAGACGCGCCCCCGCTGGACAGGACCGGCGCGGCGCTCTCCGGGGTCGGCCTGTCCTGCATCGTCTTCGGCGTCACGCTGATCGGCCGCAACGTCGCGCCGCCGCCGCTGGTCGCGGCGATCATCGGCGTCGGCGCGGCGTCGCTCCTTGCCTATGTCCGGCATGCCCGGCGCGTCGCGCATCCGATCATCGATCTCTCGCTCCTGCGCATCCCGACCTTTCGGGCCGCAATCTACGGCGGCTTTCTGTTCCGCATCGGCCTCGGCGCCGTGCCCTTCCTGCTGCCGCTGCTGCTTCAGGTCGGCTTCGGGCTGAGCGCCTATCAATCCGGGTTCCTGACCTTCATTTCCGCGGCCGGGGCCATGGTCATGAAGACCACGGCGCAGCCCATATTGAAGCGCTTCGGCTTCCGCCGCGTGCTGATCGGAAATGCGCTCATCGCCGTCTGCTTTCTCGCCGCCAACGCCTTCTTCACCCAGGCGACGCCGCATTGGCTCATCATGACGGCGCTGCTCGTCGGCGGCTTCTTCCGCTCGCTGCAATTCACGGCGCTCAATGCGATCTGCTACGCCGACGTTCCCCGTGACTCGATGAGCAACGCCACGAGCTTCGCGGCCGTGGGCCAGCAATTGTCGCTTTCGACGGGCGTCGCGGTGGGCGCCGCCGCGCTCGAGGCGGCGCGCGCCTTCCATGAGGGCGGCGCGCTGCGGGCGGGGGATTTTGCGCCGGCCTTCTTCCTCGTCGCATCCATATCCGCGCTGTCGCTCTTCAGCTTCATCCGCCTCGCGCCGAGTGCCGGGGATGAACTCACGGGGCGCGCTGGCCGGCAGCCTCTCGCCTGACTATCTCTCGAAGAGACGCGGGAGTGAAAATGACCACCATCGAGCGCTACATCGCCGGGCTTCCCAAGGCGGAGCTGCATCTGCACATCGAAGGCGCGCTGGAGCCGGAGCTGGTTTTCGCGCTCGCCGCGCGCAATCGCGTCGCCCTGCCCTATCCGTCGGTGGAGGCGCTGCGCTGCGCCTATGATTTTGTAAATCTCCAGGAGTTTCTCGATCTCTATTACCAGGCGACGCAGGTTCTGCTGACGGCCCAGGACTTTCACGATCTCGCCGCGAGCTATCTGGCGCGCGCGCGCGCGGAGACTGTTCGCCACGCGGAAATCTTCTTCGATCCGCAGGCGCATCTGCGCCGCGGCGTCGCCTTCGAGGCGCTCATGGAAGGGCTTGTCGGCGCGCTCGACGCGGCCGCCGGCGCGGGCGGGCCGACATCGCGTCTCATCATGTGTTTCCTGCGCGATCTCGACGAGGCGGACGCGCTGGAGACGCTCGACAAGGCGCGCCCCTGGCTCGGTCGGATCGCCGGCGTCGGGCTCGATTCGGCGGAGGCCGGCAACCCGCCGGAGAAATTCGCGCGCCTGTTCGAGCGCGCCCGCGCCATGGGGCTTCGCGTCGTCGCCCATGCCGGCGAAGAAGGGCCGGCGGCCTATGTCTCGCAGGCCCTCGACATTCTGCACGTCGAACGCATCGACCACGGCGTCCATGCGATCGACGATGCGGCGCTCGTCGCGCGGCTCGCCCGATCGCGCACGCCGCTCACCATCTGCCCGCTCTCGAATGTCAGGCTGCGCGTCTATCCGGACATGCGCGCCCACCCGATCCGCCGTCTGATGGCGGCGGGCGCCCTCGTGACCGTCAATTCGGACGACCCGGCCTATTTCGGCGGCTATGTGAACGCCAATTATCTCGCGATCACGGAAGCCTTCGCGCTTTCCCCGGCGGAGCTGGCGAGCCTCGCCAGAAACAGCTTCGACGCGTCCTTCCTCTCCGAGCCCGAGAAACGTGCGCGGATCGCGGAGGTCGACGCTTACGAAGCTTCGTTTTCGGCGGGCTGATCGCGGCGGCCGCGAAAGCCTGTCGCCAGCACATAGAGCTCCGCGGAATCCGCCCGGCTCGCCGCGGGCTTCACATGCCGCACGACGGCGAAATCGCGCTTGAGGCGCGCGAGGAGCTGTCCTTCGGTCCCGCCCTGCAGCACTTTGGCGACGAAGAATCCGCCCGGCGCCAGCACGTCCATGGCGAATTCCGCCGCCAGCTCCGCGAGCGCGACGATGCGCAGATGGTCCGTCTGCTTGTGGCCGGTGGCGTTGGCCGCCATGTCGGACATGACGCCGTCCGCCTCGCCGCCGAGCATGGCCGTGATGAATTGCGGCGCGTCTTCGTCGTTGAAGTCCTTCACCGCGAATGTCACGCCGGGGATATGCTCCATGTCGAGGAGATCGACGCCGACGACCTTGCCCTTGCCGCCGTCCTTTGCCTTCACGCGGTCGGCGGCCACCTGCGACCAGCCGCCCGGCGCGGCGCCGAGATCGATGATGCGGCCGCCCGGCTTCAGAAGATGGTAGCGGTCGTCCATCTCGATGAGCTTGTAGGCGGCGCGCGAGCGATAGCCCTCGCGCTTGGCGCGCGCCACGTAAGGGTCATTGAGCTGGCGCTCGAGCCACAGCGTCGAGGAGAGCGAGCGCTTGCGCGCGGTCTTCACGCGCGTCTTCAGCGAGCGCCCGCCTTCGCGCCCCGAGCCCTTGCCCTCGCTCATGCATGCACCTTGTCGCGGGGGACGAAGAGGCCGTCGGCCCCCGCCTCCATCTCGATCTGGCGATCGTGATAGTCGAGCAGGGTCGAACGATGGCCAATGGAGACGATGGTCGTCTCGGGCAGACGCTCGCGCAGGGTCGAATAGATTTCGCCCTCGAGCTTTTCATCGAGCGCCGAGGTCGCCTCGTCGAGAAACAGCCAGTCCGGCTTCGCCAGCAGCGCACGGGCGATGGCGACGCGCTGCTGCTCGCCGCCCGAGAGCCTCTGGCCCCAGTTGTTGCTCTTGTCGAGCTGATCGACGAAAGGCGCAAGCCGCGCCGCAACGAGCGCGGCTTCGATATCATCGCGCACGAAATCGTCGACCGCCGCCGGATAGACCACGGCCTCGGCGAGCGTTCCCATCGGAATATATGGCCGCTGCGGCGCGAGCATGAGCGTCGCGCCCTGCGGCAGCGCGACCGAGCCCGTCGCATGCGGCCAGATGCCGGCGACGGCGCGAAACAGCGTCGATTTACCGGAACCCGACGGGCCGGTGAGCAGGACCGACTGGCCCGGCTCGAAAGACAGCCTGTCGACGTGAACGATGCGCCGCCCGTCGGGCAGCAGCAAGGTGAGATCGTTCAACGCCAGCGCCTTTCCGCTCACGCGGGAGACGATGCGGGCGCGCTCGCTCTCCGCGCGCGCGACGTCGATCGCCGTGTCGAAGGAGGAGAGACGATCGAGCACCGATTTGAACTGCGCCAGCGACGTATAATAGTTGATGAAGAAGGTGAGCGCGCTCTCCACTCTCGCGAAAGAGCTCGCCGTCTGCGTCATGACGCCGAGCTGAATGCGGCCGGCGAAGTAGAAGGGCGCGGTGATCACGTAAGGAATGATCGGCGAGAGCTGGCCATAGGTGGCTGTGAACATCATCAGTTGCTTGCGCTTGATGACGATCGCCAGATAGTTGAACACGATCCCGCGGAAACGCTGCAACAGCGTACCCTGCTCGGCATGCTCGCCCGAGAGGAGCGCGATCTGTTCGCTATATTCGCGCAGGCGCGCGAGCGAGAAGCGGAAATCAGCCTCGCGCCGCTGCTTGTCGAAGTAAAGCGTCGTCAGCCGCCGGCCGATCAGATGGGTAATGACCGTGCCGAGCGTCGCATAGGCGAGGACGACCCAGAACAGGAAGCCCGGCAGGTAGAAATTGGTGCCGGGAAGCGGGTAGTTGCCCGAAAGCTCCCAGAGCACGAAGGAGAAGGAGACGAGCGAGCTGACCGTCGAGATCAGCAGGATCGAATAGGAATAGACGCCATAGCCGTCGTCGCCGCCGTTGATGAAGCGGTTGACGTCTTCAGCGATGCGCTGGTCCGGGTTGTCGGCCGGCCCGCCCGCGAGAGTCATGCCGTAATGCGTATGTCCGCCGAGCCAGCGGCTGACATAATGCTCGGTCAGCCAGCGGCGCCAACGGATGATCAGCATCGACTGGATGACGAACTCCATCACCGCGATGGCGACATAGAAGAAGGCCCAGGGCGTGAACACGAACAGCAGCTGGCGCCAGAATTCTGCGGCGTTCTTCTCCTGAATGGCGTTGAACCAGTCTCGATTGAAGAAGGACAGGCGCACGGTGATGCCGACCTGGCCCTGGTTGATGAGCACCAGCACGACGATCATGGCGATGGCGATGGCGCTCTCCTGCGCCGCGAAGCGGGGAAACGGCCACACGCGCCCCTCGCCGCGATCCGAGGAATCGAAGTAGAGATCGGCGATCCGCGTCATCTCCTGCACGACGGCGATGCGCGAGACGGCGTAAACGGCGATCGAGAAGACGGCCACCGTGACAGACATGCTCTCGGGCGGCGCATAGGCGACCAGCGCGCCAGGCCAGGCCGCCTCGGCCTGCAGCAGCCTCACCAGGCCGAAAACGATCGTCTCGGTCGAGAAGATCGCCGCGAAAATCTTCATGAAGCTCGAGATCTCGGCCGCGCGCCAGGTCGTATAGGCGCACAGCCCTGCCGCGGCGGCGAGAACAAAAAGGTCGGTGTCCGCCTTGTGCGCGCCGATCAGCGCGGCAAGGACGGCGAAGGCGGCCACGGCCGCACTCAATTTCCGCATCTTTGGCCCTTTGAGGATGGCGGCGACGGCGCTCCCGGCCCCGTCGCGGAGGCTCTCCCCTCACTTTTGCACGGCCGGCGGCTTCTGCTCAATCATCCTCTTCCGGGATGATGGCGTCGCCATTCACATGCGCAACGAGCACGGGAGAGGCCTTGAAGGTGAGGACACGGCGCGGCGTAATTGTGGCCTCCACGCCGGTTTTGGGATTTCGGCCTACCCGTTCGCGCTTCGCGCGCACGTTGAAAGTGCCGAAGGATCGCAGCTTGACCGATTCTCCGCGCAGCAGCGCATCGCTGATCTCCTCGAATGTGGAATCGAGAATCTTGCGGGCTTCCGCCCGGGACAGCGTCGGACAGCAGCTATACACGGCCTCACGCAGAGCCGCGCGCGTCAGAGTGCTTCCGGACTCGTTCTTTCTTACCATGAGGGACAAACACGAACTCGAGGGGCTGCCGCGATCAGGACGACCGTCGTGGACACGTTCTTCACAACTCCCCAACGATGCGGCAAAAGGGATTTATGTACGCAAGCACAACAGCTTACGAAAAGGCATACTATTCAGAAACCTATTATTTGACAAGGCCGCGGCGAAGCTTCGCCATAATATTGGCTCGGCTCCGCCGCAATTTGATTGCCCAATTAATGATCAGACGGCAAGCTTCACCTTGTGCTGCGACACGGGGATCATCGACCGGACCTTGCGGATACGATCGACATCGACGTAGGACGACACGAGCCCCGGCCCCTCCGACGCCTTGGCGACGACATGGCCCCAGGGATCGGCGATCAGCGAATTGCCGTAGGTGAACCGGGTTTCATGCCCGGCCTTGTGCGCGCCTGTCTGGGCGGGCGCGCAGAGATAGGCCTGCATTTCGATGGCCCTGGCGCGGCACAGCACTTCCCAGTGATCCTTGCCCGTGACCAGGGTGAAGGCCGCAGGAAGGGCGACGATGTCGACGCCTTTGTCCGCGAGCGCCTGGAACAGATAGGAGAAGCGCAGATCGTAGCAGATGGCGCAACCGATCTTGAGGCCCTCGCAATCATAGGTCACGACTTCGTCGCCCGGCTTGAAGGCGGCGCTTTCGTGATATTTGGCGCCGTCCGGAGCGGTGATGTCGAACATGTGGATCTTGCGGTAGCGCGCGACTTCCTTGCCCTCGCGGTTGAAGGCGACGCTGGTGTTGTGCAGGCGCTCCTCACCGGGAATTTTCTCCAGAATGGAGCCGGCGTGGATGAACACCTTGTGCTCGCGCGCCAGGCTGCTGCACATTTCGTAAGCAGGCCCGCCCGGCATTTCCTCAGCGGCGGCCATCTTCTCGGCGCGTGAGCCGCCGATGAAGTCGAACACTTCCGGAAGGCAGATCCAGTCGGGCTTCTCCTGCTCGACCGCGCGCTCGATGAGCGCCCTGGCGTTGGCGAGATTGACCGCCTTGTCGCCGATCGAATTCATCTGAACCAGTGTGACTTTCATAGCCCTGTGCTGTTCCCTCTGCGCGCGCGATGCGTCATCGTTCTGTTGCATCATACACAAGCGTCGCTGGCCGCGTATAGCCCCAGCCCTGCGGGCCCGGAGCAGCCCGCAGGCCGGCTAGCGCGACACGCCCCCTCGCAGGGCGGCAAGACAGAACTCGACCATCTGGGCGCTCGTCGGCTCCGGGCGGTCGGCGGATTCCACCATAAGCCGTGGATGGCAAAACCGGATGCAGGCGGCATGCACGAGCTTGGCCGCACGTTGGGCGTCGCCCCTTGCGAACTCGCCGGACTCCATGCCGTCCGCGATGACCGCCTCGAACAAAGCGTCGACGCGGTCGATATGCTCGTCGATTGCGGGCCAGTGCTGGTCCAGCGCCGCCTCGACCATGTCGTGAAGCTTGCGGTCGGCGATGTAGCGGTCCGCGTTCATCGACTCGATGGAAAGGATGAGCGCGCGCAGCCGCTGCGCCGCCGGACCGGCGCCATGGGCGATCCGCCGCGCCGCGGTCTCCACCTCGCTCATCAGCTGCCGCGCGACGGCGACGTGAATCTCGGCCTTCGAGCCAAAGAAGCGATAGACGTTGGCGGGAGACATGCGCAGCGCGCGCGCAATGTCGGCCACAGTGGTTTTCTGGAACCCGATTTCGCGGAAAAGCCGCTCGGCCGTCTCCACGATGCGCGCGCGCGTCTCGGATTCGCGAGAGGCCGCCGCCTCGGTCACATTGGTCATTCGGCCGCCTCCCCGACGAGACCCCGGCCGCGCGCGACGGGCGCCGGCGCATTGGCCGGCAGGCGGGCGTCGAGATGCTTGCGGAACCAGAGCGCGTAAAGCGCCGGCAGGAATAACACTGTCAGGAAGGTCGCGACAAACAGACCGCCCATGATGGTGAGCGCCATCGGTCCCCAGAAGGCGGAGCGCGAGAGCGGAATCATGGCCAGAATGGCGGCGAGCGCCGTGAGCGCGACAGGTCGCACCCGCCGCACCGTGGCGCCGATGATCGCCTCGCGATAATTGGCGCCGTCTTCGAGATCCTGCCGCACCTGATCGACGAGGATGATCGAATTGCGCATGTCCATGCCCGACAGCGCAAAGAGGCCGAGAAGCGCCACGAAGCCGAAGGGCGCATGGGCGAGGTTGAGCGCGAGCGAGGCGCCGATGAGGCCGAGCGGCGCGCTCACCATCACGAGCGCGACGCGGGTGAAGTCCTGCAACTGGAACATCGCGATCGTCAGCATGAACAGGATCACGACCGGAAACAGCACGAAGATCGAGGCGTTGCCTTTGGCCGATTCCTCGATCGCGCCGCCCATTTCGATGCGGTAGCCGCTCGGCAGGCTGTCCCGGATTTCGGAAAGCTTGGCCCAGACGCGGTTCGAGACGTCGGGCGCCTGTGTTCCGTCCTTCACGCCCGAGCGCACCGTGATCGTCATGTTGCGGTTGCGCCGCCAGAAGATCGGCTCCTCGTGCTCATAGACGATCTTGGCGACCTGCGAGACGGTCACGGGCTTGCCGTCGCGGGAATAAACGACCATGTCGCCGAGCCGGCCCAGCGCGCCGCGCTCCTCGGGAACGGCGCGCGCCACCACGTCGATCTGGTCCGTGCCGTCGCGCAGCGTCGTCACGGTGACGCCCGAGATCGCCATGCGGACGCGGTTCGAAATGTCCTGCGGCGTCACGCCGAGAAGACGCGCGCGATCCTGGTCGAGAACGAGACGCACGCTCGGCGTCTGCTCGTTCCAGGACAGATGCGGATCGTCCGCGCCGGGGTCCTGCTCGAGAATGTCGCGAATCCGATAGGCGATGTCGCGCACCTTCTGCGGCTCGGGGCCGACCACCCTGAATTGAACCGCGAAGCCGACCGGCGGGCCGTAGGAAAAGCGATCGACGCGCGCGCGCGCCTGTGGCAGCGCGCCATTGGCGATGGCCGTTTCCAGTTTCTTCTTCAGCCGTTCGCGCGCCGCGATGTCCTTCGAGACGATGACGGTCTCGGCATAGGCCTCGTTGGGAAGCTGCGGATTGAGCCCGAGCCAGAAGCGCGGCGGCCCCTGCCCGATATAGGTCGTGAAGAAATTCACGTCGGAGTCGTCCTGCAAAAGCGCCTCCGCCTGCTTGGCGGCCTCGAGCGTCGCGCCGATGGAGGAGCCCTCCGGCAGGCGCATTTGCAGGAACAGCTCGAGGCGCTCGGCGTAGGGAAAGAACTGCTTCTGCACGACGATCATGCCGAGTATGGCGAGAAGGAAGACGGCCACGGTCGAGGCGATTACCTTCATCCGATTATCGACCGCCCAGCCGACCACCGCACGCAGGCGCCGATAGAAGGGCGTCCGGTAGATCTCGTCGGGATCGTGATGGGGATGCAGCTTGCCGAAATCGGGAAGTAACTTCACGCCAAGGAAGGGCGTGAAGGTGACCGCCACCAACCATGAGGCAAGGAGCGCGATCAGCAGAACCCAGAACATCGAGCCCGTATATTCGCCCACGCCCGAGGCGGCGAAGCCGACTGGCAGGAAGCCGGCGGCCGTGATCAGCGTGCCGGTCAGCATGGGGAAGGCGGTCGAGTCCCACGCGAAGGTCGCGGCCTTGATGCGGTCGAAGCCCTGCTCCATCTTCACCATCATCATCTCCACCGCGATGATGGCGTCGTCCACCAGAAGACCGAGCGCGATGATGAGGGCGCCGAGCGAAATGCGCTGCAGGTCGATCCCCATCAGATTCATGAAAATGAAGACGACCGCGAGCACGAAGGGCACGGAGGCCGCAACGATGACGCCCGTGCGGAAGCCGAGCGACACGAAGCTCACGCCCAGGACGATGACCAGCGCCTCGACGAAGGAGCGGGTGAATTCGCCCACCGCCTCCTCGACGACCTTCGGCTGATCGGCGATCTGGTCGATCTCGACGCCGATGGGCGTCTTCGCGCGGATGTCCGCGACCGCCTCGCCGACCGCCTTGCCGAAGTTGAAGACGTTGCCGCCCTTCGCCATCACGGCGCCGACGACGATCGCCGGCTGCCCCCTGTAGCGAACGAGAAACGACGGCGGATCCTCGAAGCCGGCGTGGACATCGGCGATGTCGCCGAGCCGGATGACCTTGCCATTGGCGGGGATCGGGATCGCGGAAATCGCGTCGGAGCCTTTCAGCTCCTCCGTCACCTGCACGCGAATCCTGTTCGACGAGGTCTCGAAGGCGCCGGCGTCGGCGACGGCCGCCTGCTTGGCGAGCGAGTCGAAGATGGCCTGAGGCTCGACGCCGAGATTTGCGACCTTGGTCTGGCTGAACTCGACATAGATGCGGCGGGGCTGCTCGCCATAGACGTCGACCTTCATCACTTCCGGCGTCTCGACGAGACGCTGGCGCAGACCTTCGACGACCTTGTGAAGCATGTCGTAGTCGGCGCCGTCGCCCGTCACGGCGTAGAGCACGGAGTCGACGTCGCCATACTCGTCATTGACGTTCGGCCCGCGCACGCCAGCCGGCAAATCGCTCTTTATGTCGTTGAGCTTCTTGCGCAGCTGATAGAAGAGCTGCGGAATTTCCTTCGGCGGCGTCGTATCCTTGAAGGCGATCTGCGTCGCGAGGAACCCGGGCTTGGTGTAGGTCTCGATCTTGTCGAGATAGGGCAGCGTCTGGAGCTTCTTTTCGACGAGATCGGCGACCTGGTCGCGCATCTCCTGCGCGGTCGCCCCCGGCCAGGTCGCAATGATGTTCGCGACCTTGATGGTGAAGGACGGATCCTCCGCGCGCCCGAGCCGCAGATAGGAATAGAAGCCCGCGGCGCCGATCGCGAGCATCAGGAACAGCATCAGTTGCGGGCGCAGCACCGCCCATCGGGAGAGATTGAACCCCATGCGGCTTCCCTCCTCAAAGCGTCTGGCGCGTCAGGACGCGCACCTTGCGGCCTGGCTCCAGCTTGTGAACGCCGAGCACCACGACCTGATCGGCGGGAGAAATCTCCCCCGTCACCAGCGCCGCGTCGGAATCGAGGCGCACGAGCTTCACGGGCGAAAGCTGGAGGCGCCCGTCGGCGTCGACCTTCCAGACCGACGGTCCGGTCCCCTGATTGTAAAGCGCCGACAGCGGCACGCTCATCACCGCGTCAGTGCCGGCGGCGGCGATGGAGAGAGTGGCGCTCATGCCCAGCGCCAGCGCCGAGTCGGCGTCCAGGATCGAATAGCGGGCGGCGAAGGTGCGCGTCGCGACATCGGCCGAAGGGCTGAGTTCACGCAGCTTCGCATGGTAGGTCTTTCCCTTGCCGGACCAGAGCGTCAGGGTCGCCGCGCCCTTGTCGGCCAGGGGAGCGAAATCCTCGGGGAGCGAGACCGCCGCCTCGAGCTCGCCGGAATGGGCAAGGCGAATGGCCGTCTGGCCCGCGGCGACGACCTGTCCGGGCTCGACAAGAGTTTGCGTCACGACCCCGTCGCCATCGGCGCGCAGCGTGGCGTAATCGAGCGAATTACGCGAAAGCTCCAGCGCGCGTTCGGCGCGCTGCTGGCGCCCCCGCGCCTCCTGCGCCGCGGCGCGAATGCGGTCGAGGGTGGCGTCGGTGGTCCAGCCGTTCTTTCGCAGCGCCAGCGCGCGCTTCTCGTCGCCCTGCGCCTGCGCCACCACCATTTTCGCTGCGGCGAGCTCGGCCTCGGCCTGCTCCCGCTGGAGGCGGAAATCATTCTCGTCGAGCGCCGCAAGCGGGTCGCCCGCCTTCACCTTCTGGCCGGTCTGCACGAAGCGCTTCACGACCTTGCCGGCGACGCGGAAGCCCAAGTCCGATTCGACCCGCGGCCGGATCGTCGCCGCGAAGTCCCGCTCCTGCGACTGCGCCGCAACCTGAGGCTTCGCCACGAGGACAGGACGCTCATAGAGGGAATCTTTCTTTTCCTCTTCATGCTTGCCGCAGGCGGCGAGGCCGAGCGTGGCGGCGAGCGCCAGGGCGCCGGGCAAGAACAATCGGGCTGAGAATTTATGAGATCCGGACATGGGCCGCGCGGCGCCTCCTGCGCTGGTCGTGCGACATCTGACGATTTTCAATATTTATCATTCGTCACTAAATGGTCAAGGCGCCGGCGAGTCCATTCGACGAGACCCTTGCCGTAAGCTTTACCGGAGGAGCGGCGGCGGCTTGTCGCAGCGGATTCCTTCTTCTATATGCGGCCAGCCCTTGCGGCAGACCGGGGCAAATACAATCTTGGGAAACGACAGCGCCTGTGGATCGCGCGGCGGGCTCATGGCGAGCCGCCGTCCTCGGGCGTCGAAGGGACCGCTTCGGGGTCCAGTTTCGAAAGCGAAAGGAAGAAACAATATGGCCAAAATTATCGGCATCGACCTTGGCACGACCAATTCCTGCGTGGCCGTCATGGAAGGGTCGACCCCCAAAGTGATTGAGAATGCGGAAGGCGCGCGCACGACGCCCTCGATCGTCGCCTTCACGGACGACGGCGAGCGTCTCGTCGGCCAGCCGGCGAAGCGTCAGGCGGTGACGAACCCCGACAAGACCTTTTTCGCCATCAAGCGCCTGATCGGCCGCACCTTCGACGATCCGATGACCAAGAAGGACATCGGTCTCGTTCCCTACAAGATCGTGAAGGCCCCCAATGGCGACGCCTGGGTCGAGGCGGCCGGCAAGCAGTATTCGCCCTCGCAGATTTCGGCTTTCATCCTGCAAAAGATGAAGGAGACGGCGGAGGCTTTCCTCGGCCAGACCGTGACGCAGGCCGTCATCACCGTTCCCGCCTATTTCAACGACGCCCAGCGTCAGGCGACGAAGGACGCCGGCAAGATCGCGGGCCTCGAGGTTCTTCGCATCATCAACGAGCCGACGGCGGCGGCGCTCGCCTATGGCCTCGACAAGAAGCAGTCGGGCACCATCGCGGTCTATGACCTCGGCGGCGGCACGTTCGACGTCTCGATCCTCGAGATCGGCGACGGCGTCTTCGAGGTGAAGTCGACGAATGGCGACACCTTCCTCGGCGGCGAGGACTTCGACAACCGGGTCGTCGAATATCTCGCGGGCGAGTTCAAGAAGGAGCAGGGTATTGACCTCACCAAGGACAAGCTCGCGCTCCAGCGTCTGAAGGAAGCGGCCGAGAAGGCGAAGATCGAGCTGTCGTCAGCGACGCAGACCGAGATCAACCTGCCCTACATTACCGCCGACGCCACGGGTCCGAAGCATCTGACCCTGAAGCTGACGCGCGCGAAGTTCGAGGCCCTGGTCGACGATCTGATCCAGCGCACGGTCGAGCCCTGCCGCAAGGCGCTCAAGGACGCGGGCCTGTCCGCGGCCGAGATCGACGAAGTGGTGCTCGTCGGCGGCATGACCCGCATGCCCAAGGTGCAGGAGGTCGTGAAGCAGTTCTTCGGCAAGGAGCCCCACAAGGGCGTCAACCCGGATGAGGTCGTGGCCATCGGCGCGGCCGTGCAGGCGGGCGTGCTTCAGGGCGACGTGAAGGACGTTCTGCTGCTCGACGTGACTCCGCTGTCGCTCGGCATCGAGACGCTCGGCGGCGTGTTCACGCGCCTCATCGACCGCAACACGACGATCCCGACCAAGAAGAGCCAGGTGTTCTCGACCGCCGAAGACAATCAGCAGGCCGTGACCATCCGCGTCTTCCAGGGCGAGCGCGAGATGGCTGCGGACAACAAGCTGCTCGGCCAATTCGATCTGATGGGCATCCCGCCGGCGCCGCGCGGCGTGCCGCAGATCGAGGTGACCTTCGACATCGACGCCAACGGCATCGTCAACGTCACGGCGAAGGACAAGGCGACGAACAAGGAGCAGCAGATCCGCATCCAGGCGTCGGGCGGCCTGTCGGACGCCGACATCGACAAGATGGTCAAGGACGCCGAGATGCACGCCGCCGAGGACAAGACGCGGCGCGAGCTCGTCGACGCCAAGAACCACGGCGAGGCCGCGATTCACACCGCGGAGAAGTCGGTCGCCGAATTTGGCGACAAGGTCTCGGGCGCCGACAAGAGCGCGATCGAAGCGGCCATTGCGGCGCTGAAGACCGCGCTCGAGGGCGACAACGCCGAAACCATCAAGGCCAAGACCAATGAGCTGGCGCAGGCCTCGATGAAGCTGGGCGAGGCGATGTACAAGGCCCAGCAGGCGGGAGCCGCGGACGCCGGGGCGGCCGAGGCTCCGAAAGACGATGTCATCGACGCCGAATTCAAGGATGTCGGCGACGACAAGAAGTAAGCGCCGCCGGCCTCCGACGGCCGATGCGCTAGCCAACGGAGCCCGGCGTTCGCAGCGCCGGGTTTCGTTGCGTTTCGGGTCTTTTGCAATACGGTCGAAGGGCGTCCGGCGCGGCCGGGTCGCCGGGGCCGCACGACTTTTGGATTCGACGACCTGACCATGTCCAAGCGCGATTACTATGAAGTCCTCGGCATCTCGAGGACGGCGACCGAAGTCGAGATGAAGATCGCCTTCCGCAAGGCGGCGATGCAATGCCATCCGGATCGCCACCCGGGCGACACCGAGGCGGAGGCGCGCTTCAAGGAGCTCAACGAGGCCTATCAATGCCTCTGCGATCCGCAGAAGCGGGCCGCTTACGATCGTTTCGGCCATGCCGCCTTCGACCAGGGCGGCGGCTTTGGAGGCTTCGGCGCCGGGGAGGGCTTCGGGGCCTCGATGGCCGACATCTTCGAAGATCTCTTCGGCGACGTGATGGGGCGGCGCGGCCGGTCGGGTGGTCGCGAGCGCGGCTCGGACCTGCGCTACAACATGGAGATCACGCTCGAGGAGGCCTACAACGGCAAGGCCGCCTCGCTCAAAATCCCGACCTCCGCCACCTGCGAGGCCTGCGAGGGCACGGGGGCGAAAAAGGGCTCCAAGCCCAAGACCTGCACGACCTGCGCCGGACATGGCCGCGTGCGGGCGCAACAGGGCTTTTTCGCCATCGAGCGCACCTGCCCGGCCTGCCAGGGGCGCGGAGAAATCATCGAAAACCCCTGCCCCTCCTGTTCGGGCTCCGGCCGCAAGACGGTGGAGCGTTCGCTCTCCGTCAATGTGCCGCCCGGCGTCGAAGACGGCACGCGCATTCGCCTCGCCGGCGAGGGCGAGGCCGGCATGCGCGGCGGGCCGTCCGGCGATCTCTACATCTTCCTCTCAGTCAAGCCGCATCCCTTTTTCCAGCGCGACGGGGCCGACCTTTATTGCCGCGTGCCGATCTCCATGGTTCGCGCCGCGCTTGGCGGCGAGGTCAGGGTCCATGGCATCGACGGCTCCGAGATCAAGGTGAAGGTTCCCGAGGGCTCGCAATCGGGCAAGCAGATCAAGGCCAAGGGCAAGGGCATGCCGGTGCTGCGCGGCCGCGATCACGGCGATCTCCATGTGCAGCTTTCCGTCGAAACGCCGCAAAAACTCACCAGGCGGCAAAAAGAACTTCTCGCGGAATTCGAGAAGGAATCCTCCCACGAGACTCATCCCGAGGAGCACGGCTTCTTCGCGCGGATGAAGGATCTGTTCGGGGGCTAGGCGGGGCCGCGGATGTCGTCGCCCATCCCGGAGACTTGTCCCTTGTGCGCGCGCGAACTCGGAAGCGCGCGCATCACCGAGCACCATCTCGTCCCTCGGCGCTACAGGGGAAAAGAAACCCGGCGGATGCATGCGATCTGCCACCGAAAGATCCACGCGACCTTCACCGACCAGGAATTGCGCGACCGCTACCACAGTTTCGAGCGCCTCCTCGAGCATGAGGAGATCAGGATTTTCGTCGCCTGGGTGCGCAACAAGCCACCTGGCTTTTATGCGCCGACGAAGGTGAGCGCGCGCCGGAGGTAGCGACGGCCCTCATCGCAGAGCGCGCGTTGTCTTTGCCGCGCGCCTCCCCTATTGTCGCGCCACGGCCCCGGCAGCGGGGCCGTTTGCTATAGGCCGATAGAAGCCGACTTGAGGGAAACCGCCCTTGGACGACCGCAAAAGCTCGCTCGCCGACAGCGCCCGCTTCATCAAGCAGTGGGTGGAAAATCCGCGCCTCATCGGAGCCGTGTCTCCGTCGGGTCCGGCGCTCGCCAGGACGATGGCAAGCTACGTCGACCTCTCCCGCGAGGGGCCGATCGTCGAACTCGGTCCCGGCACCGGTCCCGTCACCAAGGCTTTGCTCGCCCGCGGAATCGCGCCAGAACGGCTGGTGCTCGTCGAATATGAAGGGCGTTTTTGCAAGATGCTCGGCGAACGCTATCCTGGCGTGCGGATCGTTCAGGGCGACGCCTATGGGCTGAAGAAGACGCTCGATGGAAAGATCGGGAGCCGCGTGGCGACAGTCGTCTCCAGCCTCCCCCTCCTGGTCCGGCCCGAGCGCGACCGCGTCGCCTTGCTGCATCAGGCTTTCGAACTGATGGGCGATGACGGCTTGTTCATCCAGTTCACCTACGGGCTGACGAAATCGCCCATGCCGCTCCATGCCCACGATCTGAGCGGCGCCTATGTGGGCAAGGGCTCGGCTCCGGTCCTGATGAACATCCCGCCCGCGCGCGTCTGGCGCTACCGCAAGGCCGGCCACGTCAACAAAATATAAAGCCCGAGAACGCAACGATGGACGCCAAGGCTCGCGACCGCCTCATTGTCGCGCTCGATGTCGAGACGGTCGAGGCCGCGCGCGCGCTCGTCAGGGCGCTCGGCGACGCCGTCTCCTTCTACAAGATCGGCATGGAGCTCGCCTATGGCGGCGGGCTTACGCTGGCGCAGGAGCTGAAAGACGCCGGCAAGCGCGTCTTCATCGATCTGAAGCTCCACGACATCGGCGCGACGGTCGAGCGCGCGACGCGGCAGATCTCACGCATGGGCATGGATTTCCTCACCATCCACGCCTATCCGCAGACCATGGCCGCCGCCCGCGCCGGCGCGGGGGATCTGAAGCTGCTCGCAGTGACGGTGATGACGTCCTACGACGACGCAGATCTTGAGGAAGCGGGCTACGCCTATGGCGTCGCCGACCTCGTCGCGCGGCGCGCCGCCCAAGCCAAAGCTGCGGGCGTCGACGGCCTCATTCTCTCGCCGCTGGAGCTTTCCGCGATTCGGGCGCTCGTCGGACCTGAAATGCTTCTCGTGACGCCGGGCGTGCGTCCGGCAGGCGCGGATGCCGGCGACCAGAAGCGCATCATGACCCCATCGCAGGCCATTGCGGCAAGCGCCAATCATATCGTCGTCGGAAGGCCCATCACCCGCGCCGCCGATCCGCGCCAGGCGGCGGAAGCGATTGTCGCGGAGATCGCGCCTTGAAGCCTTCCGCCCTTGCCGGAACCCGAAGCGGCGGCAAGGCTCAGCGGCTGCCGCGCTCCCCGAAATAGGGCGCTTCCGGCGTGCAGTCGGGCGTGGAGCAGCGGGGCTTATAAGCGTATGGGATCATCGCGACGACAAAGAGCGCGACACCCAAGGCGATGATGACGAGTTTATAGTTCATGCAACTCTTATGCAGATAGAGACGCACCCGCGTCCGTGACAATGTCTCTTTTCGGGCCGCCGAGCGAGGCCGCCTGCCCTATAGAATGCCCAAAGTCGGCGCATCGAATCGCCTGGGCCGGCAGAGAGAGAAGCGAGGCGCGTGTCGCAGGGTTGGCGCCGGGGGATGGCTGATTGGCCGGCAGCCAGGCAGGGGCAAGCGCGCTGGCCAGCGCCGCCGCGGAGTGCTAGAAGCCGACAGCGGATTGATCTCTATAGCATTCTCGACGTACGCCATGCTGACCCTCATCGCGCTGACTGCCCTCGCCGCCTGGCTCTATCTGCTCATTTTCAATTCCGCCTTCTGGCGGCTGACGGAACACGACAGCAAATTTGTTCCCGAGGGCGCCCGCCTGCCGGCGGACGGCCATGTGATCGCCATCGTCCCGGCGCGGGACGAGGCGGAAGTGATTTCGACGAGCGTCGCCTCGCTCCTGCGGCAGGATTTCCCCGGCCGGTTCGAGGTCGTGCTCGTCGACGACGACAGCACGGACGGCACCACCGAAGTCGCCCTCTCCCGCGCGCTGGCCGAACAGGCCGAGGACCGCCTCGCCATCCTGTCGTCGAACGGCCCCGGCGATGGCTGGACTGGCAAGATCGCCGCCATGCACAGGGGCTTCACTTACATCCGCGACCTGCCCCGCCAGCCCGATTTCGTGCTGTTCTGCGACGCCGACATCGCCTTCGAGCCACATGTTCTGACCCGCCTCGTCGCGGGGGCGACGGCCAGGGGCGCGGTGCTTTCCTCGCTCATGGTCAAGCTGCGCTGCGAGAGTCTGGCCGAGAAATGGTTCATCCCGGCCTTCGTCTTCTTCTTCCAGAAGATTTATCCCTTTCGCGCCGTCAACAATCCCAAAAGCAAGGTCGCGGGCGCGGCGGGGGGCGTGATGCTGGTGCGTCCCGAGGCGCTGGCGCAGGCCGGCGGACTGCCGGCGATTCGCGACGCGCTGATCGACGACTGCGCCCTGGGCGCGCTGATGAAGAAGCAGGGGCCGATCTGGCTCGGCCTTACGGACGACGTCTACAGCCTGCGCCCCTATCCGCGCTTTCGGGACATCGAGCGGATGGTGACGCGCTCGGCCTATGCGCAGCTCAATTATTCGCCGCTGCTTCTGGCCGGGGCCGTCCTCGGCATGGCGCTCGTCTATCTGGCGCCGCCGGCCCTGGCCTTCACCGAATCGCCGACGCGCGAGATTGCGCTCGTCGCCTGGCTGATCGGCGCACAGGCCTATATGCCGAGCCTGCGTTTCTATGGCCTTTCGCCCCTGCGCGCCTTTGCGTTGCCGGCGGTCGCGGCGTGCTATACGTGGTTTACCGCCGTTTCGGCCTGGCGGCACATGCGCGGCCGCGGCGGCGAATGGAAGGGCCGTTACCAGGCGTCTGCGTGATCGCGCGGCGCGGGGACATTCTTGGCGGCGGCGGGCGGCGCGAGGCTCCCCTCGCCATCGCGAAGGCGAGGGCATTGGCTGCTTGAGATGATCGACATCGCCGACACAAGTTCGGGAAAGACGCATCGCGACGAGAATTTCCCGGTCGCCTCGGTCCTGATCGCGCCGCAAAACCGCGCGCCGATCATGGCCTTCTATGACTTCGTGCGCGCCGCCGACGATATTTCCGACCATCCGACCCTTTCGGCGCAGCAGAAGCTCGATCTGCTGGAGCGCCTCGATCTCGCGCTCATGAATCGCGGCCCCGAGGAGCCGGTCGCCGCACGCCTGCGCGAGGAGTGCCGCGCCCGCCGGCTCGATCCCCAGCACGCGCGCGACCTCATCACCGCCTTCATGCGGGACGTGACCTATCTGCGCTACCGCGACTGGGACGACCTCATTTATTATTGCCGCTACTCCGCCATGCCGGTCGGCCGTTTCGTCTGCGACGTGCACGGCGAGAACCCCGAGCGTGTCTGGGCGGCGAATGACGCGCTCTGCGCCGCGCTGCAGGTGATCAACCACCTCCAGGATTGCGCCAAGGATTACCGCGACCTCGATCGCGTCTATGTGACGGCCGAGGCGCTCGACGCCCACGGCGCACGCGTCGAGATGCTCGCAGATGCCCGCGCGCCGGCGCCGCTTCTCGCCGCAATTCGCGATCTCGACGAGAAAACCGCCGGGCTGCTCGATCGCGCGCGTCCCTTCGCCGATCTCATCGACGATACCCGGCTCGCGATGGAAGTGGGCGCGATTCAGGCGCTCGCCGAGACGCTTGTCGCCCGGCTGCGCGTCGCTGATCCGCTCTGCGACAAGGTGCACGCCGGCAGGCTGGGCTTCGCCCTCGCCGGCGCGAGGGGCGCGCTCGGCGCTTTGCTGCGGCGCCCCCTGCGGACGCGCCGCGCCATTGCGGACGCTGCCTGATGACCATGGAAACCATCGCCGACATCGCGCCGCTCGAGACGCAGACCATTGCGGTCAAGAGCTCCTTCTATCTCGCCATGCGCATTCTCGAGCCATCGCGCCGGGACGCCATGTTTGCGATCTACACTTTCTGCCGCGCCGTCGACGACATCGCCGACGACGAGGGCGACCGAGCCGCCCGCCGCGAGGCGCTCGACGCCTGGCGTCTCGATCTCGACGAGCTCTACGCCGGCCGCATTCGCCCGCGCAGCGCCTTTCTCGCCGAGCCGGTGCGCCGCTTCAGGCTGGACCGCGCCGATTTCGAGGCCATCATCGACGGCATGATGATGGATGTCGAACAGGACATTTGCGCGCCGGACTGGGAGACGCTCGAAATCTATTGCGACCGCGTCGCGAGCGCCGTGGGCCGGCTCTCGGTGCGCGCGTTCGGCCTCGTCGAGGACGACGCGGCCGAACTTCCCACGGGGCCGAAGCTTCTCGCCTATCACCTCGGGCGCGCGCTTCAGCTCACGAATATCCTGCGCGACCTCGACGAAGACGCCGCGCGCGGGCGGCTATATCTTCCGCGCGAGGCGATAGACGAGGCGGGCGTCGCCACCCAGGCGCCCCATGCCGTGCTCGCCAGCCCGGCGCTCGACGCCGTTTGCGCGCCCGTCATGCAGCGGGCGCGCGAGCATTTCGAACAAGCCGATCTCGTCATGGCGGGCCTGCCGAAATCGGGCGTGAAGGCCCCTTATCTGATGGCCGCCGGCTATCGCTCCATTCTCGACCGCCTCGCCGAGCGCGGCTTCGCGCCGCCACGCGCCCCCGTGCGCATGTCGCGAGTGAAGCTGATCGGCGCCCTGCTCAGACACGCTTTCCTGTGAGCGGAACCATTCATATCGTCGGGGCGGGACTGGCCGGCCTCTCCTGCGCCGTCCGGCTCGCCGACGAAGGCCGGCGCGTGGCGCTGCATGAAGCCGCGCGCATGGCGGGCGGGCGCTGCCGCTCCTATTTCGACCCGTCGCTCGACCTCGTCATCGATAACGGCAATCATCTGCTGCTCTCGGGAAATTGGGCGGCGCGCGATTACGGCGCGCGCATCGGCGCGAGCGACGCCCTCGTCGGACCCGCGGAGTGCCAATTCGACTTCCTCGATTTCGAGACCGGCCGGCGCTGGCGGTTGCGGCCCAACGCCTCGAAAATCCCCTGGTGGATTTTCGTCCCCGACAGGCGCGTCCCCGAGACGCGCCCGCTCGATTACCTCGACGCCGCCAGGCTGCTATTCGCCAAAGCGGGCGCGACCATCGGCGAGACGATGCGCTGCGATGGCCTTCTCTTTGAAAAGCTCTGGCGCCCGGTGATGCTCTCCGCCCTCAACACCGAGCCCACCGAGGCGTCGGCGACGCTGGCGGGCGCCGTGCTGCGCGAAACGCTCGCCGCAGGCGGCGCCGCCTGCCGGCCGCTCGTCGCCAGGGGCGGGCTCGGCCACGCCTTCATCGAGCCGGCGCTCGCAAAACTTTCAGCGCAGGGCGTCAGCCCGCGCTTCGGCGCGCGGCTGCGCGAGATCGATGTCGACGACGGCCGCGTTCGCGCCCTGCGTTTCGCGGGGGAGGATATTGCGCTTGGCGAAGAGGACAGCGTCGTGCTCGCCGTCCCCCCCTGGAGCGCGACCGAGCTCGTGCCCAAGCTGGTCGCGCCCGACGACTATCGCGCAATCCTCAATGTCCATTTCAAGATCGCGCCGCCGCCCGGCCAGCCCTTGCTGCTCGGCATGGTCGGCTCGGTTTCCGAGTGGCTCTTCGCCTTCGATGACAGGCTCTCGGTCACGATCAGCGGGGCCGACCGGCTGATCGAGGAGCCGCGCGAGGCGCTCGCCGGGCAGATCTGGGCCGAGGTCGCCGCCGCGACGGGGCTTCCCCGCGATCTTCCCCCCTGGCAGATCGTGAAGGAAAAGCGCGCAACCTTCGCCGCGACGCCGGCGCAGGAAGCGCGCCGCCCCGGCGCCGAAACCGCCTGGCGCAATCTCTTCCTCGCCGGCGACTGGACGGCGACGGGCCTCCCCGCGACGATCGAGGGTTCGATCCGCTCGGGATACAAGGCGGCGGCGCTCGCTGGATGCGCGAAGGCTCCTTGACCATATGGTCAAATCACTATAACCGAAACGCCGTTCGGCCGCCCGCCGGACCGGAGGCGACCGACTTCTCACCCGAGCCGATGGACGACCCGCTTTCACCTCAAAGAGCCGCCGAGGACCATCTCCTCAAGGCGCAGCTCGTCGGCAGGATCGACGCGCTGCTCAAAGAGCGCGGCCTCAAGCAGATCGAGGCGGCGCGGCTCTTCGGCGTCAGGCAGCCCGATGTCTCGAAGATGCTGCATGGAGACTTCAGGCAGTTCTCGGTGGAGCGGCTTTTGCGCTTCCTCGTCGCCCTCGGACGGGACGTTGAAATCAACATCAGGCCTCATGCCGGCGCTGGAAAAACAGCGACGCTGCGCATCGCCTGAGACCGCATGACTTAAAGGGAATTTACGATGACCGCAGCCGCGCGCATTGAAACCTACGCTCCCGTCGGCGCCGAGGCGCTGGAGGCGAGCATCCAGAACGCCAAGCGCGCGCTGCTTGCGCTCGGCAAGACCGACGGCCATTGGTGCTTCGAGCTCGAGGCCGACACCACCATTCCGGCCGAATATGTGCTGATGCGCCATTTCCGCGCCGAGCCCGTCGACGCCGAACTGGAGCGCAAGATCGGCGTCTATCTGCGCCGCACGCAAAGCGAGCGCCACGGCGGCTGGCCGCTCTTCCAGGACGGCGACTTCAACATCAGCGCCAGCGTGAAAGCCTATTTCGCGCTCAAGATGATCGGCGACGACATCGAGGCGCCGCATATGGTGCGCGCCCGAAGCGCCATTCTCGCGCATGGCGGCGCGGCGACGAGCAATGTCTTCACCCGTTCGCTGCTCGCGCTCTATGGCGAAATCCCCTGGCGCGGCGTGCCGGTGATGCCGATCGAGATCATGCTGCTGCCGAAGTGGTTCCCCTTCCACCTCGACAAGATCTCCTATTGGGGCCGCACGGTGCTCGTGCCCCTGCTGGTTCTGATGACGAAAAAGCCAAAGGCGAAAAATCCCAAGGGCGTCCGCATCCAGGAGCTTTTCGTGACGCCGCCCGAGGAGGTGAAAGTCTGGCCGAAGGGCGAGCACCAGACCTGGCCCTGGGCGCATATCTTCGGCGAGATCGACAAGCTGCTGCGGGTTCTCGAACCCCACATGCCGAAGCGGTCGCGCGAACTGTCGATCGAACTTGCCGAAAAATGGACGACCGAGCGCCTCAACGGCGTCGACGGCCTCGGCGCCATCTTCCCGGCGATGGTCAACAGCCTGCTGATGTACGACGTGCTCGGCGCGCCCGAGAGCGACCAGCGCGTGAAGGACGCGCGCGAATCGATCGAGCGCCTGCTCGTGGTCAACGAAACGGAAGCCTATTGCCAGCCCTGCGTCTCGCCGGTGTGGGACACCTCGCTTGTCGCCCATGCGCTACTGGAGACCGGCGACCCGGATGCCCGCGAGCGTGCGCGCCAGGCGCTCGACTGGCTCGCGCCGCTTCAGGTGCTCGACGTGAAGGGCGACTGGGCGGTCCAGCGCCCGGACCTGCGGCCCGGCGGCTGGGCCTTCCAATACGCCAACGCCTATTATCCGGATGTGGACGACACGGCCGTCGTCGCGACCGCCATGGACCGGCTCACCGCCAATGAGAGCGCCAAGCCCTACGCCGAGCGCATCGCCCGCGCGAAGGAGTGGATCGTCGGCATGCAGTCGAAGAACGGCGGCTGGGGCGCCTTCGACGCGGACAACGCCTATCACTACCTCAACCACATTCCCTTCGCCGATCATGGCGCGCTGCTCGATCCGCCGACCGTCGACGTGTCGGCCCGCTGCATCTCGCTCCTCGCCCAGCTCGGCGAGACGGCGGAGACGAGCGACTGTCTGAAGCGCGGCGTCGATTACATCATCAAGGACCAGGAGAAAGACGGCAGCTGGTTCGGCCGCTGGGGCGCCAATTACATCTATGGAACATGGTCGGCGCTCTGCGCGCTCAACGCCGCCGGCCTGCCGCATGACCATGACGCCTATCGCCGCGCGGTGAATTGGCTGGTCTCGATCCAGAATCCCGACGGCGGCTGGGGCGAGGATCTTGTGAGCTACAAGCTCGATTACAAGGGCTATGAGCAAGCGCCCTCGACCGCCTCGCAAACGGCCTGGGCGCTGCTCGCCCTGATGGCCTCGGGCGATGTGGAGCATCCGGCCGTCGCGCGCGGCGTGGCCTACCTACAGGCGACGCAGGCCGAACACGGCCTGTGGAACGAGGCGCGCTTCACCGCCACCGGATTCCCGCGCGTCTTCTATCTGCGCTACCACGGCTATGCGAAATTCTTCCCGCTGTGGGCGCTGGCGCGCTACCGCAATCTGGTGGGCACGAACAGCAAGCTGGTGACCGTGGGGCTGTAAGCCCCGGCGCCGGGCGTGAGCGCTCCGTGACGGGGAAGTGCGCACGCCAAGTGCGCATACCCAGTGGGAGCGCGTGAACGAGAGGCATTTGCCGGCGGCGATCGCTGAGCCCAATTCACTAATGACGACCCGCTTGCTGGTCAGCCGTTGACTTCGCCCTCGGAAAGAGGGGAGTTAAGGCGACGGTCACGAAACAGGGAGAGGCCCATGACGCTGGTTCAGAGCCGCCGCAGAGAGGCGGCCAGCGTTCCGGCGCCGGGCCCGATCCTCGTTCTCACCGGCATGAAGCGCGAGGCTGCCTGTGTGGCGGGCGAGGGCGTCGTCGCCATTTGCAGCGGCGCGAATGTGCTCAAACTGCGCGCCGAGCTTGATCTCCTCCAGGGGCGCCGCTTCGCCGCCGTCGTCAGTTTCGGTCTCGCCGGAGGGCTCGATCACGCCCTGCGGCCGGGCGACCTCATGATCGCCGATACAGTCGTTTCGGGCGACGACCGCCACGAAACCCACGCGCGTCTCTCCGATGCGCTCGCCGAAGGCGCGGCCGCGAGGGGGTGCAAGACGATCTCCGGCGCCATTGTCGGCGTCGATCAGCCGGCGATGGATCGCCACGCCAAGACGCGCCTGCGCGAGCGGTCGCAGGCCGCGGCCGTCGATATGGAATCGCATCTCGCCGCCGAATTCGCCCGCGACCGGGGCATCCCTTTCGCCGTGGTGCGCGCGATCAGCGACCCCGCCCTGCGCGGATTGCCGTCGCTCGCCGCCAAGGCGCTGACGCCCGAAGGCGACGTGTGCGGAAAAACAGTGGCGCGCGAACTGATTCGCGCGCCCCGTCAGATTGGCGGATTGATGATGGCCGGGCTCGATTCCCGCGCGGCCTTCGGGTCCTTAAGCCGCTGTGGGCCGCTCCTCGGACCGCTTCTTCGCCTCGTGCTCACGGATCTCTGAGAGCTTGGCGATGTTCTCGTCATAGACATATTCGGCCGGGCGCTGATTCTCGAGCGAGATGTCGGGCGCCATGGGACCGTCGGTGCGAACGCCAAAGAGGGCGATCATGGCGGCCTTCCAGGGGCGACGCACCGAATCGGCCACGGCCGAGGGCTCGAAGCCGCAATGCACCATGCAGTCGGCGCATTTCTCGTAGTTGCCGACGCCATAGGCGTCCCAGTTCGTCTCTTCCATCAGTTGCTTGAAGGTCGGCACATAGCCTTCGCCGAGAAGATAGCAGGGACGCTGCCAGCCGAAGACCGTGCGCAGCGGATTTCCCCAGGGCGTGCAGAGATAGCTCTCGTTGCCGGCGAGGAAATTCATGAACAGGCCCGACTGCTGGAACTCCCAGGCCTTGCCGCCGCGCCCGCGGCGCAGGATGGCGCGGAACAGTTCCTTCGTCTTCTGCCGATTGAGGAAGTGGGTCTGGTCCGGCGCGCGCTCATAGGCGTAGCCGGGCGAGACCGTCATGCCGTCGACGCCGAGCGCGGTCGTCTCGTCTAGGAATTTGGCGACGCGCTCCGGATCGGCGTCGGCGAAGAACGTGCTGTTGGTGGTGACGCGGAAGCCTTTGGCCTTGGCGAGCTTGATCGCCTCGACCGCGCGCTCGTAGACGCCGTCCTGGCTCACGGCGCGGTCGTGCATCTCCCTGTCGCCGTCGAGATGGATCGACCAGGTGAAATAGGGAGAGGGCTTGTACTGGTCGATCTTCTTGGCGAGCAACAGCGCATTGGTGCAGACGATGGCGAATTTGCCGCGCTTGACGATGCCCTCGACGATCTGCGGCAGGTCCTTGTGCAGGAGCGGTTCGCCGCCGGCGATGACCACCACGGGCGCGCCGCACTCATCGACCGAGGCCAGCGATTCCTCGACGGACAGGCGCTTGTTCAGAATATGGTCGGGATAATCGATCTTGCCGCAACCCGCGCAGGCGAGATTGCAGCGAAACAGCGGCTCCAGCATCAGGACGAGAGGATAGCGTTTTCTGCCTAGAAGATGCTGCTTGACGATATAGGCGCCGATCTTCGCAACGTAACGGAAAGGTATGGACACGGCTTGTTCCTGTTTGTTGCGCGAACCTTCAAGGGGCCGCGAGACAAGAGGCGCCGGCGCGCGTCCTGCCGCGAGCGTCGCGCCGACTTGGCCCTCTAACACGAAAGACCAAGGAGGAAAACCCGGCCCGCCGCGCCCCCACGGCGCCTCTTTGCGGGCGCTCGACGCGACGGCTTGCGAAAAAGTGCAAATAGGTCTCATTTCCGTCCCATCAACCGGGAACCCTTGGGGCAGCAGGGCCGGAGATTCGAGGAGCGAGCTTTTTCCATGACCGTCGCGAGCCCGCCTGCGCGCCCTGAAAGCCCCGCTTCCCGCCGCATCGTCTCCCTGAGGGCGCTCCTTGCGCCGGCGAGACGCTTCTGGGCGGGGGAGATCGACCTCGGGCGCGTCGGCATGGCGGTGACGCTCCCGGTGCTGGCGTGGGTCTTCTATACGACCTCCTCGGGCATGATCGACATCATGCAGAAGGAGCCGGGCGATATTGTCGGCATTGTCGGCACGCTCGTCGCCACGACGGCCATTCTCGTCATGCTCGCCTCGACCTCCTGGTCGCTCGGCGCCGACCTCGCGGCGCTCATCGCGAGGCGGCGCATGGCGCGCGAGCGCATGCTCGTGAAGACGCTCGTCACGGCGGCGGTCTTCGTCTTCGTGTTCTCGATCTCCGCCTTTTTCTCCTTCACCTATTATTACAACAATATTTTCAAGCTCAGCTCGCGCAAGATCGTCGCCGAGCTGCAACCCATGGAGTTGGCCGCCAACGTCGTGCTGCCGGCGACGAAACAGATCAACGCGGCCTATGAGGCGGCCTCCGCCCGAATGGTCGCCGACCCCTCCTTCAGGAGCTATCTCGAGTCGCTCGACGCCCTGATCGACACGGCCCGCGCCGCGGGTCCGGCGCTGCGCGAGGCGATCCGCAAGAATCAGGAGGCGCAGCAGGCGATCCTCGCCAAGGCCGCGCAGCAGGTCGCGGCGGAGCTCGAAAGCGCCCAGACGGCGAGCCGCCAATATGACGAGGCGCGGGCCGAGATGACGACGCTCGAAAAGACCGTCGCCAGTCTCGACGCCATCATCAAATCCAAGCAGGAAGAAATCACGGCCCTCAACGCGACCGCCCGTCAGGAGGAGCAGCTCGCCGTGGACGCCGAGCACGGGCTCGACAATCGCGGCGCGGTGTGCGGGCCGAACTGCCGCACGCATCGCATCAAGGCCGAGGAGGCGAACCGACGCGCGGCGGCGATCCGACAGACGCTCGCCGGGCCGATGAACGAGCGCGCCAGCGCGCTCAGGAAGCGCGACGCGCTCGCCGCCCAGTCCATCGCCCTCAAGCAGAAGGCCGAACTGGCCGGCGTCGCCGCCAGAAAACCCGTTCCGAAAGGCGAGGCGGCGCTCGACCTCGACGCGACGCTGCGCGACCTCACGGCGCTACGCGACCAGTTGCGGGTCGAGCCGACCTGGGCGAAAGCGCGCGAGATCAGGCCGCTCTGTGAGCCGATCCTCGCCGCTGCGCGCCAGTCGAACGCCCTGCCCGCCTCCGTGGCCCACGACTTCGCCTGCGAGCCGCAGGGCGCCGCGCGCGATCTCCTGTCGGCGCGCGACGAGACGATCGCGGCGCGCGCCGCCTTCGACGCCAAATGCAGTCTCGACGGCGGGCTGCGCGACGAGCTCAACGCCATCGTCGCGAAAATCCGCGCCGCCCCCGCGTCGGACAGGAGCGCCGCCGCCAATGGCTTCAACGCCGCGAAGGGGCTCGTCGACGCCTGCGTCGTCGCCGGCAAGTCGGTGGGCTTGAGCGACGAGGACGTGCGCGAGCTCTTGAAGAAGAGCGACGCCTATCTGCGCGCGCACTCGACCGAGCGCAACAAGTTCGAACTGGCGCGGGAAGCCTTCTGGAGCTTCACGCCCGATTCGACCATGGCGATCGGCGTCGCCATGGCGCAGGACGCCTTCCTGTTCATCATGAAGTTCCTGTCGGAAATCTTCAAACGCGGCTTCGAGGCGCGCGAGCGGCGCCAGTTCATGACGCCGATGGATCTGACCGACGACGAGGAGGAGCCGGTCGAAGTCCGCGCCATGAAAACCATGCTGCGCGCCGCGCGGCCGGTTCACGGCGACATGAGCGAAATCGATCCCCAGGACGCCTCGCTGCTTCTGCTCGCGCCCAATGTGCGCGACAATCTCGTCGCCATTCTCAACCGGCTGGTGCGCGACGAGATCGCCCATGTCGACCGCCGCGGCGTCTATGTGGTGGACAATGTCACCATCTCGCAGGTCGAGGCCCGGCTCTACGCGGCGATGAAGCCCCGCGCCCGCGCGGCGCGTTTGGGTCTCGATAGCCTCGCCAATGGCCCCCGCGCCTATTACAGCGACCCCGTTCTGGCCCGCGCGCGGCGGCGGCGCCCCACCGCGCTGGAGCGTTATCTCTCGCCCGAACCCGCCTCGGCCGAAGAGGGCGCCGAGCCGGCGCCCTGATCCGCCGCGGGAAGCTGTCCGCTCAGCGGCAGGGACGGCACCAGCACCGGTAAGGACCGCAGGCGCGCACATAGCCCGGCGGACACCAGCGCCCCCATCCCTGGCAGGCGGCTTCCTCGATCGGCGTGAAGTTCCTGGCCTGCGAGTAGAGGCTGGCGGCGCCGTCGATCGGGCGGGCGGACGCCGCCAGGGGAACGAGACAGGCGGCCGCCGCGACCGCAACGAACAGTTTGCGCATAAGCTTTTCCCTTTTCGAGACAATTTGCGGCCCCAGGACGAGGCCGCGCCTGCTTAATGCGCTCGCGGCGGTTTGGTTGCGCAGCCCTCGCTAAATGGTCGGCCGGCGCCTTGGTCCCTTGCTGAGAACCAGCGTCGCCCAGCCGTCGATGTCGCCGCGCCGGGCGAGATAGAACCCTTGCCCGCGATAGGCCGCGAGAACGCCCGCGACGTCGCGCGCCAGAAGGCCGGACAGCACCAGCTCCGCGCCCGGCGCGGCGGCGCGGGCGATCGAGGGCGCGAGCAGCCGCAGGGGCTTGGCGAGAATATTGGCGAAGATCAGATCGTAGCGTCCGCCCATATCGCCGTGACGCAGCCCCGTCGCCACGACCGGCCGCACGAAGGCGACTGCGCCATTGGCGATGGCGTTGGCGCGGGCGGTCTCGACCGCCACGGGATCGATGTCGCCGCAGGCGACCTTCTGGCGCAAAAGCTTCGCCGCCGCGATGGCGAGCACGCCGGTGCCCGTGCCCACGTCCAGAACGCGCCGCGGGCGGCGGCGCTTCGTGACGCCGTCAAGCGCCCGCAGGCAGCCCAGCGTCGTGCCGTGATGGCCGGTGCCGAAGGCGAGCGCCGCCTCGATCTCGACGCCGACGTCATTGGGCCTCAGCCGCGCGCGATCATGCGCGCCGTGCACCAGCACCCGGCCGGCGCGCACGGGCTCGAGCCCGGCGAGCGATTTCTGCACCCAGTCTTCCTTTGCGATCTCGCAAAACTCGGCGCGGGCGGCGGTCTCGGCGTCGCTCACCGCCTCGATCAGGGCGCGGATTTCATCCTCGTCCGGCGCTTCGGCGAAATAGACCTCGACCGACCAGACCGGGCCGTCGTCCACCTCGAAGGCGCCGGCGGCGGTTTCCGTCGGGTCGAATGTCTCGACGATGATGTCGGCGACGGCGCGGGCGCGGCTTTCGTCGCAGGAGAGGCGCAGCACATGGCTGGCGCCATTGGGGGGAAGACCTTCGAGCATGGGAGCGCGCTTAGCATGGAGTGGCCGCGCGCGTCACCTTTCCTCCCTCGCCTTTCCCGCGTCGCCTGCGCCCTGTATGGTCCCGGCGTCGCAAGGGAGCGTAAATGACCGAGAAAGTCGCCATTTGTCTCGTCGGGCCGAAGAAAGGCGGCAAGTCTTCTCTGCTCGCCACTCTCACCGATTGCGTCGCCCAGAGCGCCTTCGGCTATTCGCCCCGTCTGCGTCCGGCCCTTCAGGCGATCTCGCAGGCCGAATTCAGCGCCG